>NZ_JACJEV010000009.1:0-161433 GCF_014164235.1 Pseudoalteromonas sp. SG44-17 | reverse complement strand
TGGGCGGTTCATCTCCCGTAGTGAATATTGATCCAAATATCTCTTAATGACGCTAAACCTTGTGACGCTAGATAGTCATTGCCTATCGCAATGTTAATTCCTTTTGTTTTTGAGCTTCTACAAGGGCCTTCGCTTCCAAGCGCCTACTTTTGGTACTGGTGATACCGCATGCTATGGCCAGTCGCTCACTGACCACCAATTTCATTAAACTGCGTACTTTAGTGCGTGCTATTCCTTTTATAAAGAGCGCCATTGCCGCCAGTAGCACATTCTTATCCTGCGGCGGATCCAATGATCTAAATCCACCGTTAGCTGATAAGCATTGGCAGACGGAAAATGAGCTACACCGACAAAATAAAGATTAAAATAGACTGTCAAAATAGATAGCCTAATTTAGCAACGAAAATGTTTTATTAAGGAATGGTAAAAGACTCGGTTGTATTGAGCCTGCTTTCCTTATGGTAAAAAGCGGAATATTACAGTTAACAAAGGCATGAATAAATTGACCTTGCGCGGTCAAACGAAAGTGAATGCCTCACTTCATTCTGCGACAACTGTATTGCTTAGTTCATCAGATAGAAAAGCTGTAAAACACGATGCATTAATAAAGGTAAGCTGCTACCTCTCCAAATAAGCCACTTAAACACCTGTTATACCTTCCAAAACGCCAATTAAAGCAACACCAAGTCCTCTTTTTATATTTTACGTAAAAGTCAGTTGTCGATTGAATCAAAATAGGAACTCAGCTATGGTTAATGCATCAATAAAAATAAATTAAAAACGGGTTATTCTACAGACTCGTTAGGGTTACTTGGAGATTTGGTGGAAAATTTAAAGGCGAAGCTCATCGAATTAGAAGAGCATTTATTTAAGGCTGAGACCAGAGCTTCATACGGCGAATTGGATGAACTAATTGCGGATGAGTTCACTGAAATTGGTGGCTCTGGAGTTCGATTTGGAAAAAAGAAGCTCTGGAGCGTCTGCCATCAGAATTGCCACCTAAGATCAGTGCATCTGAATATGAATTGAGACATTTAGCGCCAAATTGTGCCCAGTTACTTTATAAAGCTGTAATGGTAAAAGGTGGTGAAACAACCGCTATTTACTCATTACGATGTTCAATATGGGCTCTGATAAATGGGAGGTGGCAAATGATCTTCCATCAGGGCACCTTATGCAAAGCATTTTAGTAGTAACCCTAAAAATTAATATGCGGTTCTTTGGGTCCGCATCATTAAACAGTTAAGCAAACAAGGATAGTCCAATGAAATTTTTAATATCGTTAATTACCTTAATTATTTTCTCACTATCTGCTCTTGCAGATGAGACACTGCCTGAAAGTGTATTAAAACAAAAGGCTGAAGCATTCATACAAGCAAAAAATGCGAGGCAACAGCCAAACACTACCGTCGAAGACATAGATCATTTCATTTCATTTTTGGCTGATGAATTTATTGATGAACATCTGAAATTTAATGTCACTATCACGAGTAAGGAAGAGCTTCGACAAGGGATGATTGCGAAGATGAAAGACAAAGTAACATTCAGTGAAATTAAAATTGACCAGATGATGATTGGAAGCAATGTGGTATTCGTCAAATATACGGAACACGCTAAAGTCAAACCAAGCCACATGGATAAGGTCATTGAGTATACAAGTACTAATATAATGTCTCTAGAGTTTGATGATAATGGTCTTATCAAACATATTCGTAGACATCATGCGTAAGTGTTTGCCTAATAAGTTAAATCATCGAAAAACCACTCGCTGGCTGCGCCAAAACGCTAGCGTTTTCCGCTGTTTAAAGCGTTAGCTGTACAAGGAGTTACATTGAGCATTTTTAAACAATCAAGCCTATTTACATCGTTTCTAATAGTTTTCGGTTTTGCCTTTCGTTACTACGCGGTCTATAAATCGGATGTTGATATTAATATTTTAGGTGTAGCATTAAGCGTTATAGTTGCTGGTTTAATTGGCGGTGTAGGTTTTTATTTTGGTCAGCTTAAAATACAAGAAACATTACCCGTAAAATACTTAGCATTTTCTGCGTTATTTGTTTTCTTTATGTCACATAATTTAAGTAATTTACTCGGTTTATACCAATTATCATGGTTTGCATATTTAGCAGTTGTTTGTTCTTTGGCTTTTGTAATGGCACTACGTGTACCTAAAATGCTTAACAAAGAAAAGTACAACTAATCGGGTAGCCGGAGGTCTCTAACCTCCAGCCCCCACACCACCCATAATGCGCTTTTCATTAACAGGAAGTGCAATGGGCGGTTCATCTCCCGTAATGAATATTGATCCAAATATCTCTCAATGACACTAAACCTTGTGAAGCTAAGTAGTCATTGCCTAGCGCAATATTAATTACTTTTGTTTTTGAGCTTCGACAAGGGCCTTCGCTTCCAAGCGCCTACTTTTGGTACTGGTGATACCACAGGCTATGGCGAGTCGTTCGCTAACCCTCCTCCAAGCGTTAGCGCGAATGCGTGTTTATCAGATCTCCCCCTTTTTTACCTATAAAGAACAGGTGCATCGACTTTCTCTGCACAACTGCATCATTTACGGTGGCCGTTAGATCACATGACTTCGCTATCTTGTGCTAGCTCGTCTCAAGCCTACGCCTCATATGATGTTTTTGTTCATCAGCTCACTTTTATTTATCATAAAGAATGCTAGTGGCTTCCTCCAGACTATCTCTTGCGATTTAGCCCTTGCCATTCGCGAGTGTCTATCGTTTAATAACAGTATGTTATTTAAACGGTGATCTTCCTACAGAGGACTTTCACCTCATAAGTTAATGCCCATGTCGGGCGTACACAAACGCATGTTGTTGGACTGGTTTTCCGCTGCGCTCCAAACCAGCCGCAAATGCGGGCGTTATTTTTTTAATCAGCTTCTAAAACTCCAAGTTTTAAAACAGCTACCCTTATAAATTTAAGTAATTTAATGTGAGATGAGCAATGAAGCGTAAATCTGAATTTAAAGAGCAATGTTCTAATTGTGAGCAGGGCTATCGAGTTGTTGAAGAAATACAAATTTCTCGTGAAAAGAGAAAATTTGAATGTGAAGAATGTGGTCATTTAATTAAAAAATGGAATGGTTCTGTAGATTATATATTCTACAAAATCTAATGTTCAAGGAGCGTTGCTTGCCAAAATTTAATGAGATACAAAGTAGGTTTGAATGGTTAAATGCTTTTTTTCGTTCGTACCACTCATTTTTAGTTATTGAAGATAAATGTATTGAGTTAGATAGTTCGTATAAAGATTTGAGTCCATTTACACATTTAAATAATGTTCTTTTATATGACACTGTAATAAATTGGTGCAAAATTTTTGGGTCTTATAGTGAAGAGTGCCATTGGAAAAAGGTTGTAAAAGACCACGATCATTTTCGTAGTTACCTTTTTAAATCAATTGATAAAACACAACAAGAGTTCACGGAATATCAAAGTAAAATAGTTGAATTTAGGAACAAATGGGTTGTTCACTTTGATCCAAACTATAAACACCCAGCAGTTCCTTTTTTTGATATTGCTCATGATAGTGCTATTGCTCTTCATTAATATCTCAAGGAACAGTCGAGTGAAGATTACCCTTATGGCGGTCCCGAAAATATTGAGAAATTTGGTAAAGATGTTTCCAATGTATTGTTTTCAAAATTATTAACAAGTTAAAACAAAACATAATCGGTAGTCGGAGGTCTCTAACCTCCAGCCCTCACACCACCCATCATGCGCTTTTCATTAACAGGAAGTGCTATGGGCGGTTCATCTCCCGTTATCAATATTGATCCAAATATTTCTCAATGACGCTAAACCTTGTGACACTAAATAGTTATTGCTCAGCGCAATGTTAATTCCTTTTGTTTTTGAGCTTCGACAAGGGCCTTCGCTTCCAAGCGCCTACTTTTGGTACTGGTGATACCATATGCTATGGCGAGTCGTTCGCTGACACCCAATTTTATTAAACTGTGTACTGCGCGAGGTAAACTCGCGCCTACGAGTCACTCCCCTAACACCTAGTTACCTAGCTCCTAAAACCTTTTTGTAATTGGGCTTCGTTACCCTCCCCCCAACTACAATCGCCTAATTTAACACCAAGCAATCTTACAACTTATGACTTACCGCTTAAAGCTGCGATCAAAACACCATCGCCTTACCGCGCCCTGATGCTTCTGAGCCGGCATCTAGTTTGCCATCACGTTCGATGATCACATGCATATCACCAAAATGGCGCTCGTCTAAGGTGTAGCCCATTTTCTCTAGTGCTTTAACAACGTTTGCATCTAACCCTGCATGATGACGTATGACATTTTTAGGCCAAAGTTGATGATGAAAACGCGGGCTATTTACCACTTCATCGGCGCTCATATTAAATTCAACCGCGTTTAAAATAGATTCGTACACCGAGCTTATTATGGTGGTGCCGCCAGGTGAGCCGGTGACCATTTTAACTTTATTGCCTTTGAGTAAGATAGTTGGCGTCATTGAGCTAAGCATACGCTTATACGGCTGGATTTCGTTAGCTTTACCACCGAGCGCGCCAAATACATTCATCACCCCTGGTTTGGCACTAAAGTCATCCATTTCATCGTTAAGCAAAAAGCCCGCGCCAGCAACGACTACACCACTGCCATAACCTAAGTTAATGGTGGTGGTATTCGATACTGCATTACCCCATTTATCAACTATAGAAAAATGCGTGGTTTGTTCGCTTTCATGTAACCCTGGTTTAATGTTTTCAGTCGTCGATATTTTATCGAGTGTGATGCTGCTACTGCGCTTTTTAAGATAATCCATGGCGATTAGTTCGCTCTTTGGCACATCAAAAAAGTCTGGATCACCTAAGTACTCTGCTCTATCAGCAAATACGCGTTTGCCAATTTCTGCTAATAAATGAATATATGCTGTGGAGTTGTGCTCAAGCCCTGCTTTGGGTTTAGTCAGCTCGTACATTTTTAACCATTGTATTATTGCAATACCGCCGGAGCTTGGTGGTGGTGATGTAAGTACTTGGTAACCGTTCCAAGCGGCTTTCATCGGGGTACGTGATTTTGCTTGATAGGCTTTTAAATCCGCTTGCGTAATGATCCCGCCATGTTCAGCCATAAAATCGGCAATGATTTTAGCCGTTTCGCCTTCATAAAATCCTGCCTTACCTTGCTCGCGAATACGTTTTAACGTGGCTGCAAGCTCAGGTTGCTTAAAGTTTTGATTCGCTTTAGCGTTGGCAAAATAATCAGCAAAGTTAATTGTTACGTCTTTTTTAGCCATGCGGGCAATGTAGCGCTCAATACTGCTGGCTAATTTAGGGTGAACAATAAAACCCTGCTCGGCTAACTTTACTGCAGGCTCAACAAGGGTTTTCCAATCAAGTGTGCCGTGTTTTTGATGAGCAAGCCACATGCCAGCCACACTACCGGGTACACCACTGGCGTGAATGCCGTATATCGATTTATTTGCAACCACATTACCTTTGTCATCCAAATACATATCGCGATGGGCGGCAATTGGACCTGTTTCGCGGTAATCTATAAAGTCGCCTTGCCCGTCTTTTTGGATCAGCATAAAACCACCACCGCCAATGTTTCCCGCTTCAGGCAAAGTAACGGCTAATACAAACTGCGCAGCAATGGCTGCATCAACCGCGTTACCGCCCTGCTCCAAAATGGCTCTTGCTACGTCACTACTGTAACTATCGGGCATAGCCACTGCCGCTTGGGCTGTTTTGCCACTAGCTGCCAATGCCGTTATGTGTAACTGCATTACAATGACACTAAAAATCAGTAAATGTTTTACACCTGCAAACATATTTAATTCCTTGTTGATTTTATTTTTTGATTATTTTATTAACCCCATTAATACACATTCAGTTAACAAGGGTCAAACTACAATAAACAGCTTTACACAGATTTTCGATATAACACGGCTGGTAACTCGCCGAACTCGTCGCTATGGGTATATTGTTCAATAAACTGCAGACCCAGCTTTTCCATCACTTTAATCGAGCCGTTATTGTCTTTTAGTGCAGTGGCGCTAAGTGCCTTGATCTCAGCATTGGCGGTGATCACATCGGCAACGGCTTGCGCGGCTTCACTGGCGTAACCTTTACCCCAACTTGTGCGTTTAAAACGCCAGCCAATTTCAATATCACTAAAATCAGGCTCTGCAGTAAAAAACCCCATTGGCCGAATTAATATCCAACCAATAAAGCTGTCATTATCATTAAGGTTAACTTGCCAAAGCCCCCAGCCCTGTTGTGGATTGCGGTAGGCTTGCATGCGCGGAATAAAAACGTCTTTGATGGTGCTCATGGTCGTCGTCTTGCCACGAGTAAGGTACTCCATAACCTGTGGGTCGTTATCGAGTTCAAACAGTAGCGCACTGTCATTTTCATCCATTAATTTAAAATTAAGTCGTGCTGTTCGAGGTATATTCATTTTCTAGCCTGTATATTGCTTGTTTTAAGATTGCCATCAATACTGTACCAGAGGAAATATTCCTCGGGACATCATTATTATACAAAGGAACAAATATGAACAAATTAGCAAGTTTAGTTTTATTAGGCTGTGTAGCACTAACCGGTTGCGAAGACGCCAGCGAAGCAAAAAAAGAAGCGGCTGAAGCAAAAGCTGAGGTTAAAAAAGCACTTAATGATGCATGGGATGAAGTAAAAGAAACCAGCAATCAATTTAAAGGTGAATCACTTGATGAGCTACTGCAAGAAAGTAAAAAACTTGGCCTTGATATGTATGATGATGGCAAAGAGGTGGCTTTAGATGCCTGGCTTGAAAGTAAAGAAGCAGCAGGCGAGTTAACCGAAAAAACCAAGCAAAAAGCCCAACAGCTCGTTGAAGAATTACAAGCCGCACGTGAAGAACATTACAAAGAAAGTAATAACTAACCCCCTGCACTTTAAACTGCTATTTTTATAGTTCGCTGCATTACTGAATTTCTCGTCAGAGTTGATGTTAACACCTATTTTATCTGATTAGGCTGCTATTAGGGGAGCCTACATTCGCAATATAATTAGATCAGCTCGGCTGATCGTACGGGTTGTTTTCAAGTTACCTACCACACTTACCTCATTTTAAAAAATACATATATAAAATCAAAATGATACTGTTAAATTGTCGATAATTCACATATTTACTCCTATACTCTAGCTGAAATCAACATACTAAAAACTTAGGATACACAATGAAAAAACTTCCTCTCGCAATTGCTTTATGTGCTGTATGCGCATCTGCAAGCTCATTTGCAGAAGTGCGTATTAATGGTTTTGCCTCTATTGTTGGTGGCAAAACATTGGATGATAATACAACTCGATACGGGTACGACAACGACATTTCATTTAAAAATGAAAGCGTTTTTGCTTTACAATTATCGGCTGATTTACAAGATAAGCTCAGTGCAACTGCACAAATTGTAGCCCGTGGTAACAATAGCTTTGATGCCGAATTTGAATGGGCTTATTTAACATACGAATTTACCGATGAGCTGCAACTCAGTGCGGGTAAAATGCGTGTGCCTTTTTATCGCTACTCTGACTTCTTAGATGTTGGCTATGCTTATCGCTGGGTAAGACCACCGCAGTCTGTTTATAGTATTCCATTTTCTACCTATGAAGGCTTGAGCCTACTGCACACTTCACAAATAGGAGATTGGGATTCAACCTTACAAGTCATTTATGGTGGCTTTGATGGTGACATTGCAGCAGTTACAAACAATGATGAAGCCAAACTAAACGACATCGCAGGGGTTAACTGGACTCTATCGTATGATTGGTTTAGTGTTCGCGCTGCTTACTTAGTTGCTGAAACCTCTATTGATTTAAGCAATGGTGAAGCTGGCGGACAAGCTATTAATGGCCTTGAACAATTACTGCGCGACAACGGCCTAATAACTCAAGCTGATGATATTGCTATAAATGAAGATGACGGTACATTTATTGGTGTGGGTTTTTCGATTGACTATAACAACATATTATTTGATGCCGAATATACACAGTTTGAAGTTGAAAAAAGTATCTTAGCAAAACAATCACAATATTATGCGTCGATTGGTTATCGTATGGATGAGTGGATCGTTCATTTTACCTATGAAGATAATGACGACAAACATGACAAATCTCGCTTTGATCAAGTAACCCAAGTGCCTCCTCTCAATAATGGGATTAATCAGGCACTCGATGGTGTTCGTGCACAAAGTAATGTATACACTATCGGAACTCGTTACGACTTTCACCCATCTGCGGCACTAAAAGTTGATTTTAGCCGTTTTAATGATGATATCTCAGATACTGAAACGGATGTTATTGCCGTTGCTGTTGATTTGGTTTTTTAAGGGGATGGTTATGAAAAAACTAATTTTAGCGGGTCTTATGTCTGCCTGTTCATTTAGTGCGTTTGCAGGCGTTACTGTGATCGTAAATACAGGTAATGCCAACGCGATAGACCAAGATGAAATCAAAAAAATCTACCTTGGCAAAAGCAAGTCATTCGCGGATGGTGTGAAAGTAAATCCAGTAAATCAAAACGGCAACAGTATTGCTGATGAATTCAATGACAAAGTGGTTGGTAAATCAAGTAGCCAACTTAATGCCTATTGGTCAAAATTGGTTTTTACTGGTAAAGGTACACCGCCAGAAAAACTAGATAATGACCAAGCGGTAATCGACTTTGTTTCGAGTAATGCCGATGCTATTGGCTATATTGATAGCAGTAAAGTGAGTGATGCAGTGAAAGTAATCGCAACTTTCTAGCTGTTATAACTTAAATAAAAAACGCCTTGTGGTATCTAACCACAAGGCGTTTTTTATTATAACCACAAGGTTATTCGACTTTAAATTTAGCCGTCGCATCCAATAGATTATCAGACAAGTAATGTAAGTTCTTCGCCACATCACGAACTGCAGTAAGCGAAGCCATAGTATCTTCGAATGATGTATGCATATTAGATACATTTTCGACCACCATTGCCGCAACTGATGTTTGCTCTTCAGTGGCTGCTGCAATTTGTGAGTTCATACCATTAATTTCAAGCATTTGCTCTGCAATTTTTTCAATTGAAATACCTGTATTTTCTGCCGCTGTTGCATTATTACTGGCCATATCACGCGCCGATGTCATAGCGCTAACCGACTCGTTTGCAGCACTGGTTAAGGTGTTTAATAATTCACGAATTTCATTGGTTGATTTAGCCGTACGCGATGCCAACTCTCTGACTTCATCAGCAACCACAGCGAAACCACGCCCTTGTTCACCCGCTCGCGCAGCTTCTATAGCAGCATTAAGTGCTAACAAGTTGGTTTGCTCTGCAATCGAAGTGATCACATTAAGTATCTGAGTTACATTTTTTGTATCATCCGCTAGCTTGTTAATTGTCGAAGCGGCACGATTAATTTCAGCGCTTAACGTCTGAGATTCAGTGACCGATGTTCGGATCTGTGAACGGCTTTGTTCCACTTCTTGCTCAGCCGTTTGCGCTGCACGTGAGGCACTTGCTGCCGAATGTGAAATGTCTCCTACACTTTGCTTCATTTCTTCCATCGACTGTTTAACTATTTCAGCATCTGCGGTTTGCTTGCTGGTCGCATTTTCTGCTTGTTCCATGCCTTGCACTAAGCGCGTTGAGTTTTCCATCAAGGGTTCACACACCGCCATTACTTCGAGTACCGACTCTCTTAACAAGGCTATAAATGTATTGAAGTTAATTGCAACTTGGCCGATTTCATCTTCACTACGAACTGTAAGCTGCGTGCTAAGAGAGCCTTTCCCCTCACCTAATAAGCGTAAATTGCCAGCCGCATCACTGGCGGCGGCAGCAATTCCACGAGCAATCCAAATAGCCATAAATAATAGTAATAACAATGAAACAGATGACACAACCAGCATTAACGTTAATGCATGATCAGAGCGTGACTTGGTATTTTTTACCAACTCAAAAAAGCGCGCATCGGCACGTTGCTGAGCAGCTTTAAGACTTTGCAACACCGAGTTATACATATTGGTTTTAGATTGTGCTTGCTGCTGGATTTTACTAAAATCAGCAGTTCCACTGATCATATCGTTAGCAATTTTTGTTGATATAGCAGCGTATTCGGTTAACTGTGTGCGTGTTTGCCTATCAATGTAGGTACTATTAATATTATTTATTGCGTCAAGATTCTCAGTTAATGCTGTCAGCGTCTCTTTTGCTTTATCAACAATATCTTGTTCGCCAAATGTAACTGCTTGTGTATAAAGCTCATCTAATTTTTCAAGTAACCCGACGTTCGCTGATGTTAGTTTTACCACTTGATAAGATGTTTTTTCAAGTTCGTCTAATGAGCCCCGATTGTCCACCATCGAAATATAATTGATTAATACAATAACCACAAAAGCGATAACAGCAATACTCGTGATAGCGTGAATTTTTTTACTTATGCTTAGGTCCTGAAAAGACAAACTTGAAGCCATGCGATCTACCTTATTATTTAACTATGTGTATTATCGGCCTATTAGTTATAAGTGTTAACTATATTTTTAATTTATCTAGCTTTATTGCCATAAAAGTTCACAAAAGGCACAAAAAATAAATCAATCGCCCGATAAAAACTAGATAATTAGAGCAATCTGTTGTTTTTGTGCTTGCAAGGTTATTATTTGAGCACACAATCACTAACTAATATTAGCAATATATACTCTCTTTATTTCAATATAGCAGAACTTATCGTTAAAAGAGCTGAAATATGGCTACACTATGCTGGAAATATCAACAAATATTACATCACCTTGACTATAAAAAACGTGTTACTCAATAACTCAACAAATTAAGATGCGAAATACGCAAATATCTTAGTTCTAACTTCATTTTGAGTTACAAGGCTTAATAGATTATTTAATCAGCATTCAAGTTAAGTAATTCATAACCTGCCAGTACATCGCTTAGCTCTGCATCAATAGAGCTTTGCCTTAGCACATGAAACTCTTTACCGAGATTGTCTAATAATTCTTCTATGTTTTTTTCTGCACGCTGCATCGCCGCAAGCCGGCTAGCATTTTCACTGGCCAACGACTCGGCACAGGCGCGATAAAGCGAAATAAATATGTATTCGCGGATCAATGCCCGTAGTGTCATATCATTACTACCTAAAATTTCGGGTAATCGTTTTGTCGGCCAAGGGATTTGTGCTAACTCTCGTTGCCATTTTTGATCAAGCGGCAGTAATCGTTGTGATATTGGCTGATATTGAGCGCCCGATTGCATCTGATTATAAAATACATAAACACGTGCAGCGCTTGCATTAGCAAGGTGTGTTTCGCTATCAATTTGAATTTGCCCAACCAACGCGGTGATCTCATTTATGCTCGTGGGCACCGTAAAACTTTTTTCCATAGATAAACCGGCATCGGCGAGTCGTGAGTAGACTCGCTCACCCACCGCCCACACTTGCAGTTGTGTGGTCTGAGATTGCGCGCCTAAATCGGCCAGTGCTTTAATTGCAAAGTCAGCAATATCTTCATTGAACTGCCCAACTAAACCTTGATCGGAGCCAAACACAATAGCACTGACTATATTATCGCCCTGCTTATCTGTGTTCGATATTGCACCCACTGCAGGTAAATTAACATCAACCGCCTGTATCGTAGCGCTTAATCCTAATTCTACCGTTCGATAGTAATCAGTTAATGAGCTGACAGATTTTTCGTATTGACTAATACTCGATGCGGCAAGCGCCTTCATCGTCCGCACAACTCCTTTTAAATCGCTGGCACTGTCGATTTTATGACGCAAATTAGCAGCGGTATTACTCATGGTTGTTCAGAGCCGTCAGCCAGCAATGGCGCATTACTATCTTCAATACTCGCCAGCGCTTGTTTTGATAGGGCAATGATATTTTGATGATCCTCGTCACTTAATGATCCTGAGGTTGCTAATCGCGTTGATAATTCAGCAGGCAAACGATTGATAATACCTCGTAAAGCATTTTTTGCTGCGCTCATTTTTGCTAATGCAATGGTATCAAATAGGCCCGAAGTCAAAGCAAGTAATAATATGATTTGTTCAGCGACTGGAAGCGGAGATGATTCTGGCTGGCGTAAACTGGCGCGAATACGGCGGCCATGTTCAATTGATTTTGCGGTATCTTGATCTAAACGCGCACCAAAGCGAGCAAATGTTTCTAGCTCTTCAAATTGTGCATAAGTCAATTTTAGGTCACCCGCTACAGCCCGAAACGCTGCCAGTTGAGCTTTGCCGCCAACACGCGAAACAGATTTACCAACATCAACAGCGGGTAAAACACCCAATTCAAATAACGATGGGGATAAATATATTTGCCCATCGGTGATCGAAATTAAGTTGGTGGGTATGTAAGCTGAGATATTTTGTGCTTCTGTTTCAATAATAGGCAGTGCAGTAAGTGAGCCACCGCCAAGTGCTTTATTTAATTGAGTGGCGCGCTCAAGTAAACGTGAGTGAATATAAAAAATGTCGCCAGGAAATGCTTCACGCCCAGGTGGACGACGAAGCAGCAACGACAGTTCACGGTATGCGCGCGCATGTTTGGTTAAATCATCAAAAACAATCAGTACATCTTGCCCCTGTTGCATATAATATTCCGCGATACTCATCGCTGCATACGGGGCAATGTACTGTAAGCCCGCCGGTTCATTGCCTTCGGTAACCACCACCACAGTATAAGCCATTGCGCCTTGTTCACGTAATGTCGCCACAGCCTTTGCCACACTCGAAGCCCGTTGCCCTATCGCGCAATAAACACAGAGCACATTTTTATCGTGTTGATTGAGAATAGTGTCGATGGCAATCGCGGTTTTTCCGGTCTGTCGATCACCCAGAATAAGCTCCCGTTGCCCTCGTCCTATTGGGATCAAGGCATCAATAACAATCAACCCCGTTTGTAACGGCACTGTCACCGCAGCGCGATCCATTATCGCCGTTGCCGTGCGTTCGATTGGTAAATGCTGCGTGGCTTGAATAGGCAACCCATCATCTAGCACCTGACCAAGAGGATTAATAACGCGCCCCAATAACTCATTACCCACAGCGATATCCATAACATGACCGCTGCGTCGAACCTCATCACCAGCTTGTAAATGTGCGTAATCGCCAAGTAATACCACGCCTAACTCATCTATATCGACATTGAAAACGATACCTCGCACATTGCCAGCAAAGATCAACATCTCTTCAAAACCGGCACTGGGTAATCCTGATACTTTGGCAATACCGGTTGCAATATTGGTAATTATACCCACCTCATACGATTTCATTTGAGGCGAAAATGCCTTACGAGCTTTTTCGATTCGAGAGAATGAGTTGTCGAAAATATTATCGAGTGTTTCGCTATGATAGGCTGTTGTTGCTTGGCGAATTAAAGCCGAAGATTGGCTGCTATTAGTTGTATTAGTTGTATTAGTTGCATCACTCATGGTGGTTTTCAATGTTAGTAATGGGTTTGCTAGTAAGCACTTTGCCTTTATCTTGCTCTTGGTCAGGCAGCTCATCGTTTGGTTTATTATCACTACTGCGCTTGGTTTTGTTGTCAGCTGCTCCCTGCTCAACAGCTTTGCCATTTTGTTTTAGCAGCGCCACAACGTCTTGTTCAAGCGACTGCAGGTAGTCAGCAATATTCCAGCCTAATTTTTGGCCATTAGTACTCAACTCAATACCACTGATAAGCTCTGCTGAGGTGGCAAACTCTAAGTCAATGTCAGCGCCAAATGTTGCTTTAATCGCTTTATCAATAGCAGCGCGCTCTATATCAGGCAACTCAAATGCACTCGTTAATAATGCCGGTTTTTTGCTGGCTTTGAGTGCTTTTACTAGCGTCGTTTTTGCCGCTGGCTGCAACTCACTTAATTGCGCTATAAATACCTGAGTGACTTGCTGCTCTAAACTTGCGCTTGCAAGGTCGTGTAAGGTTTTGCGGGTGATAGCAAATACTTCATCGCTGGTTTTACGCCTCAGTATATTGGTCAGATGTTCAGCATCTGCGGCCATTATTGCTTGATGTTTATCATGTAATGCAGCAACGTCTTGTTGTGCCTGAGCCAGTAACTGCTGTCGTTTTGCATCAGCATCATCTTTTGCTTGCTGTAATAACGTGTCACGCTCTTGAGCAAATTGGTTATTTTTATCTTCAAATATAGCTCGCTCAGCGCTGGCCTGTTGCTGTTTAGCCGCAGCAGCATCGAGCTCATCGGCAATGCGTTGCTCACGGTCGTCAATAGCATGCAAAATAGGTTGGTAAAGATAACGTTTTAACAACCATACCAAGATCAAAAAATTAACAGCCTGTGCTGCTACAGTGAACCAGTCAATTAACATGGCTTACAATCCTGTGGCTTGCGCGATGGCATAATTCCAAAACGGGTTTGCAAAAAGTAAGATCATCGATACCACAAAACAATAAATCGCTGTGGATTCAACCATCGCCAGACCAACAAACAAAGTGCGCGTGATGGTCGTTGAAGCATCAGGCTGTTGAGCTAAGGCACTCAGTGCAGCAGCTACTGCACGTCCTTCGCCAAGAGCCGGACCTATACACCCAATACTGGTAGTGATGCCCGAAATAATTATCGAGGCGATTGCAATCATTGTCATACTGTCCATGTGATCTCCAAAATCTTTCATTGTTAAAGTAAGCAAAAATGTAATGTTAAGATTAATTGATGTTCATTATTGTGGCATTCACTTGCTGTCTGATCTGTTATCCGGTTGGCGAGTTTGTGTTGCGGCCGCAATATAGACGGCTGCAAGAATAGTAAAAATATAGGCTTGTACTATGCCAGTTAGTAGCCCTAGTGCTGTCATCACGATAGGGAAAATAAAAGGGGTGATGGTCAACAAGATACCAATAATCATCGCACCACTCATCATGTTGCCAAACAAGCGCACAGCCAACGCCAATGTGCGTGACAATTCACTAATGATATTAAATGGCAACATAATCATAGTCGGCGCCATATAAGATTTGAGATAGTTAACAACGCCCTGCTGTGCAATGCCAAACATTGGCACCGCGATAAATACACTAAGTGCCAGTGCCGCTGTCGTTGAGAGTGACGCTGTGGGTGGTTCATAGCCGGGAACAATAGTGAAGATACTTGCACTAACCAAAAATAAAAATAAGGTACCAAGAAAATAGAGGTATTTTTTCGCCTGTTGCAAACCAACTTCTTCTATTTGCGTTTCAATCCCCGTGACTATAATTTCTAAAAAATTTTGCCAGCGCGAACGTTGCAAGTTAGTTGATATATTTCGAGTGATCAGCATAGAGCCAAGGGTCAACAGCAGCATCAGTGCCCATGTAAAAGCAATGGTTGCATTAATTTTCACAAAGCCAAGCTGCCAATAAATCACGACATCGGGACTAAGGTGCATGTTGCGATCCTTCATGTGGATTAAGCTGCTCAATAACGGCTACTTGCTGTACTGGTGTATCCAATCTAGCTGTCATTTTCGCAACCACGCGGGCTGTGATAAGTCGTGCGCAAATAAATCCAAACAAACAGATCAGTAAACGTAGCAATGACGCATTAGCCATTTCATGACTTACAACTAAGTAAAAGCCTGCGATAGTTACTGTCATACGCACCAGCAAACTGCTTAATAACCACCACGCCGGATGCGCTGAACGAATACTTTTTTGTACCGTCCACCAAAGACCTACGAAAAAAAAACCACCCAATGCTAAACCTAAGCACCAGATCAGCATTAAGTTCACTGTATCACTCATCATTATGTTCCTTCTCTGCGGTGACTTTGTGCTCTTCACCTATTGCCAGATCTTCTTTCTCTATCCAATGCCATGCATTAAAACAACCAAGTGCCAAACCTGCGACTAACAAGGCTAGTGTCCAAGATCTTTCACTGGGATAATGACCATCAACATAGACTCCGATACTTGCTCCCACTAAGGTAGGTATCGCGACTGACCAGCCAATTAACCCCATCATTCCTAAGCCAAACCACACTCGTTGCTGCGAATGACTGCGCGCTTTTAACTTGCGCGTGGCTTTAATGCCGACTTTTGTCGCTAATGTCGGCTTTGCTTTAGTAGCTGTTTTCAACTTACGCTCATTCATATTATTTGCCTTGCTGAGGGCGCTTTACTGTTGTTTAAAGCTAACAAACTTATGCAGAAAACCGCTTTCCAATTTTGCCATTACTGCACGCACTTGCAGGGCTTGCTCATTGATTGCGAGAAAGTCTTGCTCAACAGCGGCGCGTAACTTAGTTAAATCGCTATCAACTAGGGCATTACGCACAGACACCAAAACATCGGGTCCTGTTTTCACCAACACTCCTTCATCTACGGCTACGAATATTTCGCCCTCGGCGATGGTTGAGAAAGTCAGAATGCCCGGCGTAAGCACCGCCACACAGTCAAGCCGATGCGGTAATAAGCCGTACGACCCACTGCTCGTTTCGACAATAATGTTGCTAATATCGGTTTTATCAATAAAGACCTGTGAGGGTAAAAGCAGTTTAAGGTGCATGTTCATTGTCTGCTCCAGCCGCTTTGGCGGCATTTTTCACTGTACTTGCGGTGTCAGTGGCACTTGATGCCTGTTTATTTGGTCTGCTCTTTAGTTTTGCTTCATCGATATTGCCTATCATATAAAGCGCACTTTCAGGATAATCTTTAAATTCATCGTTGAGGATACGCTCGCAGCCATCTAACGACTCATCAAGACTAACAAGTTTACCTTTATGATTAGTAAACTGTTCGGTGGTAAAAAATGGCTGAGTAAGAAAACGTTCCAGCCGACGCGCACGCCCAACGACGGAACGATCTTCCGGCGACAGTTGCTCTAAGCCAAGCATCGCAATAATATCTTTAAGCTCAGCATACTGAGCCAAAGTGCTGCGCACTTTTTGCGCCAGTTGATAATGCCGTTCACCAACAATACCTGGACTGGCCATTTTGGAGTTTGACTGTAGGGGATCAATAGCAGGAAATAGTCCTTCACTGGCGCGTTGTCGCGACAATACAATGGACGCAGATAGGTGAGAAAACGTATGTACCGCAGCCGGATCGGTAAAATCATCAGCAGGCACATACACAGCTTGAATAGAGGTAATAGCCCCATTATTGGTATTCGCAATACGTTCTTCTAAGCTGGCCAACTCGGTGCCCATCGTCGGTTGATAACCGAGTCGTGACGGCATTTGTCCCATCAAACCAGATACTTCAGAGCCTGCCTGAATAAACCGAAAAATATTATCAATCAATAACAATACATCACGGTGTTCATCATCACGAAAATACTCAGCCATGGTTAATGCCGCTTGACCAACCCGAAAACGACTCCCTGGTGGTTCATTCATTTGACCAAACACCATCACCATATTAGGTAATACACCTGCCGCTTTCATTTCCCGATAAAGCTCTTCACCTTCTCGACAGCGCTCACCTATACCGCAAAAAATGCTCACCCCTTTATGCTTGCCTACCATGTTATGGATCATTTCAGTGAGCAAAACTGTTTTACCGACCCCTGCACCGCCAAATAACCCTGCTTTGCCGCCTTTTTCTAGCGGCACGAGTACATCAATTACTTTGATACCGGTTGTGAAAATTTGCGACTGTGTAGAGCGCTCACTAAGTGTTGGTGGTGCTCGATGAACCGAGCGCCATTTAATATCTGTCAAACTGCCTTGACGGTCTATCGGTTTACCAAACACATCAAACATCCGCGATAAAATACCGCTGCCAACGGGTGCTAACAAAGGGTTACCACTGTCTTTAACTTGCATTCCGCGGGCGAGCCCTTGCGTTGGTGTTAAAGCTATACACCGTACCTGCTTGGCATTGCGTTGCTCTAACACTTCAATAACGACTTGCTCTATATCACCTAGCGCGATATCACTCAGATCTACGGTCAGTATTGAGTGAATACGCGGCAATTTTGTCGCAAAACAGACGTCAATGACACTGCCACGTATTGCTATTATGCAGCCAACATTTAACTTATTATCAGCGGGTTGCAGGACAGATGTGGTCATACTGATGAAGTCCAGTGCCAATCACGAATTTCTGGCATATCAAGGCCATTTTTGTTGATATATTTTTTATGCGCAATTAACTTTTCATGTAATAACTGCTTAAGCTCGATGCCTTTAGCGCCGGTTTGCGGTAATCGTTCGAGTGCATCAATAACCAAGTGAAAACGGTCAATTTCATTTAATACCGTCATATCAAAGGCGGTCGTAATTGTGCCTTCTTCCTTATAGCCGCGAGCATGAATATTGTGATGATTAGTGCGACGATAAGTGAGTTGATGGATAAGTGATGGGTAAGCATGAAAAGCAAATATTACTGGCTTGTCGGTGGTAAACAACGCATCAAAATCTTGGCAATTTAATCCATGCGGATGTTTGGTTTCTGGCTGTAAACGCATTAAATCAACCACATTAACCACCCTCACTTTAAGCGTTGGCAAATATTCACGCAAAATTGATACTGCCGCCAATGTTTCGAGTGTAGGCACGTCACCACAACAAGCCATAACCACATCAGGCGTTTGCTCAATGGCATCGTCACTAAGATTGCCAGCCCAATGCCAAATACCAATTCCTTGTGCGCAATGTTTTTCAGCTTCTTCCATTGTTAACCATTGCGGAGCTGGGTGTTTGCCTGCAATCACCACATTGACGTAATGACGGCTACGTAAACAATGATCCATCACAGACAATAAACAATTCGCATCGGGTGGTAAGTAAACGCGAACAATCTCCGCTTTTTTATTGACTACAACATCGATAAAACCCGGATCTTGATGGGTAAAACCATTATGATCCTGACGCCAAACATGAGATGCCAATAAATAATTAAGCGAGGCAATTTTAGGCCGCCACGACAATGCCGATGATACTTTTAACCATTTTGCATGTTGATTAAACATAGAATCAATAATATGAATAAACGCTTCGTAACAGTTAAACAACCCGTGACGGCCAGTCAGCAAGTAACCCTCAAGCCAGCCTTCACATTGGTGTTCACTGAGCATTTCGACCACTCGGCCGCTCGGTGCTAAATATTCATCATTCGCATACGTGGTCACATCCCATTGCCGACGGGTGGTTTCAAACAAGGCAGCCAAACCGTTGGAAATAGTTTCATCGGGACCAAACACCCGAAAGTTTTGCTCTTTATCATTTAACTTAGTGACGTCACGCAGAAATGGCGCAAGCACTCGGGTATCACCCACACCGCGTACACCAGGCGTTGTCACCTCGCAGGCGTAATCTCGGTAATCGGGCATTTTTAAATCTTGTAGTAATAAACCGCCATTAGCATGAGGATTTGCCCCCATACGGCGTTCACCTGTTGGCGCCAACGCGGCTATCTCTGGTAACAAACAACCACGTTCGTCAAACAGTTCTTGGGGTCGGTAACTACTTAACCAGTCACTTAATAACGCCAAATGTCCGGGATGATTCACCGGTGCTGAAATTGGCACTTGATGAGCGCGGAAGGTTCCTTCAATTTTATATCCATCGACTTCTTTAGGACCGGTCCAGCCCTTTGGCGAATTAAGTATGATCATCGGCCACGCTGGACGATTTAAGTCACCATTTTCACGCGCATTTTGTTGGAATTTTTTAATAAGCTGCACGGCTTTATCAAGGGCTGCCGCCATCGCTTGGTGCATCAGAGTTGGCTCATCACCCTCAACAAAAATAGGCGTCCAACCATAACCACGCATTAACTGCGTTAATTCGTCTTTAGGAATACGGGCAAGAATTGTTGGATTAGCAATTTTATAACCATTGAGATGCAGTATTGGCAATACAGCGCCGTCAGTGGCAGGGCTGAGAAACTTATTACTATGCCAAGCAGTTGCAAGCGGCCCCGTTTCAGCTTCACCATCACCAACCACACAAGCAACAATTAAATCGGGATTATCAAACGCCGCCCCAAAAGCATGGCTTAGGGAATAACCCAACTCACCACCTTCGTGGATCGAGCCCGGGCATTGGGGTGACGCATGGCTAGGGATCCCCCCTGGAAAAGAAAACTGTAAAAACAGCTTTTGTAATCCTGCTTCATCTTGACTGATGTCTGGGTAGATTTCGCTGTAGCTTCCTTCAAGGTAAGTATTCGCAACCACAGCAGGTCCGCCGTGACCAGGACCTGAAACATAAATCATATTTAAATCGTGTTGTTTGATCACTCGATTCAAGTGCACATAAATAAAGTTCTGACCTGGAGTTGTCCCCCAGTGTCCAAGTAACATAACTTTTATATCACTGAGTTCTAAAGGACGTTTTAACAAAGGGTTGTTGGACAAATAAATTTGACCAACCGACAAATAATTAGTCGCTCGCCAATAAGCATCAATCAGATATAATTGTTCAGATGTCAGTGTTCTACTCTTATCCTTGGCTTGCATCTTTGCTGCTCCAAAGAGCGTTTGTGCTACGCTCATAAAGACATAAGGAGTCTTAAAATTATTCAATTAAAAGACTAACTTTTATTGATTTCTTCCTTCATTTTGACAAATTCTTGTTGCTCTATATCACCACGCGCATACCGCTCATTAAGAATGTCGAGCGCCGTTTTATCAGTGTTCGCAACATAACGACGATGTGTGCGATAACTGTAACCCCAATGACTAAAACTCGAAATTAACAAAAACCATATACCGATCCATAAAAACCAACCCCAACCAATATACCAATCGTTCCAATAGCCATGATCCATTTGTATTCTCCTATTGAATAATCAAAATAAGACAACAACGTTGCTGCCGCCTTCTATACCATTGTAAAACGAGATAACTTCAAGCTCTGTGCGATAGCGTACTCATCACCATTAATCTTTGCTGAAATACTATAAAGCTTAAAGGTATTGCCCTGAGCAATAAACTAAATCAAGAATATACAAGATTTTTCGCTATCGTCGTTGCTTTGGCATTTACCTTAAGTACATGTATTCAAATTACAGTTACAACAATTTAAAGATAACTAATAGGCATTTAGATTCTATTAAAACAAGCTTGAAAACAGCTAAGATTAGCTATTGCCGAGCCAACCTTTGCGCCTAAAAAATATGAGTAATCCGATAGTGATCATAATAAAAACAGCCCAAATAAGCGGGTAACCCCAACGCCACGTCAACTCCGGCATAAATTGAAAATTCATACCGTAAACTCCGGAAATAAATGTTAATGGGATAAATACCGACGCCATAATAGTCAACATTTTCATGATCTCATTCATCCGATTAGAGATAGCTGACATATACAGGTCAGTTAAACCACTTGCGATCTCCCGATACGATTCAACAATTTCAACAATTTGAATCGTGTGTTCATAAACATCGCGTAAATATGGCCGTGTGGTCTCTTCAATTCTGCCGCCCTCTTCACGGTATAAGTGATCAACAACTTCCCGTAGTGGCCAAATAATACGCCGCAGCAGTATCAGCTCTCGTTTGATGCAATAAATACGATGTAGCACCGGTGGTGATGGACTTTCTAAGGTCAAAAGCTCGAGATCTTCGAGGATATCGCCATACCTTTCTAGTACGGGAAAACAATAATCAACGACAGCATCAAGCAAGGTATAGAGCAAATATCCGCTACCATTTTTTCGAATGCGACGATTTTCGTTCTGCAGGTGATCACGGATCGGTTGCCAAACATCGTCTGGGGCTTCCTGAAAAGAAATGAGTACTTTGTCATACACAAATATACTTACTTGTTCGATATCTGGCACCGAGTTTATTAACGTATCGTCAGACTTATGTGTTGAAGGCTTGAGCATGCGCAAAACAACAAACAAATGATCATCAAAAAACTCAATGCGGGGTCGTTGCGGAATGTGCAAAACATCTTCTGCAATCAATGTATGAAAGGCAAAATGTTGTTGAAACAAACTAATAATATACGGATGGATTGTACTGACATTAAACCATCTGACTTTAACCCATTTGGGCATCGGCTTTTTCAGAAACTCATCAAGGTTAGTAATTTCATTGGTTTCGATTCGTGTTGGCGAGTAATCCGTATAAGTAATTAATACAGTGCCGGGGGCGGGCGGATTCTGGGCATCAGCAACATGTTCAATGCCGGGTAATTCTCCCGGCTCAATTTGATGGTTCTGTTTATTGACTGAATTAGTTCGCGATAAATCAACTGTAGAATCAAGTAATGAAGCGACTAGCTGCTCTTTTGAAACTTGCCCTTTGATTGTTTTTTTAATCCGCTTCATGGTTATGGTGACGTTGAACTTTGTTTTACTGGTAAGTCGGATTCCTTACTCCAATATCCTTCCCTTGCGTAATGATCGTGCATAGCAATTTCCCAATCACGGTCCATTTTAACTAAAGGCTCATAAGCGGGAGCACCTTGAATTTCTGCACGAGTGTGATTCACTTTGACGGATGACTCAGCCCACTTCAGGTCATTAAACCAATGCGGAGCCACTAAAATATCATGACCTATCCACCAATCGTTGGCTCGCACAATGACATAACGTATGGCAAAGGTGTGCTCATCAATTAATAAGCCTTGTATATGTCCTATTTCACCGTCAGAGCCATTAACGACGGATCCTTTGACCTTTTGCCAACTGCGTAAATGTGGATCATTGTTTTGAGATGTTTTATCTTGCTTGGCTTCACTGGTATTGGGTTGTTGATTAGTCGTGTCGTTTTCTAGCATCCCCGCGACAGGATAAAGACCATTGCCCCATATACTAGTGCCGCCCCAATAAATAGGGTAACTGTAGTAACTAAAATATTTTATTTCTTGTTGTCTTGAAACCGGCTTATGGGCGCTAATGTCAGGACTATGATCGACTTGTTTTTGGCTCAAATTCACCGGCATCATTTTATTTGGCCAATCAGGTGTATCTAATGCGATGGGTGAAACTAAAACTTCGCGTTTGAAAAACCAATTATGAGTGGTAACCACAAGATAACGAATAGCCCAACCTTCATCATCAAAATATAAATCATTGATTTTACCTAAATCGCCATCAACTGATTGGATCTTACATGCCTTCAAGTCATCTGCGCTGTGCAACATAAATTTACTCCTAGTAGCATAAAGTTCGACATTCTTTCCGTGATTTTACGGTAAATAATCAGATGTTCCGTTCGATAGCATACATTAGCGAAAGAGTTAGCTTTACTAGAGGTTATAACTTTAGCTGATACTCTAAATCAGCTTATAGCGCGGCAAAATTGCAGCTTACAATTACTGAGATCCATCCAGCATAAGTAACTCACACACCATACTGGCAATCATTTGCTCTTCATCGGTATGAATAACATGGACGGTTACCGCCCCACCAGCAATGGAAATTATACTTTCGTGGTTATTATTACGAGTTTGGTCGAGTTCAATACCAAGGTACTGCATGCCTGCACAAATTTTTGCCCGTACACTTGCCGCATTTTCACCAATCCCCCCACTAAATACCAAAGTATCTAGTCCATTCAAAGAGGCACTATAAGCCCCGAGCCATTTTTTAGCCTGATAACAAAATAGTTCGATTGCCTGTGCTGCGCGTTGATCGGTATTTTCAAGTGGTAATAAATCTCGCATATCTGCGCTAATTTCAGATACCCCTAACAGACCGGATTGATGATTAAGGAGATGATTGCATTGTTGACTATTGATATTTTCATGCAGCTTAATGTAGTGGATAACCCCAGGATCTAAATCGCCACAACGTGACCCCATGACTAACCCACCACAAGGTGTAAACCCCATACTGGTGTCAATACAACGACCATCAAGTACTGCAGCCATACTCGCACCATTGCCTAAATGGGCGAGAATAATTCGTTGCGGCAATGGAGTGTTTTGATAGTTATTAGCCAATGCGGTCATTAAATATGTATAGGAGATACCATGAAAGCCATAACGCTGAATACCTAATGCATCAAACCGACGCGGAATTGGCAGCAACTTTGCTACTGGTGGTAATGAATGGTGAAAGGCGGTATCAAAGCAAGCGACCTGCGGTAGTTTAGGAAATTGTTGCTGCAGAGTGTCAATCAGCAATATTTCATTCGGTAAATGCTCTGGCGCATAAGGAATTATATCTCGTAGCTCAGCCAACAGTGCAGGCGTTATAAGCTCCGGCTTTGCATGTTGCCAGCCATGAACCAATCTATGGCCTACAGCAGTTATTTTTTCAAAACCAATGTGTTGCTGCAACCAATTGATTAGAAACTTGGCTGCTTCTTGATGATCATCACAATCAGGTTGAAGGCGACCATCCAGATTACGCTGCTTATCAACAAAGGTTAATAAAGTCCCTGCCATACCAATGCGCTCAATTTTTCCACTTAACAATGGCGTTGCTAAACCCGCAGGAGTAAATACAGCAAATTTGATGCTCGATGAACCCGCATTAATAGTAAGGATCTGCATATTCACAACTGACATTATGACTCCTTGAGCATAACGGTAGTAAAGTGAACTGCATGCTCGCTTTATTACCGCGTAAATTAGTGATTGGTGAATATGGCTTTTAGCTTTTTAATCTTTGTTGACCTAGGTAAATGATATCTGGTAAATCTTTTTTAGCGGCTTTAGCTTTAGCTGATTTTTTATCTCTCGGCTTGACAGTATGAGCTAATTTTTTCATAGTTACCTCTGGATTATGATTGTCTTAATCTCTTAATAACTCCGTGTAAAAACGTAAGCGTTAGAGTCGACGGTAAGTGTACTTGCTGCTGTAATACTCTTTATATATCGCTTATGTCTGAGTGTTTACGGTGCTCTGCTAATGTCTTTTTGGGTTTATTAGCGGATTGTTTAAATTGTGGTTTTTGCCCGCTATAACTGGTCTCTACTGCAGCGGCTTTTTGTTCACTTGGCACTTGTTTAACAGACTGTTCCTGAGTATTTGAAATTTTCATAATGACCTCTACCATCTTGCCCATTACGTCATTGTAAAAGGCTAACAAGATGAGTTTAAGGTGAGCTCATTTAACTATCTGTACGCTAGGGCACTTTACATGCTGAAATTTGTATCAATTGCGATTAAGGCGGTTAATAGGTGCTGAACATGTAAGATTAAAAATTATACCATGCTTGGAATTTCTCCTAATCTGTCTGTTTCCTTTTTAACCACTGCGTAACATTCACAACACAGCGTCTCAAGTTTGCATCTATCTGTCACCGTTATATGACCTCGCTTATAAGTGATCACGCCTAACTTTTGTAGTTTACCCGCAGCTTCAGTGACGCCTTCTCTTCTAACGCCTAGCATATTTGCAATTAACTCTTGAGTCATCGTTAGGTTATTGGTTCTCAGCCGATCGAGAGAGAGTAATAGCCATCGGCAAAGTTGTTGGTCAATCGAGTGATGACGATTACAAACCGCAGTTTGTGCCATTTGCGCAATTAATGTTTGGGTGTACCGTAATAGCAACATGCGAATTGTGGCATCATTATTAAATTCGCTACGTAATATCGCCGCTGGTAGGCAATACGCGTACCCTGCACTTTGTACAACCGCCCTTTTAGGAGTACTTTCTCCCCCCATAAAAACAGCAATTCCCACTAACCCTTCATTTCCGACAACTGATATTTCAGCTGATGAGCCATTTTCAGTCACATAAAGAAGCGAAACAATACAATCTATCGGAAAATACACACAAGTAAGATTTTGCCCAGACTCATATATCACCTTTCCCAAAGGCAACATGACGAGTTTAAGTTGAGGAAATACTTTATTTTTAGCTGCTAAAGGGAAGAAATTTAATAACTTGTTAGCGATTGGACTATTCATATTATTCCTTGAGCGCTTTATTATAGGCGCTCTTTATGCAGTAAACACTCAATGCAGAAGGCACTGAATGATTGCTACAACGTTATTATACTCTATCATCTTTTAGTATTTACTGATCTAGATTAGCCATTATAGTTTGCGGGTTATTTTATTTAGTGTGAACTCGCCTCAAAAGCTGATTTCTAAACATTATAAAGAATATTAATTGGACTATCGGCCATTATGTTTCCAGCTTAGCCGCTTATATAACTGATATGTGTGGAAAATGATTTGAACGTCATTTTTTAGCATCTAACTTAAAATTAATATAACAAAATCGTTATGCCATTTTGTTAGCGAAAAGTAAATATACATCTTGCGCGCTAATCAGTGCTTTGCCAAGACAAATTATTAAATTTCGCTTATTGCGTGCTGCTATTTATGGTTTCTAATTTTTATATTAAAATTTTAAAGAAACTTCAATGGGTTAAGCTTGTTTAAAAATTTGATAGCCATCATGTCCTCGTGATTTTGCCTGATACATTGCTTTATCAGCATTATCGATAAGAACATCACTTAATTTTCCTTCACTAGCCTGTTGCGGAGCCTCAATATCATGATGGAAAATACGAATACCTATACTCATATGCACGGATATTTTTTTGCCGTTAAGCTGATGCGGATTAATCAGCGTGTGAAGTAATTTACTGGTAAATGTTGCTGCATCATCAGCGTGCTCTATTTCAGAGAGCAATATCAAAAACTCGTCACCACCTTGTCGACAGACAGTATCACTTTGTCTCACCGCATCAGTCATTCGGTTAGCAATCGAACAAAGCAACTTATCTCCTAATTCATGACCGTGTAGATCATTCACTTTTTTAAATAAATCAATATCTAAATAAAGTACCGCCAATCGCTTATTATGTCGTTTAGCTAACACGAGAGCCTGATTTAGCCGCTCCTGAAAAAGTAACCGGTTAGGTAATCCGGTTAGCGGATCATGCTGCGCTAAGTATTTCATTTTGATTGCTTTTAGTTGCGACTGCGAGATATCTCGAAATATAAAAACCACCCCAATGGTTTCACCAAGCTCATTAAAGATAGTACGAGCAGATTCTTCGATTTGGATCTCAACACCGTCTTTACGCACTAATATACAATCGAAAGGCCGTTGCTCTCGCTGACTTTGTGCAAGCGTCGACTTCGCGATAACCGCTGAAGCAGACTCTTTAATCTTGAAAATATCACACAACAATAAACCAACAGCCTCACTGCAGTCCCAGCCAGTAAGTATTGATGCTGCTTGATTTAAATATAATACCTTGTCATTAATATCGGTGCTTAATATCGCATCACTCATAGCATCTAGGGTCAATTGCGCCGTAGTTGCGGGCAGTAAATCACGCCTAGTTTTAGTAACTGCAGCGGTTAACTTAGCTTTATTATCTCGTTTACTAAGCTTTTCTAGTGTAATTATGTAGCCATATGATTTTTTATTTTTTGCTATCGGCGTCGCGGTTACACGGACCTGACACAGCTGCTTACTTTGATAAATGATACACACATCAGAGCAAACAATTGTGTTATTTTTCTGAGCTGCTTGTAAATCCGTTAGTAAACGATTCTTATCATCATCATAGATTTGCGCCATCCAATGACAGCCTTGCGGTGTTGCTGCGCTATATGCCGTTATGGTGTTAAAAGCCTGATTGGTATAAATAATATTGCCGAACCAATCAGCAGCCATGATCCCGAGCAGTGAGCTGTCGCAAATTGCATGTAAGGTTTTAATACTGCGTTTTTGTAATTTTAAAGGCTGTGTTTGTAAAAGGCTAAAGCCCAACAACCGCATAAGCCAGTGCTGCCCTAAACTATGCTTATCAATAAACCCATGTGCACCTTGAGCCATCGCTTGCGATACAATTGCATTATCATTTGCGTTGCACAGTAACATAATAATCGTCTTCGGAGAGTTATGTCGAAGTCGATTTACAAACTCTGCGCTTTTAGCATTCGCTACTGATAAATCTAACAACACGACATCAATCGAGCTACTATTTATTAGCTCAAGCGCTTTTGTTTGCTCTTTTGCATAAACCACTTTAAATACCCGTAGTTGTGAATAATACAAAGAGGTACGTATGCGTTTTGCTAAAGATGAATTCTGTGCAAGCAATAGCACTGTTATCGTCTTAATTATCATAGTTAACCTACGGGTTGTTGGATTTTCAGTTTATAGCTCTGATGCCCTTAGGCGCTCGACTAATTAACCTGAGCTTCGGTTAATCAATCTGCAGCGGCTAATGCTTATCTGACTTGACGCTCGCCGATATCATCAAACGATGATAGCCGTCTTTGAGCTCCACACTCACCAATGACCCTTGGTTAGCTAATAAAATACCATTAAGCTCTGCATGCAATAGATTATTCGCAAGCGGTACTTGATTATTTACTGTTATATCAAGGTGGCTATTCGCGATTTTTATTGCAGCGCTAAATTCAGGCCAATGATCGGGGATACAGGGTTGAATAATTAAATTTTTACCCTCACGACGAATACCTAAAATACCTTCTAACCCCGCCTGATACATCCAACCAGCAGCACCGGTATACCAAGTCCAACCACCTCTGCCAATATAAGGTGAAATTGAATAGATATCAGCGGCTACGGCATAAGGTTCAACTTTATAACGTTGGACTTTTTCGCTATCGCTGGCGTGATTAATCGGGTTGACCATGGCAAATAAATCCACGGCTTTTTTACCTTCGCCCTGCTTAGCTAACGCTAAAATAAACCACATAGCAGCATGACTGTATTGACCACCATTCTCTCTTAAACCGGGAGGGTAACCTTTAATATATCCGGGATTATGAGTGGTTTGATCAAAAGGCGGGGTAAATAACAAGGCCAACCGTTCTTGCTGCTTGATAAGATGAGTTTCAACGGCAGACATGGCTGTCATGACTTTGTGTTGATCTGTACCATTTGCTAATACCGCCCAAGATTGAGCAATAGAGTCGATTTGACACTCATCATTACTTTTTGACCCAAGCCAAGTACCATCATCAAATGTTGCTCGACGATACCACTGTCCATCCCATGCTTGTTCATCAATACAAATACGCACTTTTTCAGCATGTTCTTGCCAATGCTTGCCTCGTAGTCGATCCGCTTCAGTTTCTTGTTCAAGCGCATAAACGGCAAATAAGTCTATAGCACGTATCAACAGCCAGCCAAGCCATACACTCTCGCCCTTTCCAGCCGCTCCTACTAAGTTCATGCCATCGTTCCAGTCGCCAGTTCCCATCAATGGCAGGCCATGTTCACCCGTTAACTGAATACTTTGATCCAGTGCGCGAGCACAATGTTCAAATAGACTGGCAGACTCTTCGCTAACGTTCGGTTTAAAGTAGGCATCATGCTGCTCTTTGCCAAGCGGCTTGCCCTCTAAAAATGGGATAGCTTGCGTTAATATCGCTTTATCACCCGTTACTTTTATATAGTTTGCGGTTGCCAATGCTAACCAAACGCGATCATCTGAGATATGAGTTCGTACCCCTTGTCCTGAATGCGGCAACCACCAATGTTGTACATCACCTTCAACAAACTGCCTACCCGCCGCACGTAAAATATGCGCTCTGGTTATTGCAGGCTGGCTTAAGGTTATGGCCATACCATCTTGCAGTTGATCACGAAATCCATAAGCGCCACTGGCTTGATAAAAAGAAGATCTCGCCCATATTCGACACGCTATAGTTTGATACATCAGCCAGCCGTTGAGCATAATATCCATAGCGCGATCCGGGGTTTTTACCTGCACCTTATTTAATAGGGTGTGCCAATGGTTTTGTACACCGGCAAACACCTCATCCAGATCTCTTTGTCGGTAATTGCTAACCAATTCTAAGGCATGTTGCTCACAATCGCCTTGGCCAATAAACATGATAACTTCACGGCTTTCACCATCAGCAAGCTCAATATCAGTTTGTAAAGCGCTGCAATGATCATAACCTGCACCAACAGTACCAGATAAAGATACCTGCTGACTTAGAGCCCTTGGCGCTGCCTTAGTGCCATTGCGGCCAATAAATTCGCTCCTATCGGTTGTCCATGCGGTTTGCGCACCTGCCATATCAACAAAAGCAACACGTTTTGGAAATGCCATTCCCCACCGATTATGCAATAAAATTGTATTGCTGTTTGCATCTAACGAGCTGGTAATAAAACAGTCAGAGGTACTACGCGATGTGCCAAGGACCCATTCCACATAAGCCGTTACTGACAGCCGACGTTTTCGACCTGACTCGTTGTGTATGGTTAATCGAGAGATTTTAATTGCATCGTCCAGTGGCACATAATGCAATAAATCTAATGATAGTCCGCTAACCTGATGCTTAAACCGACTAAAGCCATAACCGTGATGTATTATATAACTGCCCTTGTCCTGTGCGGGCTGAGCCGTTGCAGTATAAATTTCACCACTGTCTTTATCACATACATAAGCAATCTCACCAATGGGGTCTGACACGGCATCATTTGACCAGGTGGTCAGTTGGTTTTCTCGGCTGTTTTCTGACCACGTATAGCCACTGCCTTCAGCCGAAACATGAAAGCCAAAACTCGGGTTAGCAATAACATTAAGCCAAGGTGCAGGCGTGCATTCACCATTGTGCAAACGAATGACATATTCACGCCCATTATCAGCAAAACCGCCTAAACCGTTAAAAAACTCCAGCTCTGGTAAGTTCGCTTTTGGCAATTGTGTATTCGCGTTTAACGTTCGTGGTTGATGATTTAGCATGCTAGTTACCGCCTGATTGCGCGTTTTTGCTGTACGTAGAAAAAATTGCTTATTTATAAAGCCATGGCGAGCGACTAAAACCACTCGGGCAATAGCATGCAGCATATCGCGAGTCTCGCTGTTTATCATGTCAGCACGAAATACATGCACTGCCCCAATGCTCTGCTCTGCCAAATAATCACGATTAAAAGATGGTCGAGATTGGCTACTGCGCACAGCCGTCTCTATTGCATTATGTAAGTCTTGCATGTAACCCGAGGGGTGTTCATTGATGATCACCAGATCGACCGCTAGACACTTCATTCGCCAGTATTCATGGGCCCGTAAAAGCTGCTTAACCTTTGCGATATCTTCAATATCATCAATTAATAACAACACGATGGGGAGATCACCAGAAATTGACTGCGCCCACAGTTCAGACTGACACTTAATCCCTTTTATGATGTCTGCTGATGACGCTTTAAAGCGCGGATCTGCATATAAAATTGGGGCTGCTAAGCGTTGAAAATCTGCCACCTCGGTATATTCAATACCTAAGTGACGAAGCTGTACTTGCGCTTGGGTCCAGGCCAGCGTTTTTGCTCTATCATAAGCATTAGCATCGTTGTGCCTGTCTATCATCGCTATTAGTTTTTCTTTGGACGGCGCCACCACGGTCCAAAATGCGATGTTCACGGCTCCTTGCGCAGGCACTTTAATACGATATCGTAAGGACAATATGGGATCCAGTACACACCTCACCGTATTTGATAGCTCCTTACTCGAAGAGCATGCGGTTAAAGTCATGGCTTGTGCACTGACTAAGTTATTACCACGCCCGATAAATTCGGCACGACTGGTTTCATATTGTGGCTCTGCCGTTATCTCCCCCTCTATAATCGCAAAATGGCCAACCCAAATATCAGCGTCATCTGCAGAGCGTTTGCGCCGCGTCGCGATAATCGCTTTATATTCTTGATTAAACTCGGTCTGCACGAACATTTTAGCAAATGCGGGATGGGCGTTATCATTCGCAGCTGTTGCAAGTACTAATTCTGCAAATGAGGTAAGCTCTATTTCATGACTGAAATGACCTTGATTGCTTATTGCTATTTTTCTTACTTCACCATCATCCTCCCCCGACACTAACACATCCATTGTGGTGGTTAAGTTTCCTTCTATTTTCATAAACCTTGCGTGATCTTCGCTAAAAACACACGGATTAAACTCACCACCAGAGCTCACAAAGGGTTGCGCAGTACTAGACCAGTTCTTGGCGGTTTCAACATCTCGTAGCAGAATAAATGAACCACTGGTATCACAGCTCGGATCGCTATGCCATCGCGTAATCGCAAAATTCCCCCAACGGCTATACCCTGTGCCGGTTGCCGTTAACATGACTGTATAGCGTCCATTTGATAATAGATGCGTGGTCGGCTCCACATCCATTGCAACCTTTATGTGCCTAACTGTATTCGCTTCACTGGCATCAACACTGGCAGATTCCCTGACTTCTTCAGCGCGAGGATGCCCTATTGCAACATCTCTGGGCATTCTTTCTTGCAACAGTAACTCACAGGCTTGAATACATGGCTCTCGATGAAAACGCGAACGCATTAAGCCATCGCGTAAACAATTTAAAATAGCGACAATGGTCATGCCCTGATGATGCGCCATAAAACTGCGAACAATGGCAACGTCGCTGCCCGACTGCACACGTGAAGGAGTAAAGTCTAACGCTTCAAAGAAACCATAACGCCCGCATGCTCCAATACTGTGTAGCCGTTGATAATTTTCTACCGCAGCAGCTGGATCAATCATACTTGCCAAGCCTGTTGCATAGGGGGCAATGACTCTATTTTCTGACAGCCCTCGCTTTAAGCCCAAACCTGGCACGCCAAAATTAGAGTATTGATAGGTAAATTCAATATCTCGGGCATTAAAACCTGACTCAGAGATCCCCCATGGGATCCCCAGTTGACTCGCGTAACTTTGTTGGCGTTCAACCACTAAGCGGTTGGTTTGTTCAAGTAAACTTCCTACTGGCGCTCGCATGATCAAAGACGGCATAAGATATTCAAACATCGAGCCTGACCAAGAGATCAGTGCAGAGCCTTTACCTAATGGCGTTGCTGTGCGTCCTAAATGAAACCAATGTTTAGTAGCCACATCGCCTTTGGCAATAGCAAACAAGCTGGCTAATCTCGCTTCAGATGCCAGTAAATCATAACAGTTAGCGTCAAGACTATTGTCAGACTGCGAATAACCAATCGATAGCAACTTTCTTTCTTGATTAATTAAAAAAGCAAAGTTCATCCCGTTAGCCATCTCTCGCGCTGTTTTTGCTAATTTTTTCAGTTGGTGCATTAGGTTAACATCTGCTTGAGCCGAATAAACTTTCAGTTGATGATCTTGTAATTGCTCACCAGCCAAGGTCGCTATAGCTTGCAGCCAAAACCTAATATCATCAAAGGTAGCATCCGCAGTTAACTCAAATATGGGGAGTTCGAAGGCGTGGTTAACTAATTTAATTATGCTAGGGCTGATATGCTCTATCGTACCCGCAGTATCAATCAGCGCGGTTATTTCGGCCACAATAGCATTCAGTACTTGGGAATCTTGTGAGTCAATTAAAGTATTCGTTGTAATGGCCTCACTCAGCAAGCTGAGGTTATCTTGCATCCCCGTGTTGAAATGATGATCTGTGGTCATCTGTTGCCATTCATCTAAAGCGTTCGCCAAGGTGATCAAGTGGCCGGCAAAGTTACCACTGTCTACTGAGGAAACGTACGCTGGATTTAACGTTGCTAAGTTTTGGGTGGCATACCAATTATAAAAATGCCCTTTGCACTTAGCTAACTTATTAAGGGTGGCAAAGGTTGCTTCTAAACGATTAACGACAGCTTGCAGACCTATCCAACCAAAATCTCGCGCAGCAACGGCTGATAATAAATAAAGTCCAATATTAGTGGGTGATGTACGATGCGCGATCACCGGTTCTGGCTCTTGTTGAAAGTTGTCTGGCGGCAACATATTGTCTTCATCAGTCACAAAGGTTTCAAAATAACGCCATGTTCGACGAGCGGTCAATCTAAGCATATCAGCATATGGTTCTGCGTTATTAAGGTCGCTTGTCGCAATAGGACGACTACTGTAATAAGCTAATAGAGGAGCTGTTAGCCATAGTAATAAAAATGGCAACACGAGCGGCAAAGTCGCTGGCATATTGATCAGTATCGCAAAGCATATTAGCTGACTAACGAGTGTGCCTTGGTACATTGTTTTATAAAAGCCGAGAATATTCAGCCGCGGATCACCATTGGATTGCGCCGAGCTGGTCCATTCTAATAGATGACTACGAGTGACAAATAAGCGGATCAATGTTCGCCCGATGGCATCCATGGCTCGCCAACTTTGATCAGGTAAAAATGCCACTTTAAAAAACACTTGCGCTGATGCTAGACGCAAATCACCAAACCACATTCTAATATGGTGACGAAATTCGACACTAGGTCTTGGTGGGATAAGTGAAAATAAACAGGGAGTAAATACTGGAATGGCGATGGTAGCTAATAATAAAACCGTACTTATTGCTGCTAATGGTAATGGCAATAGCCAGCATAACAGCAATGCCAAAAAGGTGATTGGTGCAATTAAAGAACGTCTTAGGTTGTCCAATAATTTCCAACGACCAACCCACGACACGGCATCTGCGCCAGAAAATTTACCGAATATCCAAGGTAATAGTTGCCAGTCTCCTCTAGTCCAACGATGTTGCCGTTTTTCCAATACATCGTAGCGAGCTGGAAACTCTTCAACAACCTCAACATCCGACACCAACGCCGCACGCGCAAATATACCTTCAAATAAATCATGGCTTAGCATTACATTTTCTTTTACTCGCCCAGCAAGGGCTGCTTCAAATGCATCAATATCATAAATGCCTTTTCCGGTATAAGAACCTTCGCCAAACAAGTCTTGATAAACATCTGAATTTGCCGCTGCGTAAGGATCCATTCCTCCCGGACTGGAAATAACACGTTGATAAAAAGACCCCTGTGCACCAATAGGCAATGAAGGCGTGACACGAGGTTGAATAATGCCATAACCGGCTTCAATCCGTTGTGTCTTAACATTAAAGCGAGGACGGTTAAGCGGATGCCCCATCCGGCTAATAAGCCGTAAGGTAGTTTCACGCGGTAACCGCGTATCAGCATCAAGTGTGATCACATAGCGAACATTTTCTGGGACTTCTAATGTTCTGCCAGCCAAGGGGATAAAACTAGTATCAGTGGCTCCTCGCAGCAAACGGTTTAATTCATGTAATTTGCCTCGTTTGCGCTCCCACCCCATCCATTTATTTTCACTGGGGTTAAATTGTCTACCTCGATACAGTAATAAAAATCGCTTACCCGCAGGACCGGATGGATAAGTATGATTTAAACGGTCGATTTGTTCTGCCACTATTGTCAGCATTTGATTATCACTTTCTAACACTTGTTGATCGGCATCTAAACCATCAACTAATAATGCAAATGTTAAATCGCCGTCGACCCCACCTAAATAGTGCACTTGTAAACGCTCTACTTGTTGACAAAGATCGCTTGAATTAGTCAATAATGTTGGCACCGCGACCAAAGTGCGTAATGACGTTGGCACACCTGTTTTAAATTCAAGCCCAGGTAACGTGCCATTTCTTAGCCGCCAAGTTACCGAACGATTAATAATTGCGGTTGAAATTTCGGTGGCGGGTAAAAACCCGATAATTATTAATACTAAGAATAAATCGAGTGGCAACTGGCGAAAACCAAATAAAGAAATAGATCCAATCACTAATCCAAGTGCTAAGAGTAAAATTGATGCGGCATAACCTACTAAGCCGATTTTGATATGTAATCGGCTGAGCCAAAGCCCTAAATTAGGCCGAAATTTTAGTGATTGTTCAAACTGTGCTCTGCCTTTGTCGATTAAGTAATAACCGGGGTCACCAAGGCGCTCGGCTTCTTGCTGGTTGTGGGTATTTTTCTTTGCATCTCTGCCCGCCTGCAGTGCCAGTTTAGCGACCTTAACTTCAGAAAGCTTTGAGCCTCGTGACAATTGTTCAATGGCATTGCGGTATAGGTTACGAGTAACGGCATCCATGTCACCAAATGCACTTGCACAACGCAATTTTTCATCAACGAGACTGACCTTTTCAAAAAGATCAGTCCAGTCCATATCGGTGATCAACCGCATACTGGTTATGATATTTCGAACAGTCACATTGGACGCACCTTCGCGTTGCTGCGAATGTTGAACTACATCATCAACGCTAAGGCCTTGTTCATTTAATTTTTGTTCTAACCATTTCAGCGCGGGAGTGATATGTGGGTCTTGATCGCGTAATCGTTTCGCAAGTTGTGCAGCAAAAACTTCCGATAAAGGGGCTGAGGAACGCGTTTGGAGCTGAGCTAATAAAACAGTATCAGCGTTGCCGGACACCATAAGACGGTCAGTAAGCTGATCCGCATCATCACGGTCAATGCGCCCAACAGAAATTTGGTCAACAAGTCGACGTAAATTTTCAATTAATACTATACGCAACGTAATCGCGACGGCCCATAGTTCGCCAATGGTGAGAATATTGATGGTTTGATAGGCTTTTATAAACTTACAAAGGCTCTGCTCGTCAAAATGACTATCCGTGTGGGCAACATACGCCCACGCCAAACCAAAAACTCGTGGATACCCCGCGAAAGGGCCACTGGCTAGCTTTGGTAATTGGCGATAAAAGCCATCTGGTAGATCATCTCTGACTTCACGAATTTGTTGCTCAATTAAATGATAATTATCCAGTAGCCATTCCGCCGCAGGAACGACACTGTGCCCTGCAGCCAATGCTTTGGCGTTAGCATGATAGGCTGCCAACAATACTGATGCATTTTGTTTGAGACGAACCTGTAATGATACAACTCTGGCAGTTGATTTTGACACTTCTTGTGCTTGAGCCAAACTGATTGCATGCTGCTCTAATCGCTCAACTCCGAAGAGTTCTTCGCGAACAGGCTGAACACTATTCCACGGTGGTTTTACAAGTTGAGAGCAAAATAGTGAAGAAATGATATTTGACATAGTTGTCCCTAATTCTCTGCTGATTGGTGATCGCTAATTGAGAGTACTATTTTTAAAATGAGCTCATGTGTGTGAACAGCTTAATTTTCAGAGCCATACTTTCTGTGTTTCATTAGAGATAATGTAACTGGAAAATTTCTATGATTCGGTACGACAACGCACATAGTCACTATCTGTTGCGATATAGCGCAGAGCATTGTCTGCTATTTATAAATAGCTGATGTTTTTTGGTAACTATTCACCGCTGCAAAATAGCATTGACAGGATGACTGTTCGAGGCCAGCTCTGGACAAAATACTAATCTGTCCGCGGTTATAACTTATAATTCCCTGCTGCTGTAAATAACCTGCCGCAATCGTCACTGCACTGCGCCTTACACCCAGCATTTTCGCTAACAACTGATGTGTTAACTGCAGATGATCTGAATGAGTACGATCCTGTGTCATTAATAGCCATCGAGCAAGGCGTTGCTTCACTTCATGAGCGTTATTACATGCGCCCGTTTGAGCGAGTTGTTGCATCACCACGTAGAGATAATTAAGTATTAATTTTCTCACTAGCGGATTGCTTTCTAACCTGTGATTAAATTTTGCAGCGTCCATTCGTAGCGCACGTCCTGAACTTTGGACGATCGACTTCATAGCAGCGTTTGAGTTTTCAAGCGCAAGCGTGGCACCTAGCATGCCCTCATTACCAATTAATCCCATCGCAAAAGACTGTTTTTCGACAACCTCGATAAGTAATGAAATACAGCCCGTTACTGGAAAATAAACATATTTTATCGCTTCATCAGCAATATTGAGTGTTTCGCCAAACAACAGCTCTACTGGCGTGCAATTTTCAACAAACCATTGGTATTCGAGTCTAGGTAAATAGTTTAATAAATGATTGCTTACAACTGGTAAGGTGCACGTTGCAGTCACTCAGGCCTCCAATGGATAAATCCATATATCAAAGAACGTAATAGTTATTGATAACTTGGACTAACCGTCGTTTTTCGTCTGTGCGCTACAGCGCTATACTTGAAGTGATGCTAATTTAAATAAACGGGGAAGCTAATCGAGGTGAGAGTCTGTGCTAATTGCAGACCACAAAAAGCAAAAAACCAGTAACATCGCTGTTACTGGTTTTTATAAGATGGTGCGGTTGGGGGGACTTGAACCCCCACGCCCGAAAGCACTACCCCCTCAAGGTAGCGTGTCTACCAATTCCACCACAACCGCATTGTTAAAGCTTTCGCTTTAGGTGTTAAACATATGATTTATTTGAGGATGATAAATCGTTTAACGATACTTTTAATAAGTATTAATTTGGTACGTCAGATTTCTCTTTAGTTGATGTTACTGGAACATCGTCAGCTGCAGGAGCAATTGTTTCAACTGCTGGTGCTGCTTCTAGGTTTTCCCACTCATCAGTCTTTTTGATCTGACCTGCAGTTAAGTTACCTAGTACAATACTTAGCACAAAGAAAACACTGGCTAAGATTGTAGTTGTTTTTGTCATAAAGTTACCTGCACCTGACGAACCGAAAACGGTTGCAGAGGCACCAGCACCAAATGATGAACCCATGTCCGCGCCTTTACCTTGTTGAATTAAAACCATACCAACAAGCGCTAAAGCAACAACTAAATAAACTACTAATAAAATTTCGTACATCTTATACGGTCCCTTTTGCACTTTCGCAGATTGCAGTAAATAACTCTGCTTTTAGACTAGCGCCACCAATCAGGCCGCCGTCTATATCTGGTTGTGCAAATAATAATTCGCTATTTTTTTCATTTACGCTGCCACCATAAAGAATGGTCAGCCCTTGTGCTAAATCACTACTGTTAGCAGCAATTTTATCACGGATAAATTTGTGCACATGTTGTGCTTGTTCAGGCGATGCAGTCTTACCTGTGCCAATGGCCCAAACGGGCTCGTATGCTATCACAGAATCTTTCAGTGCTGCTAGACCTAATTTATCAATTACTGCATCAATTTGTGCAGCAACGACTAATTCAGTTTGACCTTGTTCGCGTTGCTCTTCACTTTCACCAACACATAAGATAGGTGTTAAACCCACTTGTTGTGCACGAGCAAATTTAGCTGCAACAGTGTCATTGCTTTCGCCGTAGATACTACGACGTTCAGAGTGACCAACTAACGTATATTGGCAACCTAAATCTTTAATTAATTGCGCATCAACTTCACCAGTAAATGCACCCGGTTCATTTTCAGAAACCGTTTGTGCCCCAGTTGTTACACCTGTTGCTGTTAGCATAGGTAACAATGGGTAAGGTGGAAATACCACAACGTCTATCTGATCTGATTTTACGTTGTTGATAGCGTCAGATAATTGCTGTACTAACTCTTTCGAGCCGTTCATTTTCCAATTGCCTGCGACCATTGGCTTGCGTATTGCCATTTTTCCACTCCACATTAGAAAGCGGGCGAGATAGTAACTCGACTCGCCCAAAGTTACAAGAGGTTATTGTTCTTAATCAGTTTGTTTGCTCATAGATTCGACAACTGCAGCAATTTTTTGTGCACTATCAAGGACTATTTTCTCTTCTTCGGCTTCTACCATCACGCGAACAACCGGCTCAGTGCCAGATTTACGTAATAACACACGGCCTTTACCAGCAAGTTGTTTTTCAACATCAGCAACCGCAGCAATAACCTCTGGTGCAAGTGTTGGATCTGTGCCCGCTTTATAGCGCACATTAATCATCTTCATCGGGTATTTAACAAACCCTGCGCCAAGATCTTTTAGCGTACGATTTTGCGCCACCATAGCAGCCAAAACTTGTAGGCTTGAAATGATGCCATCACCGGTGCTGATCAAATCCAGATTCAATACATGCCCTGAGCTTTCACCGCCGATTTTCCAGCCTTTTTCTTGTAGTAATTCCATTACATAACGGTCACCCACTTTACTGCGAGCAAACTCAATACCTTTCGCTTTAAGCGCGTTTTCAAGACCCATATTAGACATTACCGTGCCAACAACACCGCCGCCTAACATGTCATCATTGGCAGCTTGGCAGGCAATAATGTAAACAATATCATCACCATCAAAGACGCGGCCATTGTGATCAACCATCATTACACGGTCGCCATCACCATCATAGGCAATGCCGACATCAGCATTATGTTCTAATACTTTGCGTTTTAATGCATCAACATGGGTAGCACCGCATTCTAGGTTGATGTTTACACCATTTGGCTCGCAAGCATGGCTGATTATCTGCGCGCCTAACTCACGCATTACTGATGGTGCGATATGATAAGTTGCACCATTGGCACAATCTAATACAATCTTTAAACCTTCTAACGACAGGCCTTGTGGGAATTGGCTTTTACAAAACTCAATATAACGGCCATCAGCGCTTTCTAAACGGCGGGCTTTACCTAGCTTATCGGATGCTACACAGGTCATTGGTTCATCAAGCATTGCTTCAATTTGTAGCTCTACTTCATCAGCCAACTTCAAACCTCGGCCACAAAAAAACTTAATGCCGTTGTCATGATATGGGTTATGAGATGCACTGATCACAATTCCAGCTTCAGCACGAAATGTTTGCGTTAAATACGCAACGGCTGGCGTCGGCATCGGGCCAAGTAACACCACATCGATACCTGCGGCGATCAAACCTGCTTCAAGTGATGTCTCTAACATATAACCAGAAATGCGAGTATCTTTACCAATAATGACTTTCTTAGTGCCATTTTTTGATAGAACCTTGCCTGCAGCCCAACCTAATTTAAGTGCAAATTCTGGTGTAATTGGGTATTCACCCACCATGCCACGTACACCATCGGTGCCAAAATACTTTCTTTCTTTCATTTTTAAATTCCTTGTTCGCAAGCTTGCCACACGCCAAGCACATCTGCGGTTTCTTTTACATCATGTACACGAATAATTTTTGCGCCATTTTGCGCAGCAATTAATGCCCCTGCTAAACTGCCAGCAAGGCGCTCGTTTGTTTGTCTATTTAATAAGTTGCCAATCATTGATTTGCGCGATAGTCCTGCTAAAACAGGTAAACCAAAGTGGTTAAATTCATTAAACCGCGCCAGTAATTGGTAGTTGTGACTGAGGGTTTTACCAAAGCCAAACCCGGGGTCTAAAATAAGTTGCTGGCGCTGAATACCCGCTGTTTCACAGGCATTGATCCGCTGTACAAAAAAATCATTTATATCACTGAATAAATCATCGTAATGTGGAGAGTTTTGCATACTTCGAGGTTGGCCTTGCATGTGCATTAAACACACCGCAACGTCTGGATACTGAGCAACTGTTGCCAGTGCGTTTGGCTCTTGTAAAGCACGCACATCATTAACAATATCAGCACCAGCTAGAATAGCTTGACGCATTACTTCACTTTTACTGGTATCAATCGAAATGATGCAATCATTAACGGCGCTATCACTGTGGGCACGAATTGCCTCGATTGCGGGTATTACTCTGGCTAATTCATCCTCAAGGCTAACATCAGGCGCACCAGGACGTGTTGATTCGCCACCAATATCTAATATGGTAGCACCATCTGCGAGTAACTTTTGAGCTTGTATGACAGCGCTGTCTGTTTGATAGTAGCGCCCGCCATCTGAAAAAGAGTCAGGAGTGACATTCAAGATCCCCATTATAACTGGGGTGTCGAGGTGTAAACTGCGACCTCTAGGTAACTTAACTGTGGTCATCTATCACCTTCAATACATCCATTGCATTGATATATATACTTTATTTAACCAGTTACAAAAAAGCCCCGACAATCGGGGCTTTTCGTTTAGCTATTTTAACTGTTATTCAGCTTTATCATCAAGATTTGTTTCATCTTTTTGAGCTGGCTTGTCGTCTTTTTCAGCAACTGGCTCTGCTTTGCTCTCTTCAACTGCTGGTTTTTTATCAGCAGTATCACGGCGGTCATGCGCATCACGTGGTTCACGTACAGGCTGACGTGCCATTAGATCATCAATTTGCTTAGCATCAATCGTTTCATATTTCATTAATGCATCTTTCATTGAATGCAGAATATCAATATGATCTTTCAAGATTTGCTCAGCGCGTTGATAGTTGCGATCTGAGAACAAACGAACTTCAGCATCAATTACTTTTGCCGTTTCATCCGACATGCTCATGGCACGACCACCGCCGCCACCCATGTACATCTCATTTTGATCTTCAGCGTATAGTAATGGCCCTAATTTTTCACTTAGGCCCCACTGTGTAACCATTTTACGCGCAATGTCAGTAGCACGTTCAATATCGTTACTAGCACCAGTAGTTACTTTATCTTCACCATAAATCAGCGCTTCAGCAATTCGGCCACCATATAAGCTTGAAATCATTGATTCCAATAGCTCTTTAGAGTGACTAACACGGTCTTGCTCTGGTAAATACATCGTTACACCAAGGGCACGGCCACGTGGAATAATCGATACTTTATAAACAGGATCGTGCTCTGGTACTATGCGGCCAACAATTGCATGTCCGGCTTCATGATACGCAGTCATTTCTTTTTCTTTCTCGCTCATCACCATGGTCTTGCGCTCTGCGCCCATCATGATTTTATCTTTAGCAGCATCAAATTCAGCCATGCTAACAACACGTTTATTACCACGTGCAGCATATAGAGCCGCTTCATTGACTAAGTTTGCAAGATCAGCACCAGAAAATCCCGGTGTACCACGCGCAATAACAGAAGCTTCTACGTTATCGCCTAATGGCACTTTTCGCATATGTACTTTAAGGATCTGTTCACGGCCACGGATATCAGGTAAGCCAACCACTACTTGGCGGTCAAAACGACCAGGACGAAGTAATGCTGGATCAAGTACATCTGGGCGGTTAGTCGCGGCAATAACGATAATACCTTCATTGCCTTCAAAGCCATCCATCTCTACTAGCATTTGGTTAAGTGTTTGCTCACGCTCATCGTGACCACCACCCATACCTGCGCCACGTTTACGGCCTACGGCATCAATTTCATCGATAAAGATGATACATGGCGCTGCTTTTTTCGCTTGCTCAAACATATCACGAACACGCGAAGCACCCACACCAACAAACATCTCAACAAAGTCTGAACCTGAAATCGTAAAGAATGGTACTTTCGCTTCACCAGCAACGGCCTTAGCAAGCAAGGTTTTACCCGTACCTGGAGGACCAACCATTAATACGCCTTTAGGAATACTACCGCCAAGTTTTTGGAATTTAGATGGATCACGTAAGAAATCAACAAGCTCTGTTAGATCGTCTTTAGCTTCATCACAACCGGCAACATCTGCGAAGGTGGTTTTAATTTGGTCTTCACTCATTAAGCGTGCTTTACTCTTGCCAAACGACATAGCACCTTTGCCACCGCCGCCTTGCATTTGACGCATGAAGAAAATCCATACCCCAATTAGTAATAACATTGGGAACCATGAAATTAAGATGCTCGCTAAGAATGATTGCTCTTCTGGCTTCACACCTTTTACATTCACATCACTTTTTAATAAGTCATTAAGAATGTCTTTATCATAAATAGGCATGATCGTTTGAAAGCGATCGCCATTGGTTTTAGTGCCAGTAATTGTGCCACTGGTACTTTCGATTGCCACTTCTTGTATAGCGCCACTTCGGGCATCTTTTACAAATTGACTGTAACTAGTTTGACGGTCTGTTTGATCGCCACCATTAAAGCTCTGAAATACTGACATTAGCACAACTGCAATGACCAGCCAGAGTATTAGATTTTTCGCCATATCGCTCAAGGGGTTAACCTCTTGTATCCAATTAATTTAAATTCAACTAAACGCCTGACAACTGTACTACAGTTTGTAGCCTGTCGCTACTATATATACTTCACGTGATCGCGCACGTGAGGCGTCGGGTTTACGGATTTTTACAGTTTTAAAGCTATCACGCACTGTTTTTAAGAATTCATCAAAGCCTTCACCTTGGAATACTTTAACAACAAATGCACCATTTTTCTTTAAAACTTGGCTACACATATCTAATGCTAATTCCACTAAATACATGCTTCCAGCTTGGTCAACGGAGCTATTACCACTCATGTTTGGTGCCATATCAGAGAGCACCACATCAACATTTTTACCATTAATGCGATTTAATAACGCATCTAAAACAGCTTCTTCTCGGAAATCTCCTTGCAAAAAATCAACGCCGGCCAATGAATCCATAGGTAATATATCACAAGCGATCACCTTCCCTTTATCGCCTACTTTTTCTGCTAAATACTGTGACCAGCTTCCCGGCGCAGCTCCCAAATCAACAACAGTCATGGCTGGGCGTAGTAATTTATCTTTATTTTGGATCTCGTCGAGTTTAAAAATCGCACGAGAGCGCCAACCTTTCTTTTGTGCCTCGTGAACATAAGGATCATCAAAATGTTCCTTCAACCATCGCTGTGAACTGGCCGAAAGTTTCTTATTCGTCATAAATTAACACGCAACTAATTAGTAATATTCTCTAGATGGCGTTAGAATACCCTTAATTCAAGCCATATTCAGCAAAATTTGTAACAACATGAAATTATCGAACAAACAAAAGCAGTTTTTAAAAGGTCAAGCACACTCTCTAAAACCAGTTGTACTTCTTGGTTCTAACGGTTTAACTGAAGGTGTATTAGTTGAAATTCAAAGCGCTCTAGAAATCCACGAACTTATTAAAGTAAAAGTACCTACTGATGATCGTGAGACTAAAGCACTGATTTTTGAAGCTATTATTCGTGAAACCGGTGCTGAGAAATTACAGTCAATCGGCCACACCCTTGTGCTTTATCGCCAAAGCGAAGAAAAGAAGATCCAATTACCACGTAATTAATTTTCTATTCCGCTATAAAAAAACCAGCAATTGCTGGTTTTTTTATATCTGCGACGCAACTGCAATAAATTGTAAATAAATATATTACATTGCTCAAAAATTCATCTTCATATCACTCAACTGATAACCTTGCGCTTCGCTTTGTAAGATAAAATAGCGGTTAAATTCAGTTTCAGGCATCTTTTCAACATCTATTTGCGCTATTAATTTTGCCAATTCTGGCGTGGTATTACTATGGCCTACAATCACCACTACGCCATCTTGCGCTAAAACAGTGTGTTTAAATGCGGCTAAGTCACGAGGGTCGTAGCTTTGAATTGTAATATTAAAATGTTCAGCAATAGGAGTTGCGGTCTCGATAGTGCGATTATAGTCCGTACTAAAAACTGCTGTTGGCTGGACTTTACTAAGCAGACTCACTAACTGCTGCGCCCGTTGCTTGCCGGCATCCGTAAGATGGGGATCGTTGCCTGTTAATTTTTCACTATGGCGAAACAAAAAAATACTTTGCGGTGCTGCTGTTAAATTCGCAGTAAACAGTAATATTAAGCTCGCTAAAATATAGTTCATTTGTCTTCCTCTTTATACATTGCTAGTTGTTGTGAGCGTTTGAATAGCAACACACGATCAATAAACTCTGTCGTTAATTCATTAATGATACCGGTTTCGGCGTTAAGGATCAGACTGAAACCTATGTTTAAGTGCGGTATTACTACAAGGTCACTGCGATATCCTTGCACCCAGCCGCTATGATAGTAAATGGTTTCATTATCATATTCGTAAACCCGCCAGCCTAAGCCATAATAGGCCTCGCTAAGGTGCTTTTTCCACACTCGACGCCGTAACTCTTTTTTTGTATGCGTATAAGGACGAGTTTGACTGGCTAACACTGCACTGGATAATACCGTTGGGTAATATCCTAACTGCGCTTTTAACCAAATAGCCATATCACTGGCACTAGCATTAACGCCGGCTGCGGGAAGTACCTTGTAATAATTTTTTTTCAATTTTGCGGTATGCCAGCGTTTGCGCCCTCTTACATGGGGATGAGCATAATTATCATCTGTTACCATCGCTGTATAACCCAGGCTTGCATCATTCATATTTAATGGTGAAAATATAAATTCACTCATCCACCGAGAGTAATCCAATTTAGTACTGCTTTTGATCACTTCAGCAATTAAGCTAAACATCACATTTTGATAGCCATAGCACTGCCCTGGCTGGCAAATAGGTTCCACACTCAACAACTTTTGCACTATATCAGGGTAACTCATTCTTGATTCAATCAAGTTATCATACGCATTAGGTACTAAACCGCTGGAGTGACTGAGTAAGTGAAAAACTTTTAAATTATTTTTGTAATCCGTATTGGCGAAGGCTGGAATAAATTTACTGACAGGGTCGTCTAAAGAAAACTTCCCCTCATTGGCTAACTTTGCACTGAGTGAGCCTGCAAACGTTTTAGATACCGATGCTAAGCGAAACCGAGTATGGGCATTGACTGCTAAGCCCTTATTTAGCTTTGTTACCCCAAACCCTTGTATATGCGTATCATCAGGGCCATTAACTATCGACAACGCAGCCCCTGGGATCCCTTTGCTTTTTAATTTATGTTCGAGATGTTGTGTGTAATCATTGACAAATTCTTGCCACTGTTGCTCGCTGGCATGAACCTGCGATTGAAATAACACTAACGTGATAACGAAAAAAAAGGAGTTGATTAACGACACAAAGGACTTCATTTTTTATTATTTTTATCTAGATTAAGACATTCTTAGCTTTATAATACCATGAAGTTTTATTAAGACTAACGTACAATATTCCGATTATCGAGCTTTCAAAGGGTTTTACAGTGTTTATACGTTATTTATCAATAGTTTTTTTCACTTTCATTACAACAGCTTGTGTGACTGCGCCGCCACCTGCTGCGCCTTTAGAAATGCCACTCAAGCCGCAATTAAAAAGCCAAAGCTATCAAGTAGCCTATGAAACCGAACATGCTTCACCGAAAGTAAAATCAGTACAATTACCAGCGCATAAAATTACTCGTAACCAAACTGTGCAAGTTATTGCCGATAAAGCAAGTGTCACGGATACCCTATTTAAACAAATAACTGATGCATTAACGACTATGAACTTACGTGTCGTTGATCAAGGTAATAGTGATTATACCCTAGCTATACACCAGCTAGAGCTCAACTTTATTGAAGATACCGAATATCAAATACAACCACCAAATAAAGCGTATCCTTTATTTGCGCAAATAACACAACTGTATCCGATCCAACAATGCTCAACCATCAATGCAGAGGTTAGCATGCGCCTGATCCATCGTGCATCGGGTGATGTAGTGTGGTTTGGAAAATCCTCAATCGACAGTGCGAGCTTCCATCGCGAACCACTTATTTACAGCTTCAGTGATGAACAAGTGATCAGTAATGAACTTGAAGTAGCCACTTTTATCCATCAACAAAATACTGATCAAGCACGTCTTGCCCGCGCCAATCAGGAGATCAGTATACCAAGCTATAAAACCATTTCAAAAATGACCAGCTTAACTAAACTTCAAGGACCGTGTAATCGCACTGAAGTGAGTGCTCTAACACCAATGATGCACTATTATCTAAGTAGTATTTTGATCGATAAAATAAAAGTACACTAAGTCAATGTCCACAGAATGACTACTGGCTACAATTTTTTACAGATCAAAGGAACTCTTTGACAATATAATACACTTAACAACTGCTTAATTTATTTGGATCATGGATGCAACGTAAACAACACACTCTACAGAAACTACTGTTATTACTGATCAGTGTGAGTTTATGGAGCACCTCTAGCAATGCCAGTAATCGCTATTATGCTGATAACACCTTAGAGCCAACCTCAGGCTTTGCTTGGGATTGGAGCGCGGGTGCGGGCTATTATGTTGAAGATTCTTATCTAGTTGGAATGGATTCTTACAGTGACGGTCTAGAACTTGATATTAACCTTGCTGTTTCTTACGAACGCTTTTATTTAGATATTGATCACAGCCAACTCAGTGGCGGCATCATTATTGGTTATAGCATCATCAATAAGTATAATTGGGATCTTGATATTCTTGGTACTAATATGCAAGCTGGGTTTGATGAAACAGGACTCGACTTTTATAGCAGTGGGGTGGTGCCTGAACTTAAAGGTATACGAACCAGAAAAAGTGACTTTGATACCGGCTTACGCCTTACCCGTCGCTTTGAAAACTCACAGATTTCCTTTGAATACTTACATGATATTTCTAATGCTCATAATGGTTGGGTCGTAAATAGCTTTTTTAGCCATATTTTACCGTGGCAAAACTGGGAGTTTCGCACCGGTGTTGGCATTAGCGCTTACTCAGCAGATTTCAGCAATTACTATTTTGGCATAACATCAGAAGAAGCCACCGCTACTCGTGCTGTCTATCAAACAGACGGCGCCATGAGTATGATTTTTGAATTCCACGCCGAGTATCCACTTAATCGACACTGGGTATTTTTAGGTGGCTGGCTGTCAACCTGGTTTTCAAGTGAAATTTCCAACAGTCCCATTGTATCTCAGGGTTATCAGCATAAAGCCATGGTAGGCGTGCGCTATGTATTTTAAAACCACAGTAATTTTATTACTGTTACTAAACGCAAAACAAATACTAGCCAATGGTGAAGAACCGCATGACAGTAGTTTAATTGCGTTGCCCGACACCTGTGTTGCACTGCGTGAAGGACGCAGTTGCTATGCTGATATAGAGCTAAGCTGGCAACAAACTAGCATCGGTAATTACTGTTTACGTGATGCAACATCGAAGCATATTATGCAATGCTGGCTTAGACAAAATAGCGGAAAGTTAAATTATGCTTTTGATTCTGTTGAAAGCATTTCATTTGAGTTAATAAACAGCGATACCGGTAAGATCATTGCATCAACACAAGTACAGTTGCAATGGGTGTATCAAAATCGCCAAAAGAAACGCCGCTGGCGGCTTTTTTAAAACGAGATAAAGCATGGATAATTACGGCACAATATTACTTGTTGAAGATGACGGCTCTTTAGCCCAGTGGGTGGCGGAGTATTTAACTGAGCAAGGCTACACAACTCATATTTGTGAGCGAGGCGACCAAGTTGTCAGTCATGTAAAAGAGCTCAAGCCTGACTTAATTTTACTCGATATTATGCTCCCCGGCCAAGACGGTATTAGTGTCTGTCGTGAACTACGTCAATTTTACCAAAGCCCTATTATTATGCTAACCGCTCGAGACGAAGAAATGGACGAAGTGATTGGTCTTGAAGTCGGTGCCAGTGATTACATAATGAAACCGGTCAGGCCGCGTGCATTGCTTGCGCGGATCAAAGCGGCACTGCGCGCCAATAACGACAATTCGGAGTCGCAAACGGATGATACCATTATTCAAGTTGGCTCTTTAAAAATTGATACACAATCTCGCAACGTTTTTATTAATAATATTGATCAAGGAGTTTCCAGCGCCGAGTACTTATTACTGCATTATTTAGCCTGTAACGCCGGGCAAGTTGTGTCGCGAGATGCTGTATTCAAAGCAACCAAGGGTCGTGAATACGATGGCCTTGATCGTAGTGTCGATGTGCTTATTTCTGCACTGCGCAAAAAGTTTAATGATGATCCGCAGCAACCTGAAAAAATTAAAACAATTTGGGGGCGAGGCTATTTACTCGTCGCAAGCGCTTGGTGATCGCCGCTAAGGTATACTGGCAAATGCTATGAAAAAGTTTTATCTCTCCTTATTAGCCAGTGCCCTGCTCTCGATCGTAATATTAGGTTGGTTAATTGATGCTTTTAGTCAGCAAACTCATACCTCGCAGGATGAGTTTGGCTTTCAAAGTAAACTTTTAATGGGCTTCAGCCAGCAAATTGCCAGCCAACCCTTCATGCAAAGAGCAGACTACACCGCCTTACTTGCACAACAGTTTTCGTTGGGATTAAGTTATCGAGCCACGCAATCTTTAGCGCTGCCACCATCACTGCTAGAAGAGATCAATGCTGAAGGCGGACTGATTTTAGAAGATCAAGAAGGGTATTACCTACTCTACAGTAATGATTTGCTTGCGCCTTTTCATCTTAAATTACGTTTGGAAAAATCCCACGAACAAGATCAACAAAATGATATGTTACTTACCTTAATGTTTTACGCTGGGTTATGTGTGTTTATGGGGTTTATTATTGCACCATTAGCTAAACGACTAGGCGTGGTTAATGACGCAGCTAAAAAGTTTGCCAGTGGCGACTTACATGCTCGCATTCGGGTATCCCATTTCACTTACATTAAAGATGTTGAGCTTACTTTTAACCGCATGGCAAGCCAGATCGAAAAATTACTCGATGAAAATAAACTGATGGCCTCGAGTTTATCTCATGATATACGCACCCCCATTGCCTGCCTACGATTTGGCTTAGATGCGGCACTAGATAGTCATAACGAAGAAAAAATAAAACATTATTTAAATCGTATGGAAGCTGATTTAGACCAAATGGAATCAATGTTGAAAAGTTATTTAGCATTTGCCACGCTTGAGCAAAAAGCCAACCAACTGACCTACTCACACACTGAGTTAAACAGCTACCTAAGCACCCTAATACAGCAACTAGAGCCTAAGTTAGTACAGCAACAACTTGATTTACAGCTTATCTGTCATGATAATTCTCATATTTATGCAGATTTACATTGGTTAGCTCGCGCAATCACTAATCTGCTTAGCAATGCCTGTGACTTTGCCAAACAAAAAATTATTCTCACGGCATCGATTAAAGAGCAAACACTTATTATTACCGTTGAGGATGATGGCCCAGGTATCGAAGAGCAAAATTGGCACAAAGTTTTTAGCCCTTTTTTTCAAGAACAGAGTCATCGCAATCGGGCCGATCAAAGTTATGGCCTAGGACTTGCCATTGTTGCTAAAGTAGCTGATTGGCATCATGGCAGTGTAAGCGTAAATCGTAGTAAACACCTAACGGGGGCATGCCTTACCCTTAAAATACATAACCCGGAACAGTTGTAACTTTTATGTTACAGTTTACAGCATCATAAACCACCTCATTATGATTAGATAACAATAACTTAAACAAACAATGTTAACAGCATTGGCATTCTAAATTTTGTAAATACAGTCATGCGTTAATTCTGCACGGCTGCAGCTAAAAATAAGGGCTTTTTATTTTTTAACATTTACAGTAGATTGTCAGCGCCGTCACTATATAGAGAAGAAAAAATAATTATGAGCGCAGTCAGAGGGGAGTTTAGCTCCCGTTTTGGATTCATTATGGCCGCAGCAGGATCTGCAGTAGGTCTTGGTAATATTTGGGGTTTCCCTACACAAACAGCTAGCAATGGAGGCGCAGCCTTTTTAATTGCTTACCTTGTATTGGCATTTTGTTTGGCTTACCCAGCACTGATGGCAGAACTAACGATTGGGCGCCATGGTCAGGCCAATGCGGTTAGTTCATTGCGGAAAATTTCAAATAACCCGTTCCAAAAACGCTTTGCGTTTGTGGTCGGTTTTGGCGGTATCATATGTGCCGGACTGATCCTCAGCTTTTATGCCATTGTCGCCGGTTGGATGATCAGTGCCACTCTAGAGCCCATTGCGACTTTAGTGGGCAGTGAGAGCTCTTCAACTTGGTTAAGTGAACAGTCACTCTCTAGAAACCTTATATTTACAGCTGGGTTTATTATTCTTACTGTCGCAATCATTAGCCGCGGAGTAGAAAACGGCATTGAAAAGTGGTCGAAACGCTTAATGCCCGCACTGCTGACTATTTTATTTGCACTGATTGTTTATGTGCTGATGCAAGAAGGTGCTATGACAGGCCTTAAAGCCTATTTAGTACCTGATTTTAGCTCTATTTTAGACCCTGAATTACTTGTTAGTGCACTGGGGCAAGCATTCTTTTCATTGTCATTGGGCACCAGTGTGATGATCATTTATGGCTCCTACATTAGTAAAAAAGAAAATTTAGTCTCACTTGGCGCCTACGTTACCCTTATTGATGTGTTTATTGCTTTTGTTGCTGGGTTACTAATTATCCCTGCGATGTACGTAGCGCAGGCACAAGGGGTGGAAATATTCTCAGCTACTGGAGAGTTGCTTTCTGAAGACACTTTAGTATTTCAAGTATTACCCGCTCTTTTTGATGGCATGGGTACCATTGGTTTATTCGTTGGCTTTGCCTTTTTTGCATTGATGAGTATAGCTGCACTGACATCGTCTATTTCAATGCTTGAAGCACCGGTTTCGTATGCGGTAGAGCGCTTTGATCTTGGCCGTGTAAAAGCCACTTGGTTAATAGGAACGATTATAGCATTGGTGAGCTTTACGATAGTCCTGAACTTTAATGCGCTGTTTGGTTTAGTTATTGCGCTCACAACTAAATTTGGTCAGCCTATTCTTGGTTTAATGTGTTGCTTGTTTGTCGGCTGGATTTGGTATCGCAACTCACTATTAAACGAAATACAACAAGGCTGCCCAGAAGTTGCTACCAGCCTATTTTGGAAAATATGGCCATGGTATATTAAATTCATTTGCCCAATTGCAATTGGTTTAGTGTTTGTCAGCTCGCTATTAGGCTAACTCAAAAAACCGCTCTTTACACGGAGCGGTTTTTTAAAATCATATCTTGATGTGCAATACCATCTTCTAAATAAGGCTCGCCAATACACTGAAAACCCAGCGACTGATAAAACGCGAGTAAATAGGTTTGCGCGCCAATGTATATATCCTTGTTCGGCCAATGCGTAAAGCAACACTGGATCGCCTCTTTAACCAATAACACTGCCAACCCCTTACCCCGTTGTGATTTTTCAACCAGCACGCGACCAATAGCGCTGTACTGCTCATTTTTCTCATAACAACGTGCGTATGCAGCTAATTGTTCAGCCTCGAGCCAATAGAGATGCTGAGTTGTTGCAGTGCAATCGATATCGTCTAATTCAGGGTATGGGCATTGCTGCTCAACTACAAATACATCGACCCGCGTGCGCATGATAGTAAACAGTACCTGCGCAGACAGTTGAGAAAATGGTTTTGTTGTTAATCGCATAAAAACTCCTAACATAAAAAAAGCCCAGTCAATACTGGGCTACTTATTACGCTTAGCTAACTAACCGAGCTCTGAATAGCTAGGCAAGCAAACGTTCTAATTGATCACATAAATGCGAAAGATTAACGTGATCATGTTCAATCGTCAGGTCAACATAGCCATCACCACGAAAACCACGGTCAAGCTCAATTAAAACATGAGTTTTATGAGCTTCAGGCACAAACGATAGTTCAATCTCTTGAATACCGAACAAGCTACGGCTATTTGGTTTATATTCCAGCTCTTGATAACAACCAGAGACAGAGTTAAACGTACTAGCACGTAAGAAGCCCTTTTCAACATCCGCTTTTACCAAGCTAAAACCCAGTTTATCCATCGCTTGCATAAAAGTAGTTACGGCATCATTTGGATAAATATGAAGATGATCTTTATCCGTAGGATCAAGTGCTAAATCAATATCTAAACCTGTTTCAAGCCACACATGTGATTGGTTATAACCGGCGTTGATTTCGGTGATCGGTGTTTCTGAATGTAAGCGCGCTTCAAACGGAATGTGTTTTTGTTGACCAGGTTCAATTGTACCAATATCGGTTATACGCCACTTATCAATAATATGATTGGTAAAATAAGCACCGTCTTCACCTTCCACTTTTACGCGCGTCATTAATGCTAAATCAAGACCTGTTATTGCTTGGCTAACATCCCCTGCGGTGATCACTATTTGGGCATTAAATAATTGCCCAGGTTGTAAATGCTCAGTTTCAAGCACGGTATCTACTGTTGCTGCACCAATACCGACTGATGCAAGAATTTTTTTAAACATCTATTTCTCCTTAAGCTTAATTCACCTAAACCTGAATCACGCTTAAATTCCTTTGTTACTGCATCTTAACCATATTTAAAAGCTGCTGTCAGTGAAAAAATAACTATTTTTTGAGTTTTTAGCAGAATAATTAACTAAACGAGTGTTTTTCATACACAGGTATATCTCTATGCGCGCAATTTATATGCATAATATACACGAATGATTTTCAAAAATGCTGATATTTCGCTACAATAGGTAACCAAATGAAGTGATATTAAGAATTATGGAACTATTATATTTTGCTGTCGCATTTGTGTGTGGCTTTGCCGTGTACCAACTTAAACTTCCTCCGCTAATCGGTTTTTTGATTGCTGGCTTTGTACTGAACTTATCTGGCTTTAAAACCACTGAGCTACTTAATACGATTGCTAATTTAGGAATCACGTTATTACTATTTAGTATTGGTCTGAAACTAAAAGTTAGCCATCTTATTAAGCCACAAGTTTGGGCCCCTGCCTCTTTACATATTATTATTAGTAGCGCTATTTTTTGCAGTTTGATGCTGTTCTTAGGCGCACTTTCGTTGCCATTATTTGCAGACCTAAGTTGGCAAAGTGCGTTGCTTGTTGGTTTTGCTTTTAGCTTTTCTAGCACAGTTTTTGCTGTAAAAGTACTTGAAGAACGTGGCGAAATGGCCAGCCTTCACGGCAAAATAGCCATTGGTATTTTGGTTATGCAAGATATCTTTGCAGTGATATTTTTAGCCATCAGCACAGGTAAAATCCCCAACGGTTGGGCTTTTGCGCTATTAGTTGCCTTGCCATTATTACGCCCAGTCATGTTTTGGGTGTTAAATCGTTCTAAACATGGTGAGCTATTACCTTTGTTTGGCTTTTTCTTTGCACTTGTCGTTGGCTATCATGCATTTGAATTTGCAGGCTTGAAAGGTGATTTAGGCGCGTTGATCATCGGTATGATCTTTGCTCCTCATAAAAAAGCCAGTGAGCTTGCAAAATCACTACTTAATTTAAAAGAAATTTTATTAGTTGGGTTTTTCTTAACAATTGGTTTAGGTGCTGATCTGACGCTCAACTCATTACTTATAGCGCTTATTATTGTATTGGTGCTACCAGTCAAAGTTGCCCTGTATTATATACTAACGAATGCCTTTAAGTTACGCGCTCGTACCTCCTTATTGAGTGCATTTACCTTAGCTAACTACAGCGAGTTTGGCTTGATAGTCTGTATGGTTGCTGCCAGTAGCGGGTTAATCACATCTGAGTGGTTGGCTGTTATGGCTATTGCAGTATCAATGACCTTTATCATTGCATCCCCACTAAATAAACGTTCAAACGAAATTTATGTAAAAATCGAAGCTTGGCTCATACGTTTTGAAAGCCCTACTCGCTTAGCAGAAGAACTTCCTGTGAACTTAAATGACACCAAGATTGTTATTTTTGGTATGGGTCGTATTGGCACCGGTGCATATGAAACAATTAACATCACCCATCCTGGCGTTGTAGCTGGAGTAGACATCAAGCCAGAAGTGGTCGAGAAGCATGTTTCACGAGGCCGTAAGGCGCTCTTGGCAGATGCAACCGATCCTGACTTTTGGCAACGGGTAAATCACTCCCATGTAGAGATGATCATGCTCGCGATGCCGAAACATATGCAAAACATTTTTGCTTTGGAGCAATTGCGTGCTTCGGGTTACCAAGGTCAAGTTACTGCCATTGCTAACTATCCAGATCAGCAAAAAGAACTTGAAGATATGGGCGTTGACTCTACTTATAACTTCTATTTAGAGGCCGGTAGTGGCTTCGCTGAGCATGTAAAACAAAAATTATTTCCATAATATAAATAAAGTTCTCAGCACCACAAAAGGTACTGAGAACTATTTTCATTTAATTTTCATATCCTTATATATAACCGCCTGAAACAACGTCGCAAAAGTCCCCAAATAAGAGTCAAGCGCATTTACAAAGCTTTACATCCAGATTGGCATTTACCCATGAAAAAAGAGTAAACTGCATTTGTTGAGTAATACGTAAGTATCTATTTTTAGCACAAAAAAAGCCTTCTCGTGTTTTTGAATACGTATTTATCGGCATTTTGTCTTTTGCTATTAAATAAGGTTTTTAGATGAAGAATAAGTTTGCTACACAGTTTCAGACAGTGGCGGATGATGTAAATAACCCAAAACTGGTTGAGCTTCAAAATCGTCTTGATGAAATACAAAGAAATGGAATGACAGCGTTAACAATGCGCGCAGTGCTATTTCAAAAAATGCTCGATATATATCAAGTGCCGGAAAATCATTTCTTACGTGATAGCGAAACACCAAGCCGCATCGATGATCCGTCAATTATAAACAAACTTAAACAACTTGGATTTACCAAAAAGCATCAATATCAGATCCATTAGTAAATTATGAGGGCCTACTCCCCTCATTAAATAGGCTGTTTCTTGCCCGTCACAGCCTATTTTCTCACCCTCTTTTGTAATACACTTCACGCATAATCTAGCAAATTAAGTTAATCATGGATCCAGAGCTTTTAAAAACAGCGATCAATACAAAAATGCCATTTGGTAAATACGCAGGCCGCCCTTTGCTGCTATTACCAGAACCATACTTGGTCTGGTTTAAGCAGCAAGGATTTCCTCACGGCACACTCGGTGCTCAATTAGCAATGATGTATGAAGTTAAACTCAATGGCTTGGAGCAGATGCTCATGCCGCTTTTAAAAACACATAAATAAATTAAAAGTAATAAATAATGGAACTTACTTAGCAAAGTGAAGTCTACTCTTTTGCTACTTGTTGATTTTGGTTTTAACCGCAGAAAAGCGCCTATTAGGCGCTTTTTTTTTGAGTATCAATTTAGCCACAGATATAGCAATAGAAAAGGAGTTACTTACCCTGAACTCTGGTTACTTAGGCAAATAGATTGTAAATTTGGCGCCACCTAATTCTGAATTCGATATCGTACAGCTGCCTTGGTGCCAAGACACTATTTTTGCCACAATGGCTAAACCAAGCCCAAAGCCTCCAGTCTTTTTATCGCGACTTTTATCAAGTCGGGCAAAAGGTTTAAACACTGCATCCCATTGTGATTGTTCAATGCCAGGACCATCGTCTTCGACCGATAAAATTAACTGCCCAGTATTTTCAACTAAGCTAATTCGCACTTCGTGACGAGCATATTTCAACGCATTGCCTACTAAGTTTTGGATACTGCGGGCGATAAAGTGACTGTCACAAGTGTAACTGCATAAAGCTGGTAATTGCATATTGAGTTTTATTTGCGTAGCAAAATCAAGTTTAGTGACAACACTTTCTACTAGCTGCACTAAGTTACATGTTTGCACCGTAAGATTAGGTTGTTGGCTATCAAGGCGAGCATAATCAAGCATTTCTTTAACTAACGACTCTAACTCCACAATATCTAATTGCATGTTATCGATATATTCAAAGGCTTTTTCGTCAGCTACTTTATCCTCAAGCATTGCCAAGGCAAATTTTAAACGTGCCAGTGGCGTTCTAAACTCATGCGATACCGACGATGTAAGTTCTTGTTGAGCGGTTAATAAATGCTGAATACGCTGCTGCATAGCACTTAAGGTGTCGGTAATTGGTAAAAAGAATGATTTCGAGGTGGCGCTCAGCTCAAAGTCTTGTGATCCACCAACGGCTTCACAGGCCAGTCGCAACTTAGCAAAATCACGCCACAGTAAAAAACTCCATAAGCCAACAGGGATCCCAACGACACACAATAATAATAGATAAGGCCAAACGGATGAGAATACTGGCGCAGAAACGGTAATTGGACCCACTTGCAATAATTGCTCATTATCAACAACGATATACCAGATAGCTCGCTGTTGTTGATCAAATAGATAAATATAATTATGTAGGTTAAGTTCTTGTTGTTGTTGTGCGGGCAACATTAGGTCTTGTTTTTGTACTATTTCACTTTGAAAGCGAGTGGCTATTTTAGTAAGCCCTTGCGGGGTTTGCGCTAATAGCCATAGGGATTGACCAAACTCATCATCGAGCGCAATTTGTTGTTGACTGTCTTCATAGGGCCAAAGTTGTTCAATTACCCCACTGACTAAAAACAGGGAAACTATAATATACACATATAAACTTGCAAATAGTTTCCCCATTAATAGTTACATACCCCATGCATCGGAGACAAATAAGTAGCCTTGTCCCCAAACGGTTTTAATACGGTATGGTTTATCGCTGTTATCACCTAATTTTTTACGGATCCGAGATACACGTACATCTACGGTGCGGTCTAATCCATCATATTGGCGACCAATCATGTGTTGATGAACATGTTCACGACTTAGTACTTCACCGGAATTTGAAGCTAATAACCACAGTAATTCAAATTCATGGGAAGTGAGGGTGATTTCGTTATTCTTTAAGCGAACAATACGGCTGGTTTTATCAATACATAAATCGCCAAATTGTAATTCTTCTGGCGCTTTTACTGATGCTTGGCCACGGCGTAATAGCGCATTAATACGGGCAAGCAATACTCTTGGCTCAGCTGGCTTAATAACATAATCATCGGCACCAAGTTCCAAACCAATGACTTGATCAAAGTCTTCACCTTTGGCGGTCAACATTAATATTGGTAAGCTAAATTTATCTCTGACTTGACGACAAACACTAAAGCCATCTTTACCTGGCAGCATCACATCGAGGATCATCAAATCAACCGGATTGTTTTCAAGGTAACTAAACACTTCATCGCCACGGTCTAGCACCGCCACTTCAAGGCCATTATTTTCAAGATAGTCACGGGTTAATTGCTGTAACCCTAAATCATCTTCTACAAGTAAGATCTTTGCCATTTGCAGCTCCAAGATTAAAAAAAGCTCCACGGAGAACGTAATCGGCGCCGAGTTGTTTTAGCGCGAGTGCTCTGTACTTCAATGCGTGTTGTCGCCAGTAATTCATCCGTGTGAGGATTGACTAGGGAGTATATGGTTTCAACCTGAACACGCGCTTTATGATTGAATTCTTCTAAGGTAACCTGTTGCCAACATTGCAGTTGTTGATCTTCGCTGTATAAACAAACGTCCATTTTATGGGGCATATTTAAAGCAAATTTTACATCAACATCGCAAAAGTCTTGTTGTTCGGAAACCACACAGACTTTTGGAGTAACTGTTAATATATCTTTTTTTGCGACAGCTAACTTTGGCCATACCAACAAAAAAATGACGCACGCACCAAGTTGTAAATACTTCATATTAAAAAATATGATCAAACCCTATAAAGGCAGTCAGAGAATACGTTTGTTCAAACAGCGGACTGTCGTCAGCTAAGGCGGAATAATCATAATAAGCCAGATGAAAACGCAATGAGTTGGCTCCATTTAAGGGCCAGCGGGCATCTATTTTAGCATAAGGCTGCCAACTACTGCCAACCTCAATTGCACGAACTGGAGACTCTTTTTCTGTTACGCCATAAAAATATGTATTCAGTGCTGCCGATTTATACCAGATGCCAATAGTCGGCTTAATCTGTAACTCACCAATGTTCTTGTGCATTTGCCACTGCAGTGCACCTCGCCACCCGTCATACACTCCGGATACATCAGCTAATGCCTGCACGGAAAATACATGCTGCTGATAGCTATAATGGTAACTCAGGCCAGCATCGAGTGCCCATTTACGTTTATTAAGCTCACGGATATCTAGACTAGGTTGTTGGATTTGAAGTTCATTTTCACTGTTCGTAAATGAACTTTCTGATCTTAATGCAAAAATGTTACTTGGATGCCAATCAACAAAAAAACGAGTTTCCGAATTAAACTCAGTGACTAAATTAAAGGTATGTGGGGAGTCTTGTATCAGGCTATAGCCTAAGCGACCATTATCAAAAAAGAACTGTTCACCGTAATAAGCTATATCTGGGATCAACACTAATGGTAAATCACCTCCACCAGCTAATGGATTTGTTATGACTCCTAATCCCGTGTTAAGGCTCAAGTGCCACTGCCCTGTTGTTATATCCTGCACAGGCTCAATTTCTGATGGCTGTGCAAAACAAGGTACTGTAAGCCATACAGAGATGCAAAGCGCAGTAAGAATATTAACTATCGACTTCATTGTTGTTATTTATGCCAAAAGAGACAACCCAATATCGTTATCATAGCAAGGTATTAATAACTAATCCCTAGACGATTACAATCATTCACACTTTTGATACATATGGAACGATTCAAGGTAAATAAACTTTACATCTGCGTATTTAGACTCGGCTAAGGAGCTAAGCTATTAACGTTTTTCAGTGATTGAGCAATCTCCCATAATGCATTTAACGCGGCATCTGGTAACTCTTTACGTAATACTGCCAAACCAATCTCAAACCCTGGTGGGGCTTCTTTTTGATCACTGATCACCTGAACGCGATCTTTTAATGGGCTATTATCTAAAACAATTTTTGGCACCATGGCAATGCCTAGCCCTAAACTCACCATTGACACCATAGCTTCATGCCCCGCTACTTGCGCATAGATCTTTGCATTAATACCGTGCTTACGCCACCACAGCTCTAACCTTTGACGAGTAAAACCTTGCTCTGGCACTATAAACTCAAGCTCAGACCAATCTATCTTATCGCCAAACTGGGCCAGTTTTTCAGTGAGCAACGACGGAATACGTGGCGCGATAAATACCAAGGATGAATAACCAATACTGGCAAATGCAATTTGCGTCGGTAATTTATCAGGCTTTGCGGCAATTGCCATGGCTTCGTGTCCGTCAAGCACACGGTTTATTGCCACTGCGGGATCGCCAGTATTAAGCTTTATTTCTATATGTTGATGTTGCAAACGCAGTTGCTCTAATAGTTGATGCAAAAAACTATAAGAGGCAGTTACTGAACAGTAAATGCTTACTTTACCGTAAATAGTTTGCTCAGGATTTTGTACATTTGCTCGAAAACGCTGCCAATTAGCTAACGTAGCCGTTGCATAGTCGATAAACGATTCTCCTTCAGCTGTTAACTTTACACTGCGATTATCGCGACTGAATAATGCGACTCCAACTTCATCCTCTAACTGTTTAATATTGCGACTTAAGGTGGGAGCACTTATGTGGCATAACTCGCTGGCACGGGCAAAATGTAAAGTTTTGGCAAGTGCCAGAAAGTAATGTAATCGTTTATGGTCCATAGTGATCCCAATAGTTAGCGGTTATTAATTAAAGCATTTCATTTTTTGAAATACTTTAATGCAAATATATCATTTTACGCAATGGTAAAAATTCCTTATGGTGACTTTAAGCAAAGCAGCAAGCGCTTGCATCTAACAAATACGAAATTTATAGGATACTAACAATGGCGAATTATTTTAATACTCTTCCCTTACGCGAGCAGTTAGCACAACTAGCACAATGTGAATTTATGGATCCGGCTGAATTTGCCGATGGTGTTGAAGCACTTAAAGGCAAAAAACTTGTTATTGTTGGGTGTGGTGCGCAAGGTTTAAACCAAGGACTGAACTTACGAGATTCAGGTTTAGATGTTGCCTACACATTGCGTGATTCTGCAATCAGCGAACGTCGTCAATCATTTCTTAATGCGTCAGAAAATGGTTTTACTGTAGGTACTTACGAAGAATTGATCCCTACTGCTGATGTTGTGTTAAACCTAACACCTGATAAACAGCATACTGCGGTTGTAAACGCAATCATGCCGATGATGAAACAAGGCTCTACGCTTGCTTATTCTCATGGCTTCAACATTGTTGAAGAAGGTATGCAAGTACGTGATGATATCACTGTGATCATGGTTGCACCTAAGTGCCCAGGCTCTGAGGTTCGTGAAGAGTATAAACGCGGTTTTGGTGTACCAACTCTTATTGCTGTTCACCCAGAAAATGATCCTCAGGGACATGGTCTAGCCCAGGCTAAAGCTTATGCAGCGGGTACTGGCGGTCATCGCGCTGGGGTATTAAAGTCTTCATTTATTGCTGAAGTAAAATCAGACCTAATGGGTGAGCAAACAATTCTTTGCGGCATGTTACAGACAGGCTCAATTTTATGTTTTGATAAGATGATCGAAAAAGGTATAGACGCCGGTTACGCATCAAAACTAATTCAATACGGTTGGGAAGTTGTTACTGAAGCACTTAAATACGGCGGCGTTACAAATATGCTTGACCGTTTATCAAACCCAGCGAAAGTAAAAGCGTTTGAATTAAGTGAAGAATTAAAAGTAATCATGCGCCCGCTTTACAATAAACACCAAGACGACATCATCGATGGTACGTTCTCTCGTGTAATGATGGAAGATTGGGCGAATGATGATGCAAACCTTTTGAAATGGCGTGCAGAAACAGCTGAAACAAATTTTGAAAAAACCCCTGCCGGTGATGTTGAAATCACCGAACAAGAGTTTTTTGATAACGGTATCTTGATGGTTGCAATGGTGAAAGCCGGTGTAGAATTAGCGTTTGAGACCATGACTGCAGCAGGTATTATAGCTGAGTCAGCATATTATGAATCGCTACATGAAACGCCATTAATTGCCAATACCATTGCACGTAAAAAATTATTCGAAATGAACCGCACAATCTCTGATACAGCAGAGTATGGTTGTTACTTATACAATCACGCATGTTTGCCACTGTTACAAGACTTTATGCAAAACATCGATACTGATGTGATTGGTAGAGGCTTAGGCGAGCGCTGTAATCATGTTGATAACCAAACACTAATTGCAATCAACAAGTCGTTGCGTGAGCACCCTGTTGAAATCATTGGTACCAAATTGCGTGGCTACATGTCAGCAATGAAGAAAATTGTTTAACCCTGGAAAGTAACAATTTCGCTTGTTAGAAACCAAGCCCACATGCTAAACGCAGTGGGCTTTTTCATTTTATTAATTTGTCTAAAGACGCCTTAGCGTAAATTATAAACTGAGTACTTACTCTATTAGATGATGAACTGTATGAAAAAAACATGCTAAAATACCCTCATAATTTGTAAAGTCAGTACCCACAATGCCGTATAAAAGTCTTAGTATCACACGTAAGATCACTATTTTAGGGATCGCTATTGCCTTGTCAGTCGCCAGCTTAATTGGCATTACGGCGCTGTTATCCGCCAAAACCATTATCGAACAACGGATGATACAATCTGAGTTGCCCAGTAAACTACACGCAATAAATAACTATATAAGCTTAGAGATCAATGAATTACTCAGTGCGGCCGAACAAGTATCAAGTAATCATTTTATACTCGCGTGGGCAAATAGTCGTGATAACAATGATGACGTTTTAATCAAAGAATTAAATCGTCTGGTAAAACAATACGGCTTAGCAACCGCATCATGGGCAAATCGCGATACCGCGCAGTACTGGAATCAAGATGGCTTTTTAAGAGTATTAGATCGGCAGCAAGATGGCTGGTTTTTTGATTTTAAAAACGCCAACCAAGCTTACTCTATTAGCTTATATCAAGAGCCTAATGGCGACACAAAAATGTTTGTTAATCATCAACAGATCAATGGCATCGGCTTAACCGGACTGGCAAAAAGTATTGATGATATGCAGGCACTACTGAATAAATTTACTATCGAGCAGACTGGCTTTGTATTTATTACTGACGATAAAGGCGTAATTAAACTCCATCAAGACGTTAATAAAGTAGAAAAAACAAATCTAGATAGCTTGTATGGTCATCAAGTAAGTGGTCAATTATTAACAAGCAATGAATTTAACTTGCAAGAAGTCGAACTCAATGGCGACACTTTTTTCCTTGCGGCGAGTCCAATTAAAAACACTCAACTCTATGTGGTTGCACAAGTACCAAAAGCAGAAGTGTTTGCCGGGATCACCACTTTACAATGGCAAATTTTAAGTTTTGCTATCGCAATTGCGCTGTTGGCATGTATCGTTAGTTTTTTACTGGCTCGTTCGTTAGCTTCACCGCTATCAAAAATGGCAGAGTTATTTACTCGTTTAGGGTCTGGTGATGCCAATCTAGCTTACCGTTTACCTCACAGTGACCAGCCTGAGCTATTAGCATTAACGAATGGTTTTAACCAATTCATTGATAAAATTGAAACCGCTATTGCGCAAGTCTCCCACGAAAGTTTAGAAATTCGTCAAAGCTCAGATCAGGTATTTACTCAAGCCAAGCGTAACTCACAGGCAATGGACAACCAAAAAGAGCAGACTATCTCTGTTGCAGCAGCAATCAACGAAATGGGCGCGACAGTGCAAGAAATTGCCCACAGCGCCGCAACTGCCGCAAAACTGACCGAAGATAGTAAAGCGAATACATTACAGAGCCACCAGCAAGTAGTGCAAAGCCAACAGAGTATTACCGCATTAGCCAGTGATATTGACACAATTGCGGGACAAGTGACTGAGCTTGCTAATAAAACCCAGACTATTGCCAGTATTGTTGACTCTATTCGTGGTATTTCAGAGCAAACCAATTTATTAGCACTAAATGCAGCAATTGAATCAGCACGTGCTGGTGAACATGGCCGCGGCTTTGCCGTAGTTGCGGATGAAGTACGAGCCTTAGCCAACCGTACGTCACAATCAACGACTGAAATTCAATCAATGATTGAAGAGCTCGCGAAAACAGCTACCAATGTGGTTGAACATATTGCCCAGTCCAAAGATAAAGCTCAGTACAGCGTAGCAACAATGCAAAGCTCTGTGCAGTTGCTTGATGCCATTACCAATACCGCTAATGAAATTAATGATATGGCAACCTTGATTGCAACAGCTACTGAAGAGCAAAGTAGTGTGGTTGCTGACGTCGGCCGTAATATTGAACAAATTAGTGAGATCAGCGATATGGCAATGCGAGAACAAATTGATACCGAGCAGGCGATCAAAGGACTTGCAACCAGCGCACAAACCTTAGCAAGTTTAGTCGCCACCTTTGAAAAGCGCTGACACAGTTTGTAACATTTAACATCTACCTCGACTAAAAAACAGACTAAACTTAATAAGTCAGTAATTAGTTGGGGTATGATTATGACAATACTAACGCGGTTTTGTAAGTTAGCAGTCATTGTGCTGCTTTTTAGTATCTCTGCCTGTACCAGTGTGAGTAATCAAACAATACTCATCCCTCCACCAGTCACTGAAAACCAATCTTTCACGCTTTACCCGGTGGAAAGTAGTGAACAGATTTTTACCTTAAGCGATACAATAACACAACAACTCGATGCAGCCTTCCCAAGTACTAAACACAATTTAAACACAACTCGAAAATTACTAAACTTTTTGTTAGAAAATGGCGATGCATCCTTACTATATCAAGCAGGGGCTACCCTAACCGCCAATCAAGCCTACCGAGATCTAAATGCTAACTGTTTATCATTATCGATTTTGGCCTATAGTATTGCGGAATATTTAGGCATGCAGGGGCAATTTCAAACGGTTCATATTCCTGAGTATTGGGCGCTAAATAAAGGCTATAACTTATTGACTGGGCATATTAATTTGATCGTCACACAGCGTCGTAATAACCACACTAATGTGACTTATGTGTATGACGCAAAAACCTCATTAGTGATTGATTTTGATCCGAACTCGCGAGGTGAGAAATTTCAGACGACCCCCATCAGCAAACAACGAATTACCGCGATGTTTTATAACAATAAAGGGGCAGCGGCAATGCTCAATCAAAATTATGATTTAGCCTATAGCTACTTTTTAGCGGCAACAAAAGCAGATAAATATTACTCTGCTGCATGGGGTAACTTAGCCGTATTACTTCGCCTTGATTCTCAGTATGATAACGCCGAATTAGCCTATAATTATGCTTTGCTGCTTAATAACGACAACAATACAGCACTGGGTAACTTAGCTTTACTGTATCAACTCACCGACCGTCCTGAGCTGGCAGACAAGATTTTATATAAACTTGATTTGAAGCGCCAAAGTAATCCGTATTATCATGTGTCATTAGGAAATAACGCATACCTTGGACAAAACTATCAAGATGCCATCAAGCATTTCAATAAAGCAAAAAGAATTGATGATGATATTCATGATAGCTACTTTGGTCTTGCCCGCACTTATTATCAGTTAGGTGATTTTAAGCAAGCGTATCTCCAATTACGTTTGGCTAATAAACATGCCGATTTTGACCATGATAAGCAACGTTATCAAAATAAATTACAGGCACTAAGTGACATGACCGCGCGAGTAATTAATCATTAACTATTTTATTTTGCTATTGAGCCTCAGCTTTTCAACATTTTGCCAAAGTAATAGCAGCGCGCAGCAACAGCTGATCGATGATCTGAAGCATCTAAGCTCTACGGCTCTAAGCGGTAGAAAAACCAATACAGATGGCGCGCGTATCAGTGCCCAATACATTAGTACGCGACTGCAAACGCTCGGTTACAATACGCAATTACAGCCGTTTAGTTACAGCCATGGCTGGTCTTCAAAAGCAACGGGGCAAAATGTCGTTGCGACTTTAAAACCACCGCACTTAGTCAAGACTCATTTGGTAATTACCGCTCATTATGATCACTTAGGTATGCGTGGTAACACTTTATATGCAGGCGCAAACGATAATGCCAGTGGCGTCAGTGCCTTGTTATTCCTAGCGCAACGCTTCGCACACACAAATCTGCCTTTCCAACTTAGTTTTGTTGCTACTGACGCAGAGGAAAATGGTTTACATGGAGCTGAATATTTTGTTAGTCAATTGCAAATCGACGACAGCGTAACCGTGCTAAATATTAATTTGGATATGTTAGCAGTAAAACCGCCAAAAAAAATCTTATATGCCTTTGTCTCACATGCACAACGCAGTGCTTTACAAGCACAACTACAGCAGGTGCCTGAGCATAATTTAAAGATAAAAGTAGCTAGTTCATCAACCACAATGAACAGAATGACCCTCGGAGATAGTATTGATTGGCGCCGAGCAAGCGACCATTATGCGTTTGCTAAAGCCGGAATTGCTTATATTTACTTTGGTATGGGTCATGATCCCCACCATCATAAGAGTTCCGACCTACTAAGTAATATTGACCAAGCGCTTTATATTGATGCAGTTAATTATATTGCCGCATTTATTAGCCAACTTGATATAAACGATATCAACACTCTTTGAGCTAAATTGTAGATAGTAAATATATTTTAAACTGAATTCAGGTTAGCAAAATCCCAGAGCTAACAAACGCTCGCTTTTGTGCCTTACTTAAGCGTTTAATTTTTATCTCAAGCTTGGTGGCTTCACTGCGAGAACCGACTTCACATTGATATATTAAAGTCAGTGGCCCCTTCCCCTTTAAGTTTTTAGCCCCTTTGCCCGCTTGATGTGCTGCAAATCGTTTTGCCACATCCGTGCTGATCCCAGTGTACCAATGCCCTAAACGTGTTTGTACAATATAAAGTGACCACGTGGAGATCTTAGTTGTCATAGTATTTTCAGTAGTAGTTAAACTTTTAGCGGACTCTGAGGTCAAAATTACGCTCCAAACATCGATAGTAAAAATTAAGTCACAAACAATTACTCAAAAGGGTTTTACCTTAGGTGACTAATCGGTATCATGCAGTTTATAAAAAATAAGGATCCAAACAAACAATGCAGTCGTTAAAAACTTTTTCTCTTTGGTTTATCGTTGCTCTGACCTTAAGTGCAACCGCCGGTTGTTCTAGCTGGGTTTATCGTATCAACATCCCACAAGGTAACTTTTTAGAACAAACCGATGTTGACAAGCTTCGTATCAATATGACCCGTGAGCAAGTTCTTTATGTATTAGGTAAACCTGTTGCAGAAGACGCTTTCGATAAAAACACGTGGCATTACTTATATTCTTTTAACCTTGGCCGTGATAACGAACAACGTAAATCACTGACTATTAATTTTGAAAATGAAAAATTGGTATCGCTCAGTGGTGACTATGAACAACCCGCAGAGTTTAATACACCGCTTGAGCAATAACGCTCCAGTTCAGTAAATTACGAAAAGGTTAGCAACAGCTAACCTTTTTTGTTTGAGCTATTATTTAGCTTTATCAAGCGGTCGCCCACCTGTAATTTTATTAGCACGACCTTCGTCTTTAGCTTTTTCTGCACGTTTTCGTCGTGCGTCTTTAGGATCAGCAATTAAAGGACGGTAAATTTCAATTCTATCGCCATCCTCAAGCACTTGCGTAAGCTTGCAGGTACGGTTCCATATTCCTAAGGTTAATGCTAAGCCATCAATTTCAGGGCACTTAGCGAGGATACCTGATTGCATCACGGCATTTTCTGCCGTTGTACCAACTGGTACTTCAACAAGCAAACACGTTGCCGTGGTAGGTAATGCATACACAACTTCAACTTTTATCATCATCGCAGTCCATATACCTGTTTAGCGCGTTGAGTAAATGCATTCACCATGTTTTTTGCAACATCGTTAAATACGCGCCCAAACGCAAGTTCAATTAATTTACTCGCAAATTCAAACTCAAGCTGTAGCTGAACTTTACATGCATTGTCATCCAACACTTGAAAATGCCAACGCCCTTGCAAGGCTTTAAATGGCCCATCAACTAAGCGCAATGTTACTGTATTGTCATCTAAAAAGGTGTTTTCAGTAGTAAACCATTTTTTTATACCCGCTTTGGAAATTTCCAAACTTGCCGTCATGGTATTACCTTGCTGTGCAATAATTTTTGCATCCGAGCAATGGGGTAAAAATTCAGGATAAGCATCCACATCATTGACTAAATCAAACATTTCTTTGCTGCTATACATTACTAGCGCACTTTTTTCTATTTGTGGCATACTCACTCCCAACTGTGTGGGCGAATTTTAGCAAGCTTTGCGTTTTTCCCCAAACTTTCATGGCGCTTTATTTACAAACACTTTTTTATTAGCAAAAATAAAAAATCGATGTAAAAAGCAGAGCTTTACGTATAATATGGGCCACTATGGCTAAGAAAAATTCATCTAAATCGACAAGTAATACTATCGCGCTAAATAAAAAGGCGCGTCATGAGTATTTTTTACACGACAAGTTTGAGGCTGGTGTTGAACTACAAGGCTGGGAAGTAAAAAGTATCCGAGCTGGTAAAGTAAACATCTCTGAAACATACATTCACCTTAAAAATGGCGAAGCGTTTTTGCTTGGCAGTCAAATACAGCCTCTCAATAGTGCTTCAACCCATGTTATTTGCGATCCATTACGTTATCGCAAGTTATTATTAAGCAGACGCGAGCTAGATCGCTTAGTCGGTGCGACTGAGCGCGATGGCTATTCATTAATTGCCACTGCCATGTATTGGAAAAAATGCTGGGTGAAACTTGAGTTCCACCTCGGTAAGGGTAAAAAAATGCATGACAAACGTGAAGACGGTAAAAACAAAGACTGGTCTCGCGAAAAAGAACGGTTAATGAAGCACAAAGTTTAATCTATCTAAACAACCTCAAAAACGCCTAACCCAGTTAGGCGTTTTTATTTTCAGCCCCTAAATCCCCGCAACTGTATAAATTATAGTACACAATCCAAATAAACGATTTGATAACAATTCACTTACATGATATTGATATTACTGGTTGATTTAACCAGATAAAATTAACATGACAACGAGGATTTAAGGATGAAGAACAGAACACTCCCATTTAAACCTAAGCTAATCGCTTGTGTAACACTTGCACTTTCAACAGCGGGTTATACTTCTCAATCATTTGCTGCGGACGAAGCAAAAAAAGTTGAACGTATTGAAGTGACTGGTTCTAGAATAAAGCGAACAGATATTGAAGGCCCTTCCCCAGTACAATCAATTAGTCGCGCCGATATCGATAATATGGGCTATGACAATCTACAACAATTACTAGAAAGAATGCCTGCTGCTGGTAATGGTACTTTTTCTACTCGCGGCAACAACCAAGACTCTACGGCCAATGGCTCTGCGGCAGTGTCGCTTCGTGGTCTTGGCGCAGATGCAACGCTTGTGTTAATTAATGGCCGTCGAGTAGCTATAAGCGCATTTGCTGAGAGTATCACTAACTCATTTGTTGATATTAACAGTATTCCGGTCTCTGCTATCGAACGTATTGATATTCTTAAAGATGGTGCCTCTGCAATTTATGGTTCCGATGCCGTTGCAGGTGTGGTGAATATTATTTTGAAAAAAGACATCGATGGTTTAGAAGTTAATTTAGGTTATGGTGGTACTGACGGCCCTAACTATGAAGAAACCTCAGCAAGCATAGTTTGGGGTACCTCAAACGAAAAAAGCAGTGCGTCTGTGATCATCGATTACTTTAAAAACACCTCTTTATCATCAGATGAAATGGGCCGCTTAGGCACTGCTAATCAAACCGCGAATGGTGGTGAAGATTTCCGTTCATCACGCGGATTCCCTGGTTATTTCTATGTTGACGGCGTAAAAACTATCGATCCTGATTGCCCAGCTGAAAGTGCCACATCTAGCGGCAGCTGCTTATTTGATTATGGTCCATTTGGTTATATTGCCCCTGCTTCTGAGCGAGTTGGTGCTATTTCACAATTTGAATACAACTTTGATAACGGCATTACAGCCTTTCTGGAAATGGCCATGCAGCATAATACCTCGATTGCTGCAGGTGCACCGACACCGCTAGACGAAGATGCGGGATTAACAGTTCCAGGCAGTCATCCAAACAATCCTTTTGGTAAAGATATTGAGATTGGTCGCTATCGTACCGTGGATGCAGGTGCCCGTCAGTGGGATATAGAATCAGATACGTTACGCTTTGTTGCCGGTCTTCGTGGTGAAATTAGCGATTGGAGCTGGGAAGCAGCTGTACAAAAAGGTCGAAGTAAATCAATGCAAACCGGTGATCGTACTCAAGGCTGGGTAAGAACTGACTTTTTACAACAAGAAATAAATGCTGGCAACTACAACCCATTTGGCGGCACTTATAATGATCCAGATGTAATAAATCGTATTACCACCAGCTTAGTTCGCCGTGGTGAATCACATATGACCTCATTTGATGCCAACATTACCGGCGAAGCGTTTAGTTTTGGTGACAGTGTCGTGATGATGGCGGCTGGTATTGAGTACCGCGAAGAGGACGTCAGTGATATCCCTGATGATCAATTTCAACGTGGTCTAATTTTTGGTACTGAGTCCGTTTCTGCTGCCGCTGAGCGGGACCAATACGCTGCCTATGTTGAATTCTCAATCCCATTAGCTGATAGCTTAGAATTACAACTTGCAGGTCGTTACGATGATTACAGTGACTTTGGTACCACAACCAATCCTAAAGTAGCGCTGCGCTGGGCACCTACTGATGAAATTACTGTTCGCGGCTCATGGGCACAAGGATTTAGAGCCCCTTCACTAGCACAAATCGGCCTAGGTCCTTCAGAGGAAAGTCAGTTTTTTATTGATAGTTACCGCTGTGCTGCAACGGGAGAAGATTGTGATGTACTCGATTACAACATCCAATTTGCTGGTAATCCTGATTTAAAAGCCGAAGAATCTGAGTCATGGAACGTTGGTTTTATTTGGGCACCTATGGCTGATCTTGGTTTCAGTATTGATGTATGGAGTATCACTCAAGACAATAAGATTGATGAACAAGCCTTTGGTCCTATTTATGATGCTGAATGTAACAACCAGAATAGTACCATCTGCGTTCGCCTGTCGCCACAAGGTGGACAAAGTCTTGGGGTGATCCAAAAAATTCATAGTACCTTTGAGAATGTCTCTTCGCAGGAAGTGTCTGGTGTTGATTTCTCAGCAAATTATAATCACTCCTTGGATGATCTTGGTTTACTTAAGTTCAACTTAGAATGGTCTTATCAAGACAAGTTTGAAAAAGACGGTCGCGATTATACTGGTGAATATGGTTACCCTGAACACCGCTGGATGTTCTCAACTAATTGGGAGCTTGGTGAATTCAATACTAATGTAAATATCAGCTATGTGGGTGAGTTTGAAGATACGCCTGATATTGATTTTGATGGCACCCTCGATTTTGATAGCAACACATCAAGAATGGTTGATTCACAAGTCTTAGTTGATTTACAAACGGCTTATCGTATTACCGAATCGACCAAGATCTCGATTGGCGTAAATAACTTATTTGATGAAGAGCCACCATTTGCAATTGGTGATGGTGATGGTGATTTATACGGTTATGCTTCCGCGGTTCACAACCCTCGCGGACGTTATATCTACACCAAAGTGTCATTCGCTTTCTAGCGACTACCCTAAATAAAAAACCCGCCAAATTGGCGGGTTTTTCATATTCTAAAACAAAGACCTAAATTATAGGTCGCTTTCGTTTTCAGAAAGGAACTTAGCAACGCCTGCTGGGCTTGCATCCATACCTTTTTTGCCTTCAGTCCAACCAGCTGGACATACTTCACCGTGCTCAGTGTGAAACGCTAGAGCGTCAACCATACGAAGCATTTCGTCGATGTTACGACCTAGTGGTAAGTCATTTACTACTTGATGACGTACATTACCTTCTTCATCAATTAAGAATGAACCACGAAATGCAACGCCGGCTTCTGGATGCTCAACATCGTATGCTTTACAGATTTCGTGCTTAACATCTGCAACTAGTGCGTATTTAACTGCACCGATACCGCCGTCTGCAACAGCAGTGTTACGCCATGCGTTGTGTGAGAATTGTGAATCGATTGAAACACCAATTACTTCTACGCCACGCTTTTGGAATTCTTCATAACGCTTGTCAAAAGCAATTAGTTCAGAAGGACATACGAAAGTAAAATCTAGTGGGTAAAAGAAGATGACTGCTTTTTTACCTTTGATTGTTTCGTGAAGATTGTAGCTATCTACGATCTCGCCGTTACCTAGTACTGCTGCAGCGGTAAAGTCTGGTGCCTGGCGGCCTACTAATACACCCATTTTATTCTCCAAATATTTGAGTTTGCTTTTAATTGCTTACGCAATGCTTGCCTTTAATATGGGATCTAAAAAGTAAATACCAAGGGCTAACATGCATAATTATCAAATTATTTTAGAGACTAAAGACTTAAAAGAACAATCGTATTTTCCGATTCACGTCATCGAAAAATGCGAACGACTGTTTGTCACTCGCTATTTGTCACTAATAACAGCAACAAAAAAAACCTGCAGATGCAGGCTTTTTATCGGTATAACTACATATTAAATGCGGTATTAATCCATGATATTTTCAGGCATATCACCGCGAATTTTTTGCCAAATTTCACCTGTTTGATGACCATATTTTCGCATCATTGAAATTGCGCCGTCATGTTCGCGTTTCTCAGCAAGTATGGTTAAATCTTTATAGAATTGACGCGCTAACTGACGCGTGCCTGGATCTGAAAAGTAATGACAGCCAATCTTAGAGTAAAAACCTTTAAAGCCATTGAGAATAAGCACATAAATACGGTTATTACCTGCAACAGCTAACTCATGGTGTACCTTGTAATCATAATCAGCGAAAGCTTGTGCACTATCTTCAAGCTCATCACTTTGCGAGAGGATTTCTATCACTCGATCAGGTGCTAGCTTAATGGCTGCACGAGTGTAAATAGCGCTAATGTTTGTTCGCGCAGAAAGTAGCTGGTCGGTTAACTCGGGCATTTTATCTTCATCAAGACGCGCTAAGGTCTCTAAAATATTAAGTCCTGAAGTTTCCCAAAAGTTATTTACTCGTGTCGGTTTACCGTGCTGGATTGTTAACCAACCATCGCGCGCTAAACGCTGTAATACTTCACGTAAGGTTGTACGAGTGACACCGATTAATTCTGATAACTCTCGCTCAGCCGGAAGAATAGAACCTGGAGGAAAATCACCATTCCAGATTGACTCAACAATGTACTCTTCGGCAAACCCTGCTGGGCTTTTCGCTTTAAAAATTCTCATTCAATTCCCACTTGAGTTACCACATAATATTACTTTTAACGATTAACTGACTGATTGTACCAGATGAAGCCAAACTAACAAGTAAAGTCACCCCATTAATTCACCTTCGATAGCAGGTTAAAGCCTCTATCTAACTAAGTTTTCTAAAATGGATAAAAATTAATTTATTGCTCTTTCATTGTCTAGTTCTTCGATATTAAATTAAGGTATTAACCCTAAAGAGTAATAGACTTTTAACTTCATTGTGCACACTATATACACCCATTTAGCTATTTCAGCTACACTAAATATAGCGCGGAACGCATAACAGATAAAAGGTACTCGATGTTGTTTATAGCTTTTTTGTTTACACCACAGCTAGACTACATTAACTTAACCAACAATAGTTATACTTAAATGCAAAATAATAAGGAACACCTATGCAACAGAGTGTTTTCAATGCAATTTTTAAGAATTTTTTAGGCTCGGCCCCACAGTGGTATAAATACACAATTATTGCTTTTTTAGCTATTAACCCTGTGTTGTTTCATATCAACCCTTACATGGCTGGTTGGGCATTAGTTTTAGAGTTTATCTTTACTCTCGCGATGGCGCTGAAATGTTACCCACTGCAACCCGGCGGTTTACTTGCGATTGAAGCACTATTCATAGGCATGACAACTGCAGGGCAAGTAGAGCATGAAATTGTTCAAAATGTAGATGTAATCTTACTGCTGATCTTTATGGTCGCAGGTATCTACTTTATGAAAGATTTACTGCTCTATATTTTTACACGCCTAGTGGTGTCAGTTCGAAGTAAAACAGTACTTTCCTTGGCGTTTACTATTGCGGCGGCATTTCTTTCTGCATTTTTAGATGCACTTACAGTTATGGCGGTGGTTATAGCTGTCGCCATGGGCTTTTACAGTATTTACCATAAAGTCGCCTCTGGGAAAGATTCCACTAGCGAACATGATATTAACGATGATAATCAAGTACGCCCGGTTAATCGTCAGGAACTTGAAGAGTTTCGAGCTTTTTTGCGTAACTTATTAATGCATGCCTCGATAGGTACAGCCATTGGCGGAGTTTGTACTATGGTAGGTGAACCACAAAACCTCATTATTGCAGAACGAGCAAGCTGGCAATTTGGGGAATTTTTCTTGCGTATGTTGCCTGTTACTATGCCTGTATTCATAGCTGGCATTATCACTACAATATTACTTGAAAAGACAAAAACGTTCGGATACGGCGCCAAATTACCAGAGACGATTCATCAAATACTAGCTGATCATGCAAAAGAGCTCGATAGCAAACGTACCAAACGCGATAAGGTTAATTTGATGTTTCAGTCATTAATTGCTGTATGGTTGATCATTGCATTAGCATTACACCTTGCCACTGTTGGCTTAATCGGCTTATCCGTCATTATTTTTGCAACTGCGTCCGCTGGTATAATTGAAGAGCACCAACTAGGAAAGGCTTTTGAAGAAGCACTGCCGTTTACTGCACTGTTATGTGTATTTTTCTCAATCGTTGCAGTCATTATTGACCAACACTTATTTACTCCTGTAATAACTTGGGTACTGACATTTGAAGGGCAATTACAGTTAGTTATGTTTTTTGTCGCAAATGGCCTACTCTCGATGGTCAGTGACAATGTCTTTGTTGGCACTGTTTATATTAATGAAGTGGCGGCAGCATTAAAAGCAGGGCAAATTAGCCGCGATCAATTTGATTTATTAGCGGTGGCAATTAATACCGGTACAAATTTACCAAGTGTTGCCACACCTAACGGTCAAGCTGCATTTTTATTCTTACTAACATCGACCCTTGCTCCCGTATTGCGATTATCCTACGGTCGTATGGTTTACATGGCACTCCCCTATACCATAGTGCTAACGGTTGTTGGCTTAGCAGGGACATATCTTGGCCTAAGTGAAATGACTGATTTATTCTATCAATGGGGCTGGATTGAGCACCATAGTGCAAGCTTACAAAGTATAGGAAGTTCTGGGCATTAAATAATCCAAACAGTAAATAAAGCTGCTTCGGCAGCTTTTTTATTGTTACAAATCATATTTATCCTTGCGCGTAGTTTAATGACTAAGTCATAATTCATCCACAAATTATAGACTGGATATTTTATGACTTGGTTAGCAAATTTAGCCCAACAACGCAGTGCTTGGTTACTACTCGCTTTTAGCGCTTTTATTTTTGAATTAATCGCATTGTATTTCCAATACCAAATGGGCTTAGAGCCATGCATTATGTGTATTTATCAACGTACTGCCATGCTAGGGTTACTAGCCGCAGGGTTAGTCGGCGCAGTCAGACCAACCAATTTAATTTGCCGTATAACAGCATTTTCAGCATGGGCAGTTGCTAGTATTTGGGGTTACTTAATTGCACGCCAACATATTGATATGCAAACGACAACCGATCCCTTTGCGTTTAGCTGCGAATTCGAGCCTAATTTTCCATTACCATTACATGAGTGGATGCCACATTTTTTTGCTGCGACAGGAGACTGTGGCAACATCGATTGGCAATTTGCAGGGTTAAGTATGCCAGCATGGATGGAGATCATTTTTGCGGTATTTACTCTGATACTGATAAGCGTTGTAGTAAGTCGTTTAATAATTAAAAAGTCGCTGTGATGATTGCATTATTTTCAAGTCAAGTAACGCAATTAAAATCGTTTAAAATACGTCAACGTCAGCAAATAATTGCGATTGCAGTGAGTATGTTAACTCCAATGCAAAAAATCAGTTTGCGTATTATAAAGCTGATTTTATTGATCCCAGTATTTCTATCATTAGCGTATATCGAAGGTTGGCTGTTACTTCCTGTATTACTGGTGGCTGGGTTAAGTTACCCGTTGTTAACCACCCCTGTTGAAATTCAATTCTCTAAACACTATTTGAGCAAGGCTATAAAGCAATTTGAACAGGGCGAATAATTCGCCCTGTAGTTTTTTAAAATGTAACTTTGCCATCCAGTTTAGCGACTAATTTATCGCCAATACCTTTCACCTGCGCTAGATCTGCAACAGACTTAAATTTGCCTTGCTCGGTACGGTAATCAACTATCGCTTGTGCTTTTGATTTACCAATACCTGGCAGCTGGGTAAGCTGCTCGACTGTTGCTTGATTAACATTGACTAACTGAACTTTACCCATACTTTCAGTAGCTTCGGTTTTAGTTACAGCGGCACCACTAGGCAATGATATAGCCAAGCCAAGCACTACGACTATTAAAGTTAAAAACTTCATGTTTCTCCTCCATGATGTCCATACGTGGACTCAATTAATAGTTGACTTTAATGCCTTCACTTTTGGACTACTTCCAAATAAAGTCATACTAAAAAAGTGCGACTATTTAAATAAAGTAAAGTTGTACCTCTTTGTCAAATCCTAATAGTAAAAAATAAAAATGTTCACTTGCAAAAAGACCAATAAACAATTACTGTACATAAAAACAGTAATCAATCAAGGTGAACTTGTTATTCACCAAGCAAATTGGCAGGAGAAATCATGGCTGTTGTTGTTAAATATGTTGTAGAGAGAAACGGAGTCGAGCGTATGACGTTTACTACTAAAAAAGAAGCTGACGCGTATGACAAAATGCTTGATATAGCAGAGTCGCTTGAGGTTATGCTTGAGAAAGTTGATGTACCACTAAGCGAACAACAAATCGAATCGCTCGCACTTGAGATTGCTAAAAGTAAAGACGACTTTATGAATGTACTTAAAGGCGGCAAAGAGGCAATACAGAAAGCACCAACGGCGAAAGTAAAAAAAGAAAATGTAGCGTCTATTAAAGCCAGCACTGATAAAGAAGCAAGCTAAAAAATCATAAGTTAACTAACTAAAAAAGGGCAATTAATTGCCCTTTTTTAGTTATAAAAATTACTACTCGTTATAGCCCTCGTTCAACTTCATCAAATAATTCGGTGATCTCTTTATTTGGTGGCGCTGTTGATAAGCTCACTGTAATGATTGCAATTGTTGCAAGTATAAAGCCCGGTATAATTTCATAAATGATACTGCTGAGACTCTCTCCATTTATGGTGATTGGCGCATATATCCAGATCAACACTGTCCCTGCACCCACAACCATACCACTGATCGCACCTTGTAGATTCATTCGCTTCCAATATAAACTAAGTAATACTAACGGGCCAAACGCAGCCCCAAAACCTGCCCACGCATTACTTACTAAATCTAAAATAGAACTGTCGCGGTCATAAGCCAAATAAATAGCAAATAATGCAACGAGTAGTACACTAATTCGACCAACTAAAACCAGCTCGGTTTGTGATGCATCACGGTTTAAATAAATTTTGTAGAAGTCTTCAGTCAAAGAGCTTGAACAAACCAATAACTGAGATGAAATAGTACTCATAATCGCAGCTAAAATAGCAGCAAGTAAAAAGCCGGCAATAAGTGGATGGAAAACCAATTCAGATAATACTAAAAATATCGTTTCTTTATCGTCAATCAACATTTGATTTTCGATCATGTAAGCAGCACCAAATAGTCCTGTTAACACTGCACCAATTGCTGATAAGGTCATCCACGACATACCAATACGACGCATAGTAGGCATATCTTTAACAGATCGTACTGACATAAAACGCACTATGATATGCGGTTGACCGAAATAACCTAAGCCCCATGCCATTGCAGAAATAATAGCGATGGTTGAACCGCCTGCAAACCAATCTAACATATTAAGAGAGTGGACTTCGCTCTCTTTCGGAGCGCTTAACAGCAAGTCATAACTGGCATTAGTAAGTGTGTCTAACACTGGCTGATCTAGCATCATATAAGTAACAATAGGTACAGCAAGTAGCGAGATGAACATGATGCAACCTTGCACAAAGTCAGTCAAACTCACAGCTAAGAAACCACCAAACAATGTATAAAGTACGACGACCCCGGTTGTCACATAAAGCCCCGTTTCGTAACTCATCTGAAATGAGTTTTCGAATAATTTACCGCCAGCGACAACGCCTGAAGAAGTATAAAGTGTGAAGAAAACGATGATCACGATTGCCGAAATTACACGTAATATATTTTTATTATCAGCAAAACGATTAGCAAAGTAATCAGGAATAGTAATCGAGTCATTCGCTTTCTCAGTATAGACACGCAGGCGTGGCGCTACTAAGAAGTAGTTTGCCCAAGCGCCAAGTACTAAGCCTATTGCAATCCAAACTTTACTTAAGCCAAATAGATACATAGCACCGGGTAAGCCCATAAGTAGCCAACCACTCATATCCGATGCACCGGCAGATAGAGCAGCTACAGCTGGTGATAAACTTCTGCCACCCAACATATAGCCCGACACATCGGCGGTAGACTGCTTATAAGCGTACAAGCCAATACCTAGCATTACGATAAAATACGCAGCTAAAGAAATAATCATTCCAGTTTCCAAACTCGCCTCCAACTCTGAAGTTAAAACCTGGCTTTTAATCCTAATAATGACTCATAAATCAATACTATATAAAGTCATTATTGGTGTAAAAACCAACCTAGAGCTTGACTATATCACGCAAAGGGTGAATAACTCCAATTACTAAGTTAACCTTACAATGATATAGGGTTAAGCGGTTTTACCTAATGGTTAATTATTTGACTATAGAACATGGTAATTAATACTTAATTACCCTAGGATTAGATCGATGATTTTGCAATTAATCAATACTATAGTATTGATATTTTAAATATAGTTAATGCTATTTATGTTGTTTTATCTTATATTGCCCAAGTAATCGCTTAACTGATGTGGACCCGCTGTTTATGTATTTTTATGCTGCACGCCAACCAATTTTAGATCGAAACAAACAACTTGTAGGATATGAGTTACTTTTTCGTGACGGCGTTGATAATGTATTCCCAGATATTGATGGTGACGAGGCAACTAGTCGGCTAATTGAAGGTAGTCAATTCAATTTTGGCTTAGAAGATCTCACCGATAATAAACCAGCGTATATCAACTTTACGCTTGAAACATTACAAAAAGGCTACCCAACCCTGCTTGGTAAAGATCAGATTGTTGTAGAAATACTCGAAACAATTCAACCAGGGAAACGCTTACTCGCGATCGTCAAAGACTTAAAACAAAAAGGTTATACGCTCGCCCTGGATGATTATATTCACCAGCCTGTATGGCGTCATTTTTATCCTTTTATTGATATTATTAAAATAGATTTTCTCAATTGTGAAGTTGACACTATCCACAGCATAATCGAAGAAATTAAACCTTATCCGCATATAAAATTATTAGCAGAAAAGGTAGAAACCTACGAAAAGTATCAATTAGCATTAGATCTTGGCTTTACTTACTTTCAAGGGTTTTTCTTTTCCAAGCCAGAAATGGTGCAAAGTAAAACCTTGCCGCCATCAGAGATAGCTCTTGCCGAGCTGCTTTATGAGACATCCACTGTTGAAGTCAATTTAAAGAAAATTACCGACGTATTTGAGCGAGATGTAAACCTCTCTTATAAATTATTACGTTATAGTAATTCAGCGGCATTTAAGCGCAGAGCTGAGATCAGCACCATCAAACAAGCACTAATTGTGCTAGGTGCAGCAGAAATTAAAAAGTTTTTATCCTTGTTGTTTGCAGCTCAAGTTGCTGGTGATAAACCCGCAGAGTTAATACGCTTATCGTTAACTAGAGCACGCTTTACTGAGTTGCTAGCTATAAACCATAGTAAACTCAAAGATACGGGAATGGCTTTTTTAACCGGTATGATGTCACTAATGGATGCCATATTAGATGAAGATATGGAAAGCGTGATGAATAAGCTACCATTATCCAACGACATAAAGTTAGCATTATTAGAGGATCAAGGTTTACTGGCACAATATCTGCGCTTGGTAAAATTATACGAACAAGCCAATTGGCAAGGTGCAAACGCGATTAAAGATGAGCTTGGTCTTACAGCTGGTAAAGTGCCAGATGCATACCATGACGCAGTTAACTGGGCTAATGAACAAATGAAAGTACTGGCTGGGTAATAAATAACGCCGTAAAAACAATGCCAGCTTAGATGCTGGCATTGTTATTTAACCCGAAAATATAATATATTAAAGGCTTTCTAAAAAGTCTTCATCAAAATCTTCGGGCTCTTTTTCAACAGGTGGATTACCATCATACAGCTCATATAACTGACGTTGGAAGTAAATGTCTTTCATAAAAATATACGGATCGAGTGACTCATTCAATAAGCTTTCTTGCGGTATTAAAGAGGCTCGGGCTTCTACGGCCTTTAATGCAAACACCAATACAGTTTGTGGCGTGGTTAAGGCAATTTTCGGTAACACAAAGCTATCAACAACATCACCCGTCAGGTTACGCGCTGTTGACGGTCCCATTCCCGGTAGCATTAAATAGGCACCGTCACCTATTCCCCACACCCCCAGAGTTTGACCAAAGTCTTCATCAACAATATTCAAACCAAGCGATGTAGCAACATCAAATAAGCCAAAAATACCCACTGTTGAATTAACTAAAAAGCGAGCTAAACTAACCCCTGCGTTACCCGCTTTACCTTGTAACGTGGCATTAATTACATCAGTTGGTGCACTAATGTTACCAGTAAAATTGACGATACTACGGCGCACCGGTGTTGGCGTTACAGCCACATACCCTACCGCAACAGGGCGCAGAACATACGCATCAAGTACATCCATATTAAAATCATACATTGGACGATTAAATGATTGTAGTGGATCTCGCTCATCTATTTTTTCGTCAGGCACTTGTGCGCATCCTGCTAGCACCAATAGTCCAAACAAAACTAAACTCTGTCTTAACATCTTTTATCCTTAAGGTATTAATTCATTGATAAGTAAATCATAAGCCTTGGTTTGGCTACGTTCTAACACATCTGAACGCCCTTCCAACTCACCCGTTGAAGGCATTACTGATGCATCCTTTGAAATGCGTGCAGTTAAAATAATTTTATCAACGCTCGAAAGCGTTAAACCTGCAACCATAGCATTACTATCACTTAACTGTACTTCAATTGGAAAACTATAATCTGTTAATTTTACCACTGCGAGTGGCATTGGTGGACCATTGGCGGCTTTTGCAAAGACGAATAAGGTTCCTTGCGTTGGAAGCTTGTCAGTAAACTGTGGAGCAAGATTAACAGTGATTTTAATAGCGCTAGTTTGGACTGCGTTATTATCTTCGTCACTGCTCTGTTGAACTTGTTGTTGTGTATTTTCAGCAGAAATATTTTGTTCAATTTCAGTAATCCTCTGAGCAATCATGCCATAACGAGAGTCTTGTTCGTCCATACTATTTAAAAGTACTTCGAATGCTGATTTTGCTTGTAACCAATCGTGACGCTCGTAAGCAATTAATGCTAACAATGAAATAGCATCAAGGTTAGTTGGATCGTCTTTAAGTACTTTAGAGAGCATACCCGCAGCGCGCGTCATATTTGCCTCACTGCCTTCCAGTAATAGCACTTGGCTGTAACTGATAAGCACAGGCATATTGTCAGGATCCAGACGCAACACTTTATCAAATGACTGTTGTGCCATATCGTATTCATTCAATGACATAGCAACACGTCCTAGCAGCATCCAGGCCACTTGATCATCACCACTTTGATCTAGTTTAGTGCGTAGCCCTAACGCAAACGCTTGTAATTCATTTTGGGTTAAAGGCTCGCCTTTTTGCATCACTGCACGTTCACCGTAGGCAGGTAAATTATCCATAGCGCTGTGCCAGTTCTGTAATTGCTGTTGTGAGCCAGTAGCAGTATAAAATATAGCCGTAAAAGCAATTAAAAATGCGCTACCGGTTAACGCAAAGATACGGTTATTACCCTTACTCATCAGTGATTTTTCAGGTGATAACTCATTTAGTAAACGACGTTTGAGCTCAATCACAGACTCATCATGGTTAGCTTGATCAATACGTTGATTTGCTAAATCATTCGCCAGCTCACCAAGGCGCTGATGGTAAATGGCAATAAGCTCTGAATTAGCATTGTAAGTGAGACTTTGTATGCGCTCTTTACTCAAAAAAGGCAATGCCACAAACGCCACAGCTAATAAGGTTAATAATGCAAAAGAAACCCACATTAGTATCATTTAAATCTGCTCCTGACGTTCATTTTTCGCAATGAGCTTGGCTAATAACGCCTCATCTTGCTCACTCCATGTTTGCTTAACCGCAGCCTTACGTTGTCGAAAAATAATAAAACCAAAGCCAAATACCACAATCAAAATAGGTAATACCCATAACACTAATGTTGCTGGCGTAACCGGCGGATCGTAGTGAACAAAATAGCCATAGCGGTCAATCATATATTCAATCACATCGTCTTTCGATTTGCCTTCTTTGACTAACGCCAATACTTTTTCGCGTAAATCTTTTGCAACCACAGCATCTGAATCTGCGATATTTTGATTTTGGCATTTAGGGCAACGTAATTCTTTAGTTAACTCAGTAAATCGTTGCGCTTGTTCGTTGTTATCAAATTGGTACCGATCTTGCTCTGCCATAGCTATGCCACTAGCTAATATCATTAAAGCAATTATAAAATATTTCATGGCTGTAATTCCTGCATCAAGGGAGCAAATTTAGCACGCCAAACTCGTGGGTTTATATCGCCAGTATGGTGCAATAAAATGGTGCCTTTGCTATCCACTAAAAATGTTTCAGGTGCACCTGATACACCTAAATCAAGCGAAAGTGTACGATGTAAGTCAAGAATATTAAACTGATACGGATCACCTGCACGACTTAACATTGACGCCACTTCTTCACGAAGCGCTGACATATCAAATTCACCATCAAAGTCAGCATCGTAACTTTGCACATAGTAAAGCCCGACAATTTTAACGCCTTGCTCTCGCAATTGGGTTAAATAATCTAATTCAGCCAAACAGGTAGGACACCAAGTGCCCCACACATTGAGTAAATATACATCGCCTTTTAATTGGCCATCTTGCCAACGCTTTGAATCCTGCATTAAATCTGGTAAATCAAAAGCTGGCATCGGTTGACCTAACCGACCAGTTTGAATTTCTCTTGGGTTTGAAAACAAACCTTGAAATAAAAACACGCACACTAAAACAAACGCCAACAGAGGTATTAGCGCTAACAACTTGCGGTTCATACCAGCTTCTCCTGTGACTTATCGATGCTTTTCTTACTAGTGCGGTAACGTTTATCACCTAAAATCATAAAACCGGCAAGTGATATCAACACACCACCAATCCACATCCAACGCACAAATGGCTTATGGTAGATACGCAGTGACCAACCACCGTTATTTAATTGCTCACCAAGGGCAAGGTATAAATCGCGGGTAAAGCCAGCATCAATTGCAGCCTCAGTCATAAATTGCATACCAATATCGTAACGGCGTTTTTCTGCATGCAGTATAGTAACTAGTTTATCATTTTTCAGGACACTCACTTCTCCAGCATGACCACTGTAGTTTGGTCCACGAATAGTGTTAACCCCTTCAAAGCGATACTGATATTGGTTTAACTGCACGATTTCGCCCGGCTTCATCGAAACATCACGTTCAACAGAGTACGCAGAAGTTAAAGTGACTCCTGCGATGACAAAGGCAATACCTACATGCCCTAGTACCATCGCCCAATAACTAAGTCCTAACCTTTTAAGGCCTTGGCTAAAGTTAGTTTGCACAGTAGCTTTAACATATAAATCAACACCGGTGGTGATCACAATCCATATCGCAAGCGTGGTCGCCAATAAAGTTAAAGGCGCTACGATGGCATAACTTGAATATAACCAAGTAGCACCGATTACTATGCTCATTAACGCTGAGACAAGGAGTTTATTTTGTAAAAAAGACCACTTGTTTTGCTTCCAACGTAACAGAGGGCCAATACCCATTAAGATGGCAAACGGCACCAAAATAATGGCAAACATTTTATTAAAGAATGGTTCGCCAATTGAAATACTGCCTAAGCCCATTTCTTTATGAACCATAGGTAATAAAGTACCTAGTAACACAATAAAAGTAGCAACCACTAAAAATATATTATTGAGCCATAATGCCACTTCACGTGATACCAGTTTATAGCGACCTTCGCTGCGTACTTGCGATACCCTAAATGCATATAACGTTAACGCACCGCCGACTACTATCGCTAAAAACGCTAAGATAAATAAACCACGATCGGGGTCGGTAGCAAATGCATGCACGGAGACAATAATGCCAGAGCGAACAATAAAGGTGCCCAGTAAACTTAATGAAAATGCAGCAATCGCAAGTAATACGGTCCATGATTTAAATACACCGCGTTTTTCAGTTACCGTCAATGAATGCAATAGCGCCGTAGCTACTAACCAAGGCATGAGCGATGCGTTTTCAACGGGATCCCAAAACCACCAGCCACCCCAGCCAAGCTCGGAATATGCCCACCAGCTTCCGATAGTGATACCTAATGTTAAAAATCCCCACGCAGTCATTGTCCACGGACGTGACCACTTAGCCCAAGTATTATCAAGTTTACCTGTTAATAATGCAGCAATTGCAAATGAAAAAGAGACCGATAGCCCAACATAACCCATATACAGTAAAGGAGGATGGATGATCATTCCGGGGTCTTGTAATAACGGATTAAGGTCGCGCCCTTCGACAGGAAAATACGGCAGTAATAATTCAAATGGGTTCGACATCCACAGAGTATAAAGCATAAAGCCAACCCCTAAAAAGCCTAACACACCTAATACACGTGCTCTTAATATCCAAGGTAATGAATTAGAGCGCAGTGCAACAACTGCAGTCCAACCAGCTTGCATAACTAACCATAATAAAATAGCGCCTTCATGGCCGCCCCAAGTTGAGGTGATTTTATAATACCAAGGCAAAGTACTACTTGAATGATACGCCACGTACGCGACGGTAAAATCATCAGTTAAACTTGCATAAATAAGGGCTGCGAATGACAACAGTACGAATACAAATTGGCCGATAGCTAATGAAGGAGCAGCACGCATTAACCGTAAATTACCAGTATGTGCGCCCCACAAAGGAAAAATACACAATAAAACACTCAGCACCATAGCCAGTGTTAGAGAAAAATAACCGATTTCTGGGATCATCTTAATTGCCACTTTCTAAGTTATATTTTGGTTTTTCGTGTTTGATCCCCTTCACCGCTTCCGCAACTTCGGCAGGCATATACTCTTCGTCATGCTTAGCCAATACCTCGAACGCTTCTATTACATTAGGTTCAATCAACACACCTTGAGCAACAATCCCTTGCCCCTCACGAAATAAGTCAGGCAAAATACCTTGGTATTTAATCGTTACTAAGGGGCCTGTATCAATCAAGGTAAAGCTTACTTGTAGGCTGGTTTCATCCCGAATCACTGATCCTGGAACTACCATACCGCCAATACGCAACTTTTGACCAATATGCGGCTTTTCTTTATCTGGGCCTTTCCCCTCGATTAACTCACTTGGTGTATAAAATAGATTAATATTTTCTTGCAGAGCATAAAGTACTAAACCAATGGCGGCACCAATACCAAATACAATAGCGACGACGCCAAGCAAACGTTTCTTACGTCTTGGGTTCATGCATGATTCTCCTGCTTAGCGTGTTTAATGCGAGCTTCTCGTTCAGCTTGTTGCTGCACAGAAGCCATAATACGCTTTGTATCATTCAAAGAGCTTACTAAAATACCTAACAAAATCAGTGCACATGAACCAAAAGAAAGCCACACATAAAAGCCGTAGCCGCCCATGGCAATAAAATCAGAAAAAGAATCAAACTGCATAACTAACCCCTATTCAACAACTGGCGCACCCAAGGACGATGCTTTTCACGTTGTAAAATTTCATTTTTAAGACGCATCAAAGTCACCATACCGACAAAGCCGGCAAACGCGACTATATTTACCATTAATGGCCAAAACATACTTGGATCAATAGCTTTCGTATCAAACTTGGTAATACTGGCACCTTGATGCAAGGTGTTCCACCACTCAACAGAAAAATGGATGATTGGTAGGTTAATTACCCCCACAATAGCCAAAATAGATGCAGCTCGACCTGCTGCTTTTTTATCTTCAAAGGCATGATATAAAGACAATACCCCTAAGTATAAAAATAATAGAATGAGCTCAGACGTGAGTCGTGCATCCCATACCCACCAGGCCCCCCACATAGGTTTACCCCAAGCGGCGCCAGTAATAAGTGCAATTGCAGTTACACATGCACCAACAGGTGCAATAGCAATTACTGCTAACTCTGCATTACGAAGTTGCCATACCAAAGCGATCACTGCAGCTATGGCCATTGATGAATAAGCACCCATCGATAAAATAGCTGATGGTACATGAATAAAGATAATGCGATAACTGTCTTTTTGCTGATAGTCGGCAGGCGCATAGGCTAACCCCCAGACCCAACCAATAAGCATACAGACAACCGTTATCACGGTAAAATAGGGCAGTAACGTATTGCATAATTGATATGCACGCTCTGCTTTGGCGTAGGGATGTAACCACTTCCACATATTAACTTACACTCACTTTCAATGCTGACGATATGGCGATTGGTGCGCTGATAATTGTAATGACGAGCATCGCACCAAGGATGGCAAGCTGCCCACTATAATCCAGTGACATTGTACTGGTATCGATAGCAGACGTTGCAAAAATTAATACGGGGATATACAAAGGCAGGACCAATAAACTCATCAAAATACCGCCTTTTTGTAATCCCACAGTAAGCCCAGCGCCAATAGCGCCGATAAAACTAAGTAATGGCGTACCCAAGAGCAAGGTAAGCACCGTTGCAATCAATGCTTGATTGTCTAAATTTAATAACAAGGCGAACAGCGGCGTCATCAACACCAACGGCAAGCCAGTAATGATCCAATGGGCAACAACTTTACCGAGCACCGTTAACGGTAGCGGGTACGATGAAGCAATCAATTGCTCTAAACTACCATCATGATAGTCATCACGAAATAGTTTATCTAAGCCTAACATGGTTGAAAGTAAAGCGGCGACCCAGATAATACCAGGTGCCATACGGCTAAGTAGACCGGGCTCAGGACCAATTGCTAACGGAAATAATGTAATAACAATCAAGAAGAACAAAATGGGGTTTACGATTTCAGCACGCTGGCGAAATGCCAGCTGTAAATCTTTCTTACAAACGGCACTAAATAGCTGCCAATATGAATGCTGGCGTAACATCAGTGTCGGTACTCCAAAGTCACTGTTTGTAACTCATTAAAATGCGTAGTTAAATCTTGATGGGTAGTTAATAAAATCGCCCCACCTTGTTCTAGATGGGCTAAAAACCGTTGCTGTAAAAATGCAACCCCGGATTTGTCTAAGGCTGTAAATGGTTCATCCAGAACCCATAACTTCGCATCATTAAGCCAGAGCCTAATCAGCGCAACACGACGTTGCTGACCGGCTGATAGAGTACGCACAGGTACATCTTCAAGACCAACTAAGCCAATTTTAGCTAATAATGAGTAAAGATCTTGCTCAGTATTGTAACCTTGAATTTGCAACCAAAACCGTAGGTTTTCAATCGCACTAAGTTGACTATTCACCCCGGTTTTATGACCGATAAATAACAACTGTCGGGCAAATTCATCATAGTTTTTAGCAATTGATTCACCTTGCCACATAACTTGTCCTTCATCGGGCGCAGAAAAACCCGCAATTATACGCAACAGTGATGTTTTACCAGCCCCATTTGGGCCTGCTAATTGCATGATTTGACCTGATTTCAAGCTGAAATTAAGATCCGCAAACAAACAACGCTCTTGCTTGATGCAGGTGACGGACTTAATGTGTAACAAGATGATGATTCTCTATACCCAAAATTAGGCGTTAGTCTATCATAATGATAGGGTAATACGAATAATGCTTTGCACCTATTAACGAAAACTTGATTTAAATTAATGAACAAACCTACACAGATAACATTAGCGAATTCGCTTCCTATAAGTCATTCGTCACACAATGGCGTTGCACAGCAATTACCTGTTTTCAGCGAGCAAACACTCAGCGCTAAAAATATCGTATTCGCCAATGGCTCTGTGCAGATGGAAGTCTATATTGATAAGCATTGGCAAACATTGCGCTTAGCTACAACTGGCACTGAAACAAACACTCAAAAAATTGCCAGTGCCGATATTCAACTCAGTAATGATGGTAAACAACTCACTATTTTACCAAAACAAACTGAAATCAGCCTACGCCAAACAAACCAGCTGCAAAGTGTTTTGAATTTTATTAATAGTGGTGATCAGGTCGATAATAAACCATTGTCGTTGCAAATTATTTTACAACCTGCTGCAAAATTACTGTTAAACCAATTACACGCCAGTATTCCTATCAATAAAGAAGTCGCCCAACTACTGCACAGTGAACAAGGCCTAAAAGCAATAATTACTCCGAACCGCAATAATTTTACCTTAAGTGTTATTAATCGCTTTGCTGATACACTTCACCAACAGCCAATCAGTCAAGCAAAACTTGCTCTTTGGCTAAGTAAACAAGTGCCTAATGGGCAGCTACAGCTAGATAAAAACGCCGTAATACTGAGTTTTAATAACTATAATGGCAGTATTAAATTAGTACCTCAGCAGCCGTTACAGAGCCACAGTACACACACAACTCAGCTTGGCGGAGTAATTCAAAAAGTACAATTAAATGCGCTTAATGAACAATTAATAATAAAAACGCAGCTACCAAAAATAGCCTTGCAGTTAAAAAATTCATTAGCCCATACTTTTAATTCACTGGTACAAAAAAGCCATGTACCAGGCCAGTTTAATACCCAAACAAGTGCAGCACCTATTAGCCCCTCATTGGTCAGTAGCAGCCCAATAAGCTCGTGGTTACAAGACAGTTTTGCTGACTTAAAAACCCGAATAAGTGACGCAGTACGCTATTTTGAAAGCAAACCATTTAGTCAATTAGCAATGATCAGCAATAAATCAGCTGTAGCACAATCGCTAACACCAACACATCAAACTGCACAAACCTTATTACCCAAATCACTCCGGCAAATAAACCTTGTGGCAATGGCGACAAGCAACACCCAACCATTACTGGCAGATATCAGTCAAGGTACCGCGCTGCCAAAGCATTATCACCAGTCGCCTCCCCTGGTACAGTTATTTCAGCGATTAAAAGCCGGTTTAGCAAGTATTACAGAGCCTAATGTGGTTAAAAATAACAGTACTACTGCGGCGCCACTGAGCAACGATACAGATAGCCATCAGCAATTAAATAAACTAGCCGCCGCGATTCAATCCAGCAAGCAAACTGCAGTAGCGCAAAATAAAATACCGCAGGTTACTGCTAATCCAAAACAAACAGCCGCTGATATTCATGCTCAACCGACTCAACCGGCTCAGCTAAATAAAGAACCTATCACTAAAGCGCCGGCACGCAGTTCCGAACAAATTCTACCCAGCAAAATCAATAGTACAACTGTCAATGTCAGTGATAATAGCGCTGCAGCCAAAACAGTTATAGCCGATGCTCAGCAAAAATTAAAAACAACTCCACCGTTTGCTGCTGGGGTAGATACCAAAGTAGCATCTCTAACAGCACAGTTAAACAACGACAATCTAAAATCAAGTACCCACTCACATATCGATGCACCATTAAAAGGGCCGATAACTAGCGCTTTGCCAGCCAGCCAAATAAGCTTACCATTGGAAGCCAAATTATTGGCGTCACTATTAAAAACGCCTAGCGAAAAGCCGCTGCCTAATTTTAAATCAGCAGCAAACTACGATAAACAGCATATCGCTTCACAAATTGATAAACTAGCAACGACCAAAGTGAGTGATAATGTCGATTTAAATCGGCTAGTCAATCAAGCTTTTAGCCGCATGATTGACAGCCAATCGTTGCAACCGTTAACCATTCAACGAGAAATACTCAGTGTTTTACGTCCAGAAAGCTTAACAAATAGTGCCCTGCAAAATAGTTTTAGCCAATCTGTTGAGCATTTGGCCGTGGCTATTTTAGCGGCTCCAAGCTTAGCAAATATCAGCGCATTGAATTTTAATAGTCAAAGCTCACTTGATGCTTTACTCCAAGTATTGGTGCCTAACTTTAAAGCAATTAACCCACAGAAACTGCAAGAACAATTACTACAGCCACAATCACAAGCATTAGCGGCTGAGCTGAGCCAAATAAAAACTGCAATTAGCCAAATTAACACGACCCCCTTAAATCAGCAGCCTGATAATAATCCGTTAGTACAATTTTTACTGCCGATGCGACTGCCACCGGAAACCGCACAGACAGAAATTTCATTAGGGCAATATAAAAAACCAAGCCAAAATAAACTCGAAGATAAAAATGTTTGGTTTGTGCGACTTAATTTTGATTACGCAGAGCTAGGCCAATTACAGATCACCGCTGAATTAATGGATAAAGCACTAGATTGTCAATTACTTGCCTCAAGCCAAGATATCACCGCAATGGCTCATCCGCATCTTGAGAGTTTGCGCCATAAATTAACAGCTCATGGCTTACAAGTTGGTGAAATGAAGCTAAGCCAAGGTGCGCCGCAACACCAAGCTTTTTATCAGTCCCATGCCATTATTAATATTAAGGTTTAAACCATGAGTGAGATACCAAAACATAAGTCTGCAATTGGTTTAGTTTACGAAGCCGGTCGCACTCCTACAGTCAGTAGTAAAGGGTTTGGTGAGCTCGCAGAAGAGATCATTAAAGCCGCAGAAGAAAAAGGAATTTTGATCCACAAAGATGAAGCTTTGGCTAAAACGTTATCGCATTTAGAGCTTGGCGAAGAGATCCCAAGAGAACTGTATTATGTGATTGCCGAACTGATTGCTTTTTCATATGTACTGCGGGGTAAATTTCCACCTGGCTGGCAAGACTTTCAAGGCAAGTTAAATATTCAGGCGTAAAAAATAAAAGGCGCTAATTAGCGCCCTTTTGATGATGTAACGACATTAATAGTTCGGCTTCGGCACGTGGAAGTTCACACTCTCGTATGATCTCTTCAATATCGGCACCTAATTCAACCATTTTCACTGCTCGAGAATAAATTTTCGCATCAGGATCGTCATATTTTTGCGCATCTTGTAACTGCGCTAACTCTTGATTTCGCTGCTCTACAGCAACTAAGCGCTTACCAATACTTAGCATACCGGTGCGCATTTCTGCGACTTCACTGCGTAAAATACTGAGCTGTTGTTGAGTTTCTTGCAGTTGCAGTATTTTGCTTTTTAATGCTGCAGCGTACTTATTATTATTAATAAAAATTAGTCCCAGGCATACTAGCACCAGTACAATTGAGACTCCAAGCAACGAGTATAACAACATAGTTTTTCCGTAAGCGTTATAAATCGCTCAACTCATCCCACTCTTCGTCATTTAGTAATTTATTTAAATCAACTAAAATCAATAATTCACCATCACGATTACTAACACCTTGAATAAACTTGGCACTTTCTTCAGTACCAATGTTTGGTGCACTATCAATTTCTGAGCTACGTAAATAAACCACTTCTGCTACACTGTCGGCTAAGATACCAATAACTTGCTCTTCAGCTTCAATAATTAATACTCGTGAATTGTCTGTTGCTTCTGCAGACATCAAACCAAATCGTGCACGCGTATCGATTACTGTTACAACATTGCCACGTAAATTAATAATCCCTAAAACATAGCTTGGAGCACCTGGTACTGGAGCAATCTCTGTGTAACGCAAAATTTCTTGCACTTGCATCACATTCACACCATAGGTTTCTGATTCAAGCTTAAAAGTTACCCACTGCAATACTTCATCATTGCCATCGGTATTTTTACTGCTTGATAATAATCTTTGTTCACTCATGTTATTACTCCAAATATCGTTACTGGTCGCGGCTATCTAAACCTTGCTCTAATAATTGACCTAAGCTTTGCACATCAATTAAGGCACACATTTTTTCTTTAATTACACCTGCAAGCCAAGGCCGCTTGCCACTTTTAGCTCGCCATTTTACATCTTCACTACGTAGTGTAATATTATTAACTAGCTTTTCAGCCAACAATCCCCATTGGCTATTACCTAAAGTAATTAAGTATTGGTAGTTTAATTTGTCTTCTAACTCTTGGGTATACTTTTCTGGCATCACCCAGCGAGCAGTATCGACTACATTAAGATTCTCATCACGATTTAGCATCACTCCTTTAAACCACTTGGGTTTACCAAAAAGCTGATTAACTTCACCTAATTGATGAATACCACCTAATGCTTTTAATGGTACAGCGAGAGTCAGCCCTGCCACTTCAAAGAATAACGCCTGAAACTCGCCGTCAAAATAATCTTCTTGACGCTGTACAGGAGTCTTGTCTTTAGCAATATTTAACTGTTCGCTCACTTTAGCTATATCTTTGATATTAGCTTGGATCTGTGGTTTCTCAAGGAGCGGTGTAATTTGCGCTGGTATTTCTTTCTCAAGGCTCGTCTTTGGCTCATCAAGTGCGTTTGGCTGCACAATCGTTTGCTGCGATGCCTTTAGTGGCATTTTATTGCTACTTTCTGTGGATGGAACTTGTTCGAGTAATTTTGCAACCGGGTGTAAGTCTGTTGACTCATCGTCTTCGCACAGTAAAGCCCCCAAGTACTGGGTCATTACTTTTTCATTAGCAAATAATTGCTTACTCATTCATTAACCTTGTTCAATCAAATAATCGAGTAATGCGCGATAAGCATAAACACCTCTTGAGCGTGGACAATACTGAATCGGTACTTGTTGAGCTAAACTTGCATCACGGAACTTAGTGTCTACGGGTATTACCCCTGGCCATACTTTTTCTTGGTACGTTTGCTGTAATGTCTTATATGCTTCAAGGGATGCATTTGTGCGCTTATCATACATTGTAGGGATAATGGTATATTGATACTGCTTTGATTGCGAGCTTTGCATTAATTCCATGGTCCGCATCATTCGGTCAAGCCCTTTGAGAGCTAAAAACTCAGTTTGTACTGGCACTAAAATGCGCTCACTTGCAGCCAATGCGTTAACCATTAAGACACCTAACACTGGCGGGCAATCTAAAATAGCATAATCATAATGCTCACTAATTTTTGCTAAGGCTTTTTTTAAGATAAGCCCCATTCCGGTCTTATTACCCATACTACGATCGAGTGTCGCTATAGCCATAGTTGCAGGAAGAATATCTAAGTTGTCTATGTTCGATGGACACAAAGCTTGCAATATTTCTTCACTTGCCATGGTGTTACCACGGGCAAATATATCATACACACTAACTTCTAAATCTTCTGAATCAATGCCAAAGTAATACGTTAAAGATGCATGAGGATCGGTATCAATCAGTAATACCCGCTTTCCTTGCAGCGCTAATATACCAGCTAAACTCACAGCCGTGGTCGTTTTCCCTACTCCGCCTTTTTGATTTGCTACCGTCCAAATTTTCACATCACACCTTATTTTTGTTCGTTGCGCGTTGTAATTCGTATACCACCGTGTGGGAGTTGGATCACTTTAATAGTGTTATCATCACTTGGCAACTCAATTGGCTGCTCAGCTTCAGTTTCTATTGCTGATTGCTCGATTGATACAATGGGCTTGGGTGGTAAACCATATTTTGATAATGCAACGACTACTTTACGATTTTCAGCGCGCCCTTGCTCTGTATCATTATCGGAAAAAGGAGAATACTGACCGTAACCTTCGATGGCCATTCGCGCAGGGTTGATACCCAATGCATCAAGTTCGACTAAAATAGAGGTCGCTCTTGCAACAGATAGCTCCCAATTAGAACGAAACATTTCATTATGAATAGTTTCATTATCGGTATAACCACGTACTCTGACGTAGTTATCTACAGGAGCAATAATATCGTTCACTAATTTTATTACTGCTTTCGCGCGTTGATGCGCCACAGCACTGCCACTGGAAAATAACATTCCTGAGCTTAACTCAATAATCAACCAGTCTTGGTGTAACTCTAAACTTGCTTCGCCATCGCGTATTTCATCGATCAAAGCTGATTGTAATTTAGTTAATAAACTATCTAGCGGTTTACCTAAGTGTTTTTGTTTTATGTTACTGGTGTCGCTTTGGCCATCAAGTAACTGCGGGCCAACTTCTTGCTTTTGAATACTCTCACCAAACAACAGTTCTTTTTCTGGGCTTACTCTGTCGGTTAATAAACCAGTACCGGTCACACCTTGACCTTCTTGGCTATACTGACGAGCTGACTTGTCAAAAACCTGCTCCAGCGAATCAGATAAAATTTGGAAGCTTTCTTCTTTATTAATCGCAATCGCATACATCACTACAAAGAATGCAAACATAATAGTCATGTAATCGGCGTACGACACTAGCCAACGTTCTGTATGCTGACTTTTGGTCGATGAGTGACGAAGTCGACGGCGCATCATAATAATTATTCTTGTAGCTGACTTGGACGCTCTACACGATACGCTTCAAGTTTCAGCTCAATATTGACAGGGCTATCACCTTGGCTCATTGCAATAATTCCTTCAGCTAATAACTCATGAAACAGCATCTTTTGTTCTACTTGTTGTTTTAGCTTATTAGCCATGGGTAAAAACAGTAAATTTGCTAAACCAACCCCATAGATGGTCGCGATAAAAGCCGTCGCAACCCCCGCACCTAACTTTTCAGGCTCAGTGATAAATGACATTGCTTGGATCAGACCAAGCACTGCACCTAATATACCGATAGTAGGACTGTAACCGCCCAACGCCTCGTATACCCGGCTGGCTTCAAGTAAACGTTCCCTCTCTAACAATAAATCAATTTCTAACGCATCTCTAAGTTTTTGCTCGCTGTTACCATCAATCAATAAACTCAGGCCTTTGGCAACGTACGGGTCTGGATGTGTTAATGCTACTTCTTCAAGCGCTAAATACCCTTCTTGGCGAGCTTTTTGTGACCAACTTTTAACTTGCTCAATTGCTCTGTCGATATCATGACTTGGAGGAAAAAACACCCAATGACTTATTCTTAAGACTTTATTAAACGTATGTGCCGGTGTTTGTAGCATTACAGCACCTAACGTACCACCCAATACAATAATTAGTGCTGGGCCATTAAATAAAGCACTTACAACCCCACCCTCTAGTGAGTAACCATAGCCAATCGCCAAAAGTGCAACGAACAGGCCTAGAAACGACAACTTATCCACAACCAATTTCTCGAACTAACCGATTAGCAACCTCTTCAAGTGCGATACTTGCCGACGATAGCCCAGCGTTAGCAACCGCCTGTGGCATACCATATACCACACTGGTTTTTTCATCTTGCGCCCAAATAGTGGCGCCGGCTTGTTTGAGCATTCTTGCACCATCTCGTCCATCAGCGCCCATGCCTGTAAGTACCACAGCTAACACATCACCTTGAAAAGATTTGGCTGTACTAGCAAAAGTAACGTCAACACTGGGCTTATAAGTGATCCGCGCACTGTCGTCCTCAAAAACACGTAACGTGCGATTTCCACCTCGTCCCTCAACCAGCATCTGTTGACCACCTGGCGCTAGATAAGCGACGCCTGGCATTAATCGGTCGCCTTGTTGTGCTTCTTTTACTTTTATTTTGCACAAGCCATTTAAACGAGCGGCAAATGCTGGCGTAAACGCAGCTGGCATATGCTGTATTAACAAAATGGGATGTGGGAAGTTGGCCGGCAACTTAGTCAAAATAGTTTGCAGTGCGACAGGCCCCCCTGTGGAGGTGCCTATTGCAACTATTTGATATTTCTTACCCGAAGCACGTGTATTAGCTGCAATGTTCGAAGCGGGCGCTGTGCTGCGGTTAAAACTTCTATCAGGTTGAGTTATCGCAGGTCGACTTGTTGTACCTGCAGAAACGGAAGGTGTCGGTGTCGGCCTACTGAAGCGTGATAGACGCTTGCGTCCAATTTCTTTTACTTTATTTTGTAATAACTTAATCGCATCTTCATTATTACGAGCAATATCTTCAAATTTTTTCGGTAAAAAATCTAAAGCACCCGCATCAAGTGCGTCTAAGGTTGCTGTTGCGCCATCACGGGTCAAGGAAGAGAACATCAGAATTGGGGTTGGATTTGCTGCCATGATCTCTTTTACAGCACTAATACCATCAAGCACAGGCATTTCAACATCCATAGTGATTACATCTGGACGCAATTGATTTGTCTTGTCTACCGCTTCTCTGCCATTTACCGCAAAACCAATTACTTCAATATCCTTATCTTGCTCGAGTATTTCGCTCACCCTGCGGCGAAAGAAACTTGAATCATCAACAACTAAAACTTTAACTGCCATTGGCATACTCTATGTAAATTTTATCTGTGAGAGCCATATATAGCTCTCACAATAAGATAAGAATTGGACTAACCTGCGTAATGTTTTAACAGGTTTGGAACATCTAAGATTAGCGCTATACCACCGTCAGACGTGATCGTTGCACCTGCCATACCAGGTGTTCCTTGTAGTAAAGCATCAAGCGGTTTAATAACAACTTCTTCTTGACCAATCAATGAATCCACTACAAAACCAACTTGTTGCGTACCTATTTGTACAATTACAACATGGCCTTGAGCTTTGCGTAATGATCTGTCAGCACCTTTGACTAACCAATGTTCTAAATAAAACAACGGTCGTGCTTTCTTACGAACAATAATGGTTAATTGGCCATCAACTACATTCGTTTTAGTTAGATCTAGGTGGAATATTTCATTAACACCAGCCAGTGGTAATGCAAATGTTTGCTCACCGACAACCACCATCAATGTCGGCAAAATAGCCAACGTTAACGGAACTTTAATTTCTAGGATTGTACCTACACCTAGCTCAGATTGAATACTCACAGAACCATTTAGTTGGGTAATTTTGGTTTTCACCACATCCATACCCACACCACGACCCGAAATATCAGAGATCTGTTCTTTGGTGGAAAAGCCTGGTGCAAAAATAAGGTTATAGGCTTCTGTATCAGATAATCGAGCAGCTTGCTCGTGATCAAGCACCCCTTTATTGATTGCTATTTTTTTCAGCTTTTCGGGATCCATACCAGCACCATCATCTCGGATGGTAAGCAAAATATGATCACCTTCTTGCGATGCTGATAAAGTTACAGTCCCAGTCCTTGCTTTACCTGCCGCTTCACGCACATCAGGCATTTCAATACCGTGGTCTACAGAGTTACGCACCAAGTGGACTAAAGGATCTGCCAGTGCCTCAACTAAGTTTTTATCTAAATCAGTTTCTTCACCCACGAGCAATAAATTGATGTCTTTTTTCAAACTGCGGGCTAAATCACGTACTACGCGAGGGAAACGACCGAACACTTTCTTGATCGGTTGCATCCGCGTTTTCATCACCGCACCTTGCAAGTCCGCAGTTACTACATCAAGGTTTGAAATGGCTTTACCCATCGCTTCACTTTCAGTATTGGTTGCTAAACTGACTAGGCGATTGCGCACTAGCACAAGTTCACCGACCATATTCATTATTTGATCAAGGCGTTTTGTATCAACGCGCACAGTGGTATCAGCTTGTGGTGGAACTGATTTTTTCGCAACAGCTGTCGCTGGAGCTGGCTTTTCAGCCGCTTTCGCAGGCTCAGACACTGCTGGTTTAGGCGCAGGTTTAGCTGCGGCAACAGGTGCTGGGGGAGGGACTGGTTTTTGAGCGGGTGTTGGCTCAGTATCTGCAACTGCTTGTGGTGCACTCCCTTTACCGTGCAATTCATCTAATAATGCTTCAAACTCATCATCGCTGATCTCGTCTGGACTATTACTTTTAGTTGGCTCTGATGACGCTTGGGGCGGTTTAGGCGCAGTATTTTCGGTGCTTGCAGCATCTTTATTACTGACCAAACCAAAGCTACCAACACCATGTAATTCATCTAATAAATTATCGAATTCGTCATCAGTAATATCACTATTTGATGACTCATTGCTAACTGTTACTGCTGGAGTTACAGGACTTTGTCCTTTTCCATGCAGCTCATCTAGCAAACTTTCAAATTCATCTTCTGATATATCATCGATTTGAACATCTTTTTTATCGCTATCAACTTGACCATCAAATAACAAGTCAAATGCAAATGGATCATCAGAATCATCTAAAATAGCATCAGCATCAACAACAGGAGTATCGTCTGCAGGCTCAGCAGCGCCAGTTAGTTCTTCAGCAGTTGGCGGCAATCCCAATTTATGTAAAACAGCCAGCAACTCTGGATTTGCAGGTTCTGGTTTTTCTCGGCTTTGGATGGTCGCAAACATTTCGTTGATAGTATCGAGCGCTTGCAAGATCACGTCCATCAGCTCAGAATTAACCTTACGAACACCTTGACGCAATAAATCGAAAACGTTTTCTGCACCGTGACAAGCGTCAACTAGCTCAGTCATGCTTAAAAAACCTGCGCCGCCTTTTACCGTATGAAAACCACGGAAAATTGCATTGAGTAATTCGGTATCATCTGGGTTATTTTCAAGCTCCACCAGCTGTTCTGACAAAAGCTCAAGAATTTCTCCAGCCTCTACTAGAAAATCTTGTAAAATATCTTCATCGACTTCAAAGCTCATGCAGTTCTCTCCTCTTAGAAGCCCAAGCTTGATAATAAATCATCAACATCATCTTGTCCTGAGACAACATCATCACGAGATTCTTTATCAATAATTGGCCCTTCAGGGCCTGCAAGTGTATTTTCAGCAGGCGGTTTTTCAATGACTGGTGCTATTGTTTTTGTTTCGCTATCATCTTGGCTACCAAATGCTGTCAACAAGTGGATCAAGCTGTCTTCTACTTCTCTGACAAGCTCTATCACTCGACGGATCACTTGACCTGTTAAATCTTGAAAATCTTGTGCCATCAAGACATTGGTCATGAGTCCTTGCAACTCATCCGTTTTAGTTTGCGAGCTATTCATGAACTTATCTAAGCTGTGGCATAATGTTTTAAACTCACCTAGCTCAATTTCACGATTCATTAAACGATCCCAAGTGGGTTTAATGTCTGAAATATCATCTGCAAGCTGTTGGGCAATTGGTAAACTTGCTTCTACAGCATCCATGGTTTTATTAGCAGCGTTCTCTGTCATTTCCATAACATAGTTTAGACGCTGCTTAGCATCGGGGAGTGCGTCTTTGGTCAAATCAGCTAAACGTGTATCAAGCTCAAAATTTTTCAACGCATCATGAAGCTGACGCGTAAGTTTGCCTACTTCGGCAAATAATTCTGATTGCTCTTTTGACGCCGCATCAATAATTAACTGATCAGCTTTATCTTGTTCACCATTTTCAAGGTAAACCACAAGCTGCCGGGCTTGTTCTAAACTGATCTGAGGCGCAGCTGGTGCTGACATAAGCCTCTCCTATTTATTTAACCTAAACGCTCAAACACTTTTTCCAATTTGGTTTTCAGTGTTGCGGCTGTAAATGGTTTAACGATATAGCCGTTAACACCAGCTTGTGCAGCAGCAACAATTTGTTCTTTTTTAGCTTCTGCTGTTACCATTAAAACAGGGATGTGTTTCAGGCTGTCATCGGCCCTGATAGCGCGCAAGAGGTCAATTCCTTGCATGCCAGGCATGTTCCAATCTGTTACTACAAAATCAAATTCTTGATTCTGCAACATCGGTAAAGCTGTTGAGCCATCATCAGCTTCTTGTACATTTGTAAAACCCAAATCTCTTAACAGATTTTTGATAATACGTCTCATCGTCGAAAAATCATCAACAACAAGAATTTTCATGTTTTTATCCAAAACATCCTCCGGTGAGGTCTGAACCTATATTTACTTACTACTAGTTAATCCAGTCATTGATTTTTGCTTTGAGCTTAATCATCGCCTGACCATGTATCTGACTCACACGCGATTCGCTTACATCGAGTATATGTCCAATCTCTTTTAAATTCATTTCATCATTATAATAAAGCGACAATACTAACCCATCTCGTTCAGGTAAAGATTGTATAGCTGTTAATAATGATTGATTAAAACGTTCATTTTTAACGTTATTAAAGGGCTTGTCTAGTGCTAAATCATGTCCCACTGGTGTGATAACATCTTCATCAATTCCCAAGTCTTCTATACCTAAAACCTTACTTGAATTTACATCACTAAGAATATGATGGTACTCATCTAGCGTAATATCAAGTTTTTCAGCAACTTCACTATCTTTAGGTTCTCGATTCAGGCTGCTTTCTAGCTCACTAATCGCTTCAGCAACTCTGCGGCTATTACGGTGCACTGAGCGAGGAGCCCAATCACCTCGGCGCATTTCATCCAGCATCGCACCACGAATACGAATGCCTGCAAAGGTTTCAAAGCTTGCACCTTTAGTCGCATCAAAGTTTTTTGATGCTTCAATTAACCCTATCATCCCCGATTGAATCAAATCATCGAGTTGCACACTCGCGGGTAAACGAGCGATCAAATGACAAGCCACTTTTTTAACTAAAGAAGCATGTCGCTCAACAATCACATTTAAATTTTGTGTCGATTGATATCCCATCGCTTTATTCACCGATGCCGTCATAGTTAGCCGTTTACTAATTTTTCTATGAAAAATTCTAAATGGCCAGATGGTTGATTAGGTATAGGCCATTTAACTGCTTTTGTCGCTAATGTTTTAAATGCAATTGCCGCTGGAGAATTTGGAAATAAATCAACAATTACTTTTTGACGACGAGTTGCTTTACGCATGTTTTCATCATAAGGGACTGTTGCAACCAATTCCATTGAGACATCCAAAAAGCGATCCGTTACTTTTGAGAGCTTAGCAAATAGTTCGTGGCCTTCACGCATACTGCGCACCATATTAGCAACTATTTTAAACTTATACACACCATGCTCACGACTCAACACTTTGATTAATGCATAAGCGTCGGTTATTGAGGTCGGTTCATCACATACTACTACCATGACATCTTGCGCTGCGCGCGAAAAACTTAATACCATGTCAGAGATACCAGCAGCAGTATCAACAATTAATATATCAAATTCGGTATTCAACTCACTAAAAGCACGAATTAATCCAGCATGTTCTGATGGTGAAAGTTCCACCATACTTTGTGAGCCTGACGTCGCTGGTACTATTTTAATTCCTGCAGGCCCTTCAACTAAAATTTCATCGAGCTCACATTCACCTGATAGTACATGAGATAGATTACGTTCAACCCGAAGCCCTAACATCACATCACAATTTGCTAAACCCAAATCGGCATCCAGAACTAACACTCGGTTTCCGAGCTGACCCAACGCAATCGCAGTGTTAAGTGAGACGTTAGTTTTCCCTACGCCACCTTTACCACCTGTTACAGCGATAACTTTAACGCCGTTATTATTGTTTTGACTCATTTTACGCAGGCCACTTGCTTGATCTAATACTGTGTTAATCATACATCCCTACTGTGCTTGACGCTACTGCTTGGCGTCGTGAATGTTGTGCTTTTGTTCTTTTTAAATACAATTGTTCTGCTTTTTTTACTAATTTCTCTGCATTGGCGACCCGAATGTCCTCTGGAACGCGCTGACCGTTAGTAAGATACCCTATTGGAAGGCGATTTTGAATCGCTATACTAATAATCTCACCTAAACTTAATGATTCGTCTAATTTAGTGAAAATACAGCCACTTAATTGTACCTTCTTAAAATGTCTTACGGTTTCTTGTAAAACATTAATTTGTGCGGTCGCACTGAGCACTAAATAATTGCGAATATCGACACGTTGATTACGCATTAATGTATTTAGCTGCTCAGTTAAACGTAAATCACGTTGGCTCATTCCCGCGGTATCTATTAATACTAGACGCTTATTTCGTAAATGATATAAAACTTCTGCTAATTCATTGGCATCTTTAACTTGTTTTACACCACAACCGATGATCCGGCCATAAGTAGCTAACTGTTCATAAGCGCCAATACGGTAAGTATCAGTGGTAATTAGCGCAACTTTATCTGCACCATATTTTTGTGCGCCAAGGGCTGCAAGTTTTGCCACGGTTGTAGTTTTACCTACCCCAGTAGGACCAACAAGTGCATATACCCCGCCTTGGCGAAGGATTTCGTTATTTGTAGTATGCATTTGGTTTTCAACCATTTGCAATAGTGCTTGCCAGGCTTGCTGACGTGACACATCGTCCGGAATAAAGCAGGCCATTTGCTCTGCAACTTCACTGTCGATACCCATTCCAACTAAACGATCGATCATGCATGCGCGGGTAGGATCGCGACGCGCTAAATCTTGTTGCATCAAACCCGATACCTGATACTCAAGTAATTGACGCATCGCAGCCATTTCATCACGCATAGCGGTGATTTCATCTGTTTTGGCTGCACTTTTTGTTGGCATCGGAGTATCTAAATCATCAAAACCACTTTCTAGATCATCATCAAAACCTAAGCTATGTGCTTGCGTTTGTGGACGCGGCGCAGTATCGCGACGAGCAAAATCACTATGCGCTTGTGGTTCATGGCGAGCTTGCTGTGCTTGATGTTGTTGCTGTGGTTGATACTGAGTAGATGTATCAATGCCTGACTGGCTAAACATAGACGCAAGCTCAGGTGAGCGTGGACGCGGTGATTGGCGCTCTAATAATGCTTGTAAGCTATCAGCTACCGCAGCTTGCGGCTCATGCTGCGCACGTTGTGGCGCAGGTTTAACAAAGTTAGCATTCGTTTGCGGTTGCGCCTTAGCAACATGTGGTTGTGCCGGTGCTTTCGGGGCTGCTTTTTCATAATCAACGGCGGCAACAATCTCTACCCCATTGGCTAATTTTTTATTTGACATGATTACAGCATCTACACCGAGTTCATCTTTAACTTCTTTCAGTGCGGTGCGCATATCTTTAGCAAAAAAACGTTTTATTTTCATGGTTCAACCCCTTTAAAATCCGATTATTGGCCTACTGAGCTGACAATCTTGATCTGTCTTTCGTCTGGTACCTCTTGATAAGACATCACTCGCAATCCTGGAATGGTGTACTTAACAAAACGAGATAACACAGTGCGTAACATTCCTGACGTTAGCAATATCGAAGGTTCACCGGCCATTTCTTGGTTTTGATGCGCTTCATTTAATGATTGTTGAAGTCGCTCTGCAAGTCCTGGCTCTATTCCGGCACCTTCGTCGCCTGCATTTTGTAGTGACTGATGCAACATCTGTTCCAACTCAGGCGCCAAGGTTATGACAGGGATTTCTGATGACATTCCAACCGCGTCTTGAACAATTAATCTGCGCAGTGAAATTCGCACTGCTGCGGTTAATACATCAGGATCTTGGCTTCGAGGGCCATACTCAACAAGGGTTTGTACAATTGAACGCATATCGCGAATAGCAACGCCTTCATTTAATAAATTTTGTAATACTTTAACAATTGCTGTTAGTGGTAAAATATCTGGCACTAGCCCTTCAACTAAACGAGGATGACTTTTTGCCAGCATATCTAATAGATTTTGCACTTCCTCGTGGCCGAGTAACAAGGCCGCGCTGTTAGTTAGTAACTGACTAATATGCGTTGCTACCACAGTCGCTGCATCAACCACGGTATAACCGAGTGATTGTGCTTCATCTTTTTGATCTGGTTTGATCCAAATAGCGTCTAGACCAAAGGCAGGATCTTTAGTAGCAATCCCTTTTATTGGACCAAATACTTGGCCAGGATTAATAGCCAACTCATCACCGTGCTTAAGCTCGCCCTCACCACTTGAAACACCCATCATGGTAATTCTGTATGCATTTGGGTCTAACTCTAAGTTATCGCGAATATGCACCGGTGGAATTAAAAAACCAAGTTCTTGAGATAACTTTTTACGTACCCCTTTAATTCGGTTTAATAATTCGCCACCTTGTGATTGATCAACTAATGGAATTAAGCGATAGCCAACTTCGAGGCCAATTACATCAACTTGTTGTACATCATCCCAACCTAGCTCTTTTTGCTCTTGCTTGTTAGCAACACCAGTGCCTGTTGCACCGCCATTGGCAGCTTCTGCTTCCTTAGCAGCCGCTTCTTTGAGCTTACTTTGCTGGGTGTAATACGCTAAATAACCAAGTAAAGCACCAAGGCTTAAAAAGGCAAAATGTGGCATACCCGGGACCAAACCCATCACGATTAAAATACCCGAAGCAATAAATAATGATTTTTCGTTACCGAGTTGTTTCTTAAATTGATCGCCCATATTGAGCGATTCATTTTGACGAGTAACAACAATTGCAGTGCCAATAGATAACAGTAATGATGGTAATTGTGCAACTAGACCATCACCAATGGTCAGTAAGGTATACACTTCCATTGCGTTACCAAAGCTTAAATCATGCTGGATCATACCAACAAACAAGCCGCCAACAATATTGATGATCAGTATCACTATACCAGCAATCGCATCACCTTTTACAAACTTACTCGCACCATCCATAGAGCCATAAAAGTCCGCTTCACGGGTGACTTCTTCACGGCGGTCTCGTGCTTGCTCTGCACTAATAAAACCCGCATTCAAGTCGGCATCAATGGCCATTTGTTTGCCTGGCATCGCATCTAAGGTAAAGCGTGCCGATACCTCAGAGATCCTGCCTGCGCCTTTGGTGATTACCACAAAGTTGATGATGATCAAAATCAAAAACACCACTAAACCAACTGCGTAGTTGCCACCAATTACCACTGAACCAAAAGCTTCGATTACTTTACCTGCGGAATCGCCACCGTTATGGCCTTCAAGCAGCACCACCCGGGTACTGGCAACATTTAGTGCCAAACGCATAATAGTTGCAATCAATAGTACTGCGGGAAACATCCCAAATTCAACAGGCTTCATGGTGTAAACTGTCACTAACAACACCACTAATGCTAAAGCTATATTAAACGAGAAAAGAATGTCGAGTAAAAATGGCGGTAACGGTAAAATCACCATGCCCAGCGCAGCGAGCACCAGCAAAGGTGTACCAACACCTTTTAAATACTCTTTTTTATCTTTATTAAGTTGTTGTAATACAGCTTTAAATTCCATAATTCTACAATTTCAAAAAATTGACACTAAACGGAATTTGCAATAACTATTCCAAGTTATTAATTACGAGCTTAAAAGAATACTGATTATTCAAATCAATACTTATAGGCATCTGGAATTGGGAGTGTTTTATTCAATTTTGTAGGGCGTTTACCACGGCCTTTTTGAAAGCGTTTAAGCTGAAATACATAAGCTAAAACTTGTGCGACTGCAGTAAATAGTTGGTCAGGGATTTGTTCTCCTACTTCGGCAGTATGATACAGTGCTCGAGTAAGCATGGGGGACTCTACAATGGGTACCTCGTTACCTATGGCTATTTTTCTAATTTGCATCGCCATCTCATCAACGCCTTTGGCAACTAATATAGGCGCGCCAGCGCGCTCTGTGTCGTACTTTAATGCCACAGAGTAATGAGTAGGGTTGGTAACAACTACATCGGCATCTGGCACATCCTGCATCATGCGTCGCTGCGACATTTGTCTTTGCGTTTGTCTTATACGCGCTTTGATTTGCGGATCACCTTCAGAATTTTTATATTCATCTTTGACTTCTTGTAGAGTCATTTTTAATTCTTTGTGATGTTTATGGCTTTGATATGGCGCATCAATCGCAGCAATAATGGTTAAGGTGCAGGTCAGCCCTAAAAACATCCATGCGAGTATCTCTAAGGCATGAATGATATTGCCCGGCGCACTTTCAATACTCAGATGAAGAATTTCATCAAAGAAGGTGTTGATCAAAAAAATGGCAAAGCCCGCCACGACCACAAACTTTAAAATCGATTTCACCAACTCGACGCCCGCTTGTGGACCTAACATCCGCTTTATACCTTTTGCTGGTGACATTTTACTGGCTTTGGGTGCTGCCGCCTCCCAACTAAAGTTAAAACCACCTAACAAGGTATTACCTATGATACCCGCCAGCACAATAATAAACACGAACATCGCCATCGGAAATACTAGCGCATCAGCCACCGCTCCCCACACAGAAAACATTTTAGTAGTATCGTAGGTTTCATTGCGGTTCAAACTGAGCATGCGACCCATTATATTATACAGTCCCTTGCCAATCTCAGGTCCGTACATAAGTAATGAAATCGCTGAAAAAATAAGTACAAACATGGTGCCAAGCTCTTTTGAGCGCGCAACCTGGCCTTTCTTTTTCGCGTCGTCTACTTTTTTCCCCGTGGGTTCTTCGGTTTTTTCTTGACCTGAATCTTCAGCCATCACTCTCTCCTATGGGGAACAACCAACTAAAGTACACATTAACTCAATCATTTTTAGCCATTGAAATTCAAATTGAGTAACAAAGTTACCTAAGGTTGCCCAAATAATGACTAAACCTGCAACCAAGGTAAACGGAAAACCGATTGAAAAAATGTTTAACTGCGGTGCTGCACGGGTCATCACACCAAACGACATATTAATCACCAGCATAGCTGTTAAAGGCGCCAAAGATAACACCAAGGCGGTAGTAAACATCCAGCCGCCCCACGTCACTATGTCCCAATAATGATCAACCGCCCACCAATTACCGTCGATTGGTAGCACCTCAAAGCTATGCACTACCATTTGGATCATCATTAAATGGCCATTAAATACAAAGAATAATAGCGTGGCTAGAATCAAATAAAACTGCCCAACAGCAGGCACACTCATACCATTAGAAGGATCAACAACAGAGGCGAAACCAAGGCCAGTTTGCATTGCTAATATTTGCCCTGCTAACACAAAAGTATTCAACATCAGTACAGAAGCAAAACCTATCGCAACACCGATTAACATTTGTTGAATAACTACCAATATCATCTCAAAAGAGAATAAGTTATTAAATGTCGCAGGCGGAAGTACTGGTACAACTAAAAAAGTAATCATTACCGCTAGACCCATCTTGATCCGCGTAGGCACATTTTTAGCACCCAGCCCCGCCATGATCATAATCATCGAGCTGATCCGTACTAGTGGTAACAAAAAATCACTCAGCCACTGAATAATAACCGAAAATGGGAATTCCATACTAGCCTGCAATTTCAGGAATAATTAACACTATTCGACTAAAAAAATCCATTAACTCTTGCGTTAACCAATGCCCTCCAACAATCAAGGCGCTGATAGTAATTAATAGCCGCGGCAAAAAGCTTAATGTTTGTTCATTGATTGACGTTGCGGCCTGAAATACAGCTACAACTAAACCCACTAATAAACCTGGTACCACAATTGCCGATACTAATTTAATAACTAAAAATAATGCATTACTGAGAATATCGACGAAGATTTCTGGTTCCATGGTGCCCCCCTAGCCTTTGTAGGCAAAGTATTGTATTGCCATATCAAGTGCCTAAGCCAAAACTTTTAGCTAAAGTCCCCATCACTAAACTCCAGCCATCAACAAGTACAAACAACATAATTTTAAACGGCATAGACACAATCATCGGCGAGAGCATCATCATACCCATGGCCATCAAGACTGAAGCCACAACTAAATCGACTATCAAAAATGGAATAAAGAACATAAAACCAATAATAAATGCAGTTTGTAATTCGCTGGTTATAAATGCGGGGATTAATACAATTAATGGCGTTGCTTCAGGAGAATCTAACTTATCATACCCAGCAATTTTAGCGAAGGTTTCTAAATCTTTTATGCGCACCTGTGAGAGCATGAATTCCTTCATCGGCTCTTTGGCAAGTTCAAGCGCTTGAATCGAGGTCACCTGCTCATTTAAATATGGCTCAATAGCTTGCTGATTCACTTTTTGATAAACCGGCGTCATTATAAAAATACTTAGAAATAGCGACATACCTAACAATATTTGATTTGATGGTGTTTGTTGCAAACCAATTGCTTGGCGTAAAATAGCCAGTACTACGATTATGCGAGTAAATGAGGTCATCATGATCACCGCTGCAGGTATAAAGCTTAGCGCGGTCATAATAGCCAGTACTTGCAAGGTTACAGAGTAATCTTGTGAACCGTCTGGATTAGTCGTAATACTTAACGCTTCAATGCCTTCGGCGTTAACTGTGGGGATAAAAACTAATGCAAAAAGTATAAGCAGCCACTTAGTCATATTATTAATTCTTTTTAATGTGGTTAGTTTGTGGGTTTAAGAGTTTACCAAAACGTTGTGCAAGGGCTGGCAACTCTTTTTCTGTCAATGGAGTCTCTAATTTATGCAGGTAGTTAATACTGTGCGGGGTTACGCCTAGTAAGTGCTGACAATTATCAATTTCGACGACCATTAATCGCTCTCGCGCACTTAACGGTAAACTACGCACCACTTTAAATTCGTCGGTATTTGCTAAATTGGGGTTTAGTTTTTTAACCAAAAATGCCAGTACCACAATCAGTACTAGCACCATGATTAAAGACATTACCATTGAGAGTAAGTCGCCCATTGGTGTCGCTGCAGGCAGCGCTGAGCTTGCTGCAGTCGATAAAAAAAGCCAACTGCTCATCGCAGCTTCTTGATCCGTTCAACTTGGCTGATCACGTCAGTCAGGCGGATACCAAATTTATCATTAACTACGACCACTTCACCATGCGCTATCAATGTACCATTAACTAATACATCCAATGGCTCACCGGCAACACGATCAAGCTCAACAACTGAACCTTGGTTAAGCTGAAGTAAGTTACGAATATTAATTTTTGAACGCCCGACTTCCATCGAAATAGTCACGGGGATATCTAAAATTGTATCGAGTTTGCGTTTTTCTTCGCCACTCATTTCATGTCTAGCATCACTTAACTCGTCAAGTTCAGTTACTTTGGCACCATCAGAACTATCGGTCCCTTCGGCTTCGGCTAAAGCAGCCGCCCATTCGTCCATTGTATCTTGGTCATCACTCATACTATTAAACCTTTTTATTCTCTTACCAGTCTAAATCTACGCCTTCGGAAAGGTGTAGATCATCTTCTAGTTCTGCTAATTCCGCATCTGAATCAAGCTTTTTGCCACCTTTTGTAAAGACATGCAACTCTGATTTGACTGATTCAGGACGTTTAATTTTTTCACTAATTTGCAGCGCGACGTTATCACGAGAGCGACCCATTTTAGCCCTAAAGGTTGGCAGCTCTTCGACAAACACCGTTATGTGCTCTGGCATCTCAACAGGAATAATATCCCCAGCCTTAAGCTCCATAATTTGCGCTAAGGTTAAATCAACTTCAAGCAGTTGTGTTGATATTCCAACTTCAACATCCATAATCTCATCACGTAAGGCTTTGCTCCAACGTAAATCGGTATCTTCAGTATCTGATTGCACACCAGCATCGAGTAATTCACGAATAGGTTCAAGCATTGAATACGGCAATGCGATATGGAAATCCCCGCCACCGCCATCCAGCTCAATATGGAATGAACTGATCACCACCACCTCGGTGGGACTGACGATATTAGCCATTGCCGGATTAACTTCTGAATCAAGATATTCAAAAGACACATCCATTACCGGCGCCCATGCTTCTTTGTAATCTTCAAAGATTATTTTTAATAGCATTTGTACAATACGGCGCTCAGTAGGTGTAAATTCACGACCTTCTATTTTCGCATGATAGCGACCATCGCCGCCAAAGAAGTTATCAACCAGGATGAACACTAACCGTGCTTCCATAGTGATTAACCCAGTACCTTTAAGAGGACGAAAGCGCACCATATTAAGACTGGTAGGAACAAATAAAGTGTGGATATACTCACCAAACTTTATCATTTGTACGCCATTGATAGAAACTTCAGCAGTACGGCGCATCATATTAAATAAGCTAATGCGCATGTGTCGAGCAAATCGTTCGTTCACAATCTCCAGAGTCGGCATGCGACCACGAACAATACGATCTTGTGAAGAAAAATCGTATTGCAACGTATTACCGCTACCATCATCACCGTCCTGTAGATCCTCCTCTTCGACTTCATCGACACCATGCAACAGGGCATCGATTTCATCTTGGGATAATAAATCACTCACGCTGACCCCTTATTGCATTACAAAGCCGGTAAACAACACCCGCTCAATTACTTTACTACCCTCTACATCAGTTAACGCGGCTTGTACTTTATCAAGCGCTGCTACTCGTAGGGTTTCTTTGCCTTCGCTAGTACCAAGCTCATCTGCGGTGGTGGTTGAAAACACACCAAGCAATGTGCCTTCAATAAGTGGAATATGCTTTTTAGCCGTTTCTTCATTCACATCACCGCGCACTAGTAATTGCACTTTTATTTGCACAATGCGATCACGACTGGCACCAGGTACGTTAAAAATAAAAGGTCGAGGCATCGCAACATATAAGGCACTGCCAACCTTTGCACCACTACCACTTACATCTGCAGTTTCAGTTGCTGATGCAACAGATTCATCCGCAAGTGTTTCAGGAGCAGCGTCGGAGCCAGACATCAAGAAAAAGCCAGCTGCACCACCAATTACCAATACCACAGCAATAATAATTATAATCAGCTTTTTTTTACTTTTACTACCGTCTTCAATTTCTAAGTTTGCTTCTTCAGCCATGCTGCTTTCCTTTATGCCTTAATAATAGCGATATTACGAGTGTCACCGCGCACCATCAAGTTATTTATTTTTATAGTCTTATACCTCATATAATAGCAGGTGTTAGGCATAGTAATCTATTGATGATGAAGATTGTTGCCCAGAGCCTCGAATTGGTTGCTGAGTTAATGCACTTTCCTCTTCATTTTGTTGCTGATTTGCCTGTTGACCACGACCATTTTGTTGTCCGTCACCACCAGTATCACTTTGACTATTTCCCTGCTGGATACTGCTTTCACCCAGTTCAATTCCCTGCTGTGCTAACATTTCTCGTAATCTCGGCATTGATTGCTCAAGAGCTTCTTTGGCTTGCTGATTTTGTACCACAAAGTTAATTTGAGCTTGTTCTGCATCGCTACGAATACGAATTTGCATACTACCCATTTCTGGCGGATCAAGACGTATTTCAGCTTCTTTATTATTGATACTTAGTAATGCACTCACTCGTTCTTGTAGTAATTTGGCTGCATCACTTTTCATGATATTCAATGCTTGTAACACAGTTGGATCAAGATTTATTTGTCTTGTCTGTGATGTAGGGCTCGCTTGCTGGGCATGCATTACTTGCATATCTGCCAAAGCTTGTTGATAGCTTTGCTCACTCCCTTCTACAGCCGAGGCTGTCGTAACCGCAGTGGTTAATCCGGTGAGCTGGCCAAACAATTGATTTACACGTGTCAATGTGTTGTCGCGCACAGGGCTTTGCTCTGCTTTAATATTTTCAGCAAGTTGCTCACTTTTTAGAACATTATCTTGCACTGCCAGTTTCACTTCTTGCTCTTTGCTCGCGGCCTTTATAAGTGCATCTTGTGGCGCAGATACTTTATTTGTATCTGATTTAGCGGTGTTGCTATTGGTTGTTGTAGTGCTTACTAAATTATCTGTCATTGACTGAACCGTCAATTGAGCTTTTGACTCAGTCTTTTTTTCAATACTCTCTGGCTGAGCTAATTCTGCAATAGCCGTATTGATCTGATTTAATAAAGCCCCCTTAGGCTGCTCAGTGCTCACAAAATTTTGTAATTGCTGGCTCAATGCCTGCTTTTGTACAGGACTCAACAGCGAAATATCTTTACTTAGTTGGGTTAGCTCTGCCGTGTTCATTGTCGCAACTGCCGTGGTAGGTTTTGCAACTTCTTTACTATTAAGCTCTACAAATTCAGCCAGCATTTTTTTTAAGTCAGTTACGTTAGCCGGTGATGGATCTTGCTGACGAATGACATCAACTTGATTTTGTAGCTGTTTTTGCTGCTCTGGTGTTAAGCTCGCCAACAATGGGTGTTCATTTTTTTGTACTGTAGTTGGTGAGTTAAGCAATACCTTACTGATTTGCTCTAATACAGCACTGTTACTATGCTTTGCCTGTGTAGCTGCTTTTTCAGCTACATCAGTTTGAGAGCCAATCGTAGTGGTTGATTCCACACCTTTAACTACTGGTTCTGCCTTTGAAGCAACGTCCATTGCTACTGCAGTAGCACTTGTGGTTGCTTGTTTGGCGTTAGCAGTAACGTTAGCTACAGTTGCTTGCGCATCTGCAGTTAACGCTGCACTCTGTTGAGGTTTTTCTTGCTGAGCAATCCTTGTGTCCGAATCTTTAACTAATACTTCACTTTCTTGTGGTTTAACTTGTTGAGCAAGCGTTACGTCCAAACCTTTAGCTAATACTTCACTGTTTTGTGGCTTACCTTTGCTTGTATTTTCAGCAATATTTATTTGAGCTGTTTCATTGCCAACTTCCCCACTCTTTAAGGTAGCTGCAGCTTGTTGGTTTGTTGGCTGCATTGTCATCGCTTTATTTTGCGATATCTCTTTTGCCACTTGAATATCATCAATAATAGGAGTCACAGCATCATCAGGAGGGGTGTTTCCCTTCAGTTGAAGCTGTTTATCAATCGCCTCTGCCAGCACCGTTTTTTCAGTAAGTAGCGTTGGTTTTAGTTGTTTATCGACTAGTTGTGCAATAGGATCATCAGTGGCAGGAGTGTCTGTATCAATAATAGGCGTAACATCATCAATTGGACGAGGTCCAGTGACTTTAATAAGCTTCGGATCTATTTTTTCTTCACTGTATTTACCCAACGTTGAAAGTAATGAGGCATTTGCAACAGTTGGCGTATTATTTACCCGAGTGTCCATATTGTTGGCTGCCGTGATCTGAGCAAGCATTGCATCACCAGACATATCATCACCTGACATCGTTTTCTCATCACTGCTGTCAGTGGGCGTTTTTTGCGCTTTTTCAGCAGCAACTTCGGCTTCACTTGCAGCTGACACAGCGCCAGATGAGTTAACTTTCATGGGTGTTTCTGCAGCATTATTAGCGTTTTGTAACTCACTAAAGAAATCACTATCGGTGCTTTCTTTACCTGTTGCCGCACTGCCTTTGGCACTGTCTTTTTTATTTAACTGAACATCCTGCTCAGTTGAGATAAACACTGAAAGATCACTAATAGCCATAATTCACCTAGATTAAAAGTGGCAATTTGCCGCCGCAGTTTGCCAGAATAAATACTTCATACGTTAAACAAGCAAATAATATGCCTAAGCTAATTTTAATAAATAAATAATGCTATTTTGGGCGATGACTATAGAGCGCGACGTCTTTGATAAAATTGATTTGCAGAAAATTCATCAAGCATTTTTTGTTCATTTTTTTGTGCGATTACATTCGCTTTAAGCTGCTGTTTTTCTATTAATTTAGCAACGGCTTTAGCTTTAATCTGCTGTTTCAGCCATAAACTTTGTCGTTGTGAAACAACTTGTTTAGCAGTACTGACGGTATTGGCTTGTTGACGAATAGCTTCTTCTATTTTGGCTATAAAAGCATGGTATTGACTAAACCCTGCACTACTTAAACCAGACTTTCCTTTTAAATGTAATTGCTGAGTATACTCCAAACGAAAGTTATTCAAGCCTTGCAATTTTTGTTGATTGCCTTGCAAGTTTTGCTGCGCTTGTAAATAATTTATCCGTAAAGTTTCTTCTTTATCATTTTCTATTTTCAGCAATAGATTGAGCTTATTTGTTGCCATTATGCTTGTCCTAATAATTGCGCAAGCCCTTGTAGGCCATCATCATAGCTAATCACATCTTTCATGCCTTGTTGTAGAAATGCATTCACTCTTGGCATCATATTAATGGCCTGATCAAGCATTTGGTCGGTGCCTTTTTGATAAGCACCTAAAGTAATCATATCTTTATTTTGCTGGAACATTGAATACACTTGTTTTAACACTCGCGCTTGTTGCATGTGTGCTTCTGAGACAACTTGTGGCATCACCCGTGAAATCGATTTTTCTATATCAATAGCAGGATAATGACCACTGTCAGCGAGCTCTCTGGATAACACGATATGACCGTCTAAAATGGCTCGCGCCGCATCAGCAATCGGATCTTGCATATCATCCCCTTCACTCAGTACAGTAAAAAACGCTGTGATAGAGCCTTGCCCTTCGCCGCCATTACCAGCACGTTCCACCAGCGCGGGTAGCTTTGCAAATACTGAAGGCGGATAACCTTTAGTCGCCGGTGGTTCACCAACCGCAAGCGCTATTTCGCGCTGAGCCATGGCATAACGCGTTACAGAATCCAGTAGCAATAAAACATTTAAGCCTTGATCGCGAAAGTACTCCGCGATAGTTACCGCACTTTCACAACCTTTTAATCGCATTAATGGCGATGCATCGGCGGGAGCAGCAACTACGACAGAACGCTTACGCCCTTCCACACCGAGTATTTCTTCGATAAATTCTTTTACTTCGCGGCCACGCTCCCCCACTAAACCAACAACTATTACATCAGCTTCTGAGCCTCGGGTCATCATACCCAGTAATACCGACTTACCCACGCCTGAGCCTGCAAATAGCCCCATGCGCTGGCCTTGGCCAACAGTTATCACTGAATTAATAGCGCGTACGCCAACATCCATCGGCTGCGTAATTGGTCGTCGAGATAATGGGTTAATTGAATTTTGTGCAAATTTTAAGTAATGCTCTGCTTTAATAGCTCCAAGCCCATCCAACGGACGCCCTAAGCCATCAACAACACGACCAAGTAAACACATACCAACAGGCAGTCCGGTATCATTTACTTGTGGGATCACTCGCGCTCCAGGTAGTACACCAGAAATATGGTCATTTGGCATCAAGTAAAGCGTCTGATCATTAAAACCAACAATTTCAGCATCAACAAAACCATGCATGGTTTCAATTTTACATTGGCTGCCAACTGGCGCGCGTAATCCTTTCGCCTCTAATGTTAACCCTACAACACGGGTTAAAATTCCCGCAACAGCAGGCGTTGGGCTATGAATATGTTTTTGATACTGTTGTAAACGTTCACTTAATGGGCGTGGTTGAGAACTCATTGCAAACCAAAAATAGCGTTAGATACCACTACTATGCAAAAAACTATCCAACGTTTCTTTGACGCGGGTTTTTATAGTCATATCAATAGATGACTGAGGTGTTTTTACTTGGCAACCGCCGCGATCTAAAGTCGGCTCTGCAACTAACTGCCAATGGTTTTCAGCTAGTGCAGCTTCACCATAACTATTTTTAACCAGTTCAATGTCTTCAGGATGTAAATGAATACGCACAGTTTGCTGCTCATTGGCTAACGCATCGATACACTGCTTTAAACTTTGCAAAATGATTTCAGGGGAGGTTTTAATTTCTTGATAAACTAGCGCTTCGGTTAGCATTACGGTTAACTGTACAAGTTGCTTTTCGGCGTCATCATCGACTTTAGCTAATGGTGCTGACAAACTATCCAACAATGCTTTTAGACCCGTTAGCTGTTCTTCAATCAGTGGTTTTACTTCTTCTTGACCTTGTGTTTTACCAAGCTCAATGCCTTCTTTATAACCGGCTTCTTTTCCCTCACCTACGCCTTTTTCAAAACCATCAATATAACCCTGCTCGTGGCCTTGTTTTAAGCCTTCTTCGTAGGCATCTTGACGAATTCGTTCCAGCTCAGCCATTGTTAACGAGGGCAGCTCAGGCTCTTCGGGCTCTAGTGCTTGTTCACTTTCTTCAAGCTCTTTACGATATAAATCGGCCAGCGGTGTACCAAACGCCGTTGAACGACCATCGAATTTTCGAGTGTCTTGCGTAACATCTGGAATTGGCCAGTTTTCTAATAACTCATCAACTGCTTCACTGGCTCGTAAAGGACGACCTTGATATTGAGTAGGTTTGCTCATGGTTTACAAGAACTCCTCACCACCACCACCACCAAGCATAATTTCACCTGAATCAGCGAGACGACGTGCCGTAGATAAGATCTCTTTTTGCGCGGCTTCAACTTCGCTGATCCGCACAGGTGCCATTGCTTCTAAATCATCAGCAAGCATCTCTGCAGCCCGTTTTGACATATTGCCGAGGATTTTCTCTTTCAATGCATCATCAGTACCTTTGATGGCTTTCATCAGTACATCTTGTTGGACTTCTCGCAAGATAGCTTGAATACCACGATCATCAACATCCATTAAGTTTTCAAATACGAACATTAAATCTTGGATTTGTTGCGACATCTCTTCGTCATGCTCACGGATAGAATCCATCAACTGACCTTCAATATTAGTATCGAGGTAGTTCATGATATCTGCCGCCGCTTTCAAGCCGCCCATTTTTGCAGCTTGCGCACCAGCTTGTCCGGCAAATTGTTTTTCCATTATCTCGTTCAACTCTTGTAAAGCCGCAGGTTGAACTTCTTCAAGGTTGGCGATTCGCATGGTTAAATCTAAGCGCACTTTTTCAGGAAACTGCGCTAAAATTTCGGCCGATTGCTCAGGCTCCAAATACGATAAAACGATAGTTTGTATTTGCGGATGCTCATTGCGAATAATATTGGCAACCTGCTTTGAGTCCATCCATTTCAATGAATCAAGACCCTTGGCACCAGATCCCATAACAATTTGATCTATCAGGCTTGCCGCTTTATCTTCACCAAGTGCCGCAGTAAGCGCTTTTTTGATAAAATCTTCTGATTGGAAGCCAATCGTACTAAAGCTTTGTATTTGTTCTATAAATAAATTGTGCACGGCACTGATTTTGGCTTGCGATAGATCATCTATCGCCGCCATTGCCATACCCACTTTTTGCACCTGTTTAGGTTCAAGGTGCTTTAATATTTGCGCTGCATCTTCTTCGGATAAGCTTAGCAATAAAATTGCGGCTTTATCTACACCGTCTAATTTATCAACATCAAACGCTGCTGGCAGTTGTTTTTGTTCTTGATCAGTCATCTTCAGTTAACCACGCTTTCACAACTTGTGAGGAGAGTTCTGGCTCATTTGCTACTAAGGCACGAACAGCTTTTAATAAGTCTTCATCGCCATGTAGGTCTGGTAACTGTAGTGTACCATCACTTGAGAAGCCAACCGAAGCAGAATCAAAATCTTTATTTAGCATATCTAGGGTGTTATCACCAATATCTACACCAGAACTAAGCGCATCATCATCATACTCTTCAAGGGTATCATCTGGGTAAATCAAGCGTTTCAGCATAGGTTTAACCACCGCCATGATTAGCACTATAATAACCAATGCGCCAAGCACTAAACGCACAACTTTCATAAACCAGTTTTGTTCCCACAGTGGCACTTCAATAGCTAAGTCCATCGGTTCACGTACAAACGGTACTGTCACTACTTCTAATGCATCACCACGCTGTAAGTCAAAACCCACACCACCTTGCAGTAAACGACGAATATTTGACAGTGCTTCAACTGAGCGAGGCTCCATAGTCGTTTCACCATTTTCACCCACTTTTGCCACATAATCGACTGCCACAGACACACTAATTCGACGAATAACACCACTTTGCTGACGTGTGTGGGAGATAGTAGTATCAAGTTCATAGTTACGTGTCGCTTCTTTGTGAGTGCGACTGGGTGATGAACCAGAGCCTGCACCACCTTGACCGGCAATTTCAGGAATATTTGAATCTGTTGGAGGCTGATTTGTCAGCGCGCCAGGAATACCGATAGCTAACCCGCCGATGTTGTTTTCTTCAAAGGTGGTTTCACTGCGTACCGCCGGTAAATCAGGGTTGTAGCGTTTTTGAGTTTCTTCAATCGCACTAAAGTCCATACTTAAATCGACTTGTGCAGTGTAGTTACCCATACCAATAACTGGCATTAAGATACCATCTATTTTATCTAGATATTCTTGTTCACGTTTACGTTCAATATCGTATTCTTTGCGTGAGCGAGCAGCTAACGCACTTTGCGATCCTGAATTAAGTAATCGGCCATTTTGGTCTGTTACAGTTACTCGTGACGGCTCTAAACCTTGCACTGCTGAACCAATAATATCAACAATGGCGTCCACTTCTTCACTACCGAGCATACGACCACGTTTTAAAGTTAATACCACTGTTGCGGATGGTTTTTTCTCACGACGAGCAAAAACATTTTCTTTCGGTATTGCCAATAATACTTTAGCACGCGTGACATTTTGTAGTTCCTCAATCGTACGCGCTAGTTGTTGTTCACGACCATGCTTTAAACGTTCACGCTCTAAACGCTGACTAACACCAAAACCCATATCTTGCATGATAATATCAGTACCCGAGTTCGGCGCTTGCTCAATACCTTCGCGGGTCATTAACAATTTAATATTTTGATATTCATTTTCAGGAACAGAAACCACATTGCCATCAAGTTGATAGTCAATTTTTTGTGCATCTAAAAAGTCGAGCGTTTGAATTAGCTCTTCCGTTGGCATTTTTCCAAGTGGACGCATATCTGGTTGACGTGCCCAAATAATCACAAAAATAGCAATCGCTAAACAAATCGCTAATGCAATAATTAGAGTAACCTGACGCAATACATCAACGCCGTTTAATGCACTTAAATAGCCTGACTTTTGTTCTTGTTGATCGTCATTATCAGTTTGGTCGATACCGCCGCCGGCCAAAGCAAGATCTGTTGATTGATTAGATTGCGCCACAATAATTCTCCACTACCTAGTTAAACAGGCATGTTCATGATTTCTTTATAGGCTTCTACAAGTTTGTTACGAACTTGCACCGTAGCTTCAAAGGCAACTGACGATTTTTGTGATGCGATCATTGCATCCGCTAATGACACATTTCGATCGCCCATTTCAACCGCTACGACTTTTTGTTTCGCATCAGCTTGAAGGCCATTCACTGTATTGAGTGCATCACTTAACAAATCGCCAAATTGGGCGCTCGAAGTAGGCTGCGCCTGCGTCGGTAATTTGTTTACTTGATTACTACGACCAGCTTCGAGAGCCATAGATTGCATTTCTTGAAATAATGCGCTGTTTTGAATTTTCATAATTGTCTCTGACGATGCAGTTTACTAATAACTTAATAAAGCACAAAGCATGCCAACTAATAAAACAATAAATATCAGAAACTTAAGATTTATTTTAGTTGTCAGAGTTTTGACAAGTTTACGCCCAGCAAGGCTGAGCGTAAATTAAATAGTGAAGGAAAACAAAAATTATAGAGGCTTAAGCAGGTAAGGTGATCCCCAAATCACGCATTTGAGCCAATTTATAACGTAATGTTCGTGGGCTGATCCCTAATGTTTCAGCTACATCTTTACGCTTGCCTTGGCAACGATTTAGGGTTTCTAAAATAATTCTATGCTCTTTATCTTTAAGTTCATCTTTGTAACTTCCCGAATCCAAGCTTGGTAATTCTTCACGCAGCTGATTTCGTTCTGCTGTCGCTTTTATTGCTGGCGCTTGCAGATCATAATAAGCATCATTAGTTGGTGAACTTGTAACCGCCGAAGTCGCCCTTTCTGGCGCTGAATTGACCGGTACTAAACTTGCTGATAAAGCCGCAGTTAGAGGAGTCTGGGTTAAATTTTCAATAAAAATAGCACTTTCGTCAATCATATCACCGTGGCGTAATATCAGCGCACGCTGGATCACATTATCCAGTTCACGCACATTACCTGGCCAAGTATGAGCTAATAATTTTTTCTCTGCCGGTTCGCTAAGTACAGCGATAGGCTCTTTGCTTTTATTGAGATGACGTTCAATTAAATGCTTTGCCAACACGACAATATCGCCTGGACGTTGGCAAAGTGGACGCCACATCAACGGAAATACATTTAATCGATAATATAAATCTTCTCTAAACTGGTGCTTAGCCACAGCCTCTTTTAAATCACGGTTACTGGTAGCCAAAATACGCACATCCAGCTTAATAGTTTTGCGACCACCTAAACGTTCAACTTCGCGTTCTTGTAATACACGTAATAACTTAGCTTGTAGGCCTAAATCCATCTCAGTGATTTCATCAAGTAAAATTGTGCCACCTTGTGCTTGCTCAAATTTACCCGGACAAGCTTGAATCGCACCAGTAAACGCGCCTTTCTCGTAGCCAAATAATGTAGCTTCGAGCATATTTTCAGGGATCGCAGCACAGTTTATTGCGACGAATGGCTGCTCTGCGCGATCTGATTTATCATGGATAAAGCGTGCGAGTACTTCTTTACCTGAGCCACTAGGACCAAGCACCATCACACTGGCATCCGATTTAGCAACCCGACTAGCAAGTTCTAATAGCTGAATACTACTAGGATCAGCGACAATCGGGCCATCAGTTTCTTTTTCTGGCTCAGGTAGATAGCGGCTTACCATATTAAGTAGCACTTCGGGCGCAAACGGTTTGGCCATATAGTCAATTGCCCCTAACCGCATAGCCTCAACAGCATCATCAATAGTCGCATACGCTGTCATCATTAAAACCGGTAGATCAGGGTAATTAAGATTTATGCTGCGCAGTAAATCAAGACCACTCATCGCGCCCATTTGCACATCGCTCACGACCAGCGAAAAGCTGTCTTTTTTAAGTAGCACCATAGCTTGCTCGGCACTGTCAGCCGCAACGCAATCTATTCCAGACATTTCAAGCGTATCAATCAAGGCTTCACGAAGCCCCGCATCATCTTCAACCACTAAAATCGTGTTGTTCATATTGCCTCCGCCGATGTTGACTTTGTACAAATAGGTAACAGTAAACTAAAGCAGGCTCCGCCTTGAGCATTGTTCGTTACTTCAACTCGTCCTTGGTGTGCATTCGCGACTGAACTAACCACAGCTAAGCCTAAACCTGTGCCTTGGCTTCGCGTAGTAAAAAATGGTTCAAATAATTTATCAAGTAAGCTTAAATCGACCCCAGGGCCATTATCACTTACAGTAATACACACTAGCTCGGGGTCACTCGCATCCCGCTGCGCACTTAATTGAACGAGTGCATTACTGCCAATGACTTGAATACTATTGTGAATAAGGTTTTGAATGGCACTGGCAAGCGCAGTTTTATTGCCCATTATCTCGATATCAGGCTCAGGTAAACTGACCTGAAGTTCACTATTATTAAGTGCGACCATAGCATCAGCGCCAGTTTTCACTTCAGTTAATAATTGCTGCATGGAAACATGTTCAACAACTTGCTGATCGCCACTTTTAGCGAACAACAACATATCGTTTACTTGGGTCTCGAGATCTTTTAAACGCGACATTAACTTAGTATGAAAATTGCCTCGCGAGCTTTCGGGTAACCGCTTTGAACCTAAATTAGCGGCATACAAAATCGCAGCAGACAGTGGTGTTCGCACTTGATGTGCCAAAGATGCCACCATTTTACCCAGTGCACTTAAACGCTGCATATGTGCAACGCGTGTTTGTAAACGACGCGTTTCTGTTAAGTCAGTCATTAAGATTAATTGCCCTGGCTCTGGCGCTAATGCCGTTATTTCTAACTTAATTAAGCGACCATCTTTGAGCGATACTTCATGACCATCATCTTGTTGGGGCCGAAACGAGCGCTGGATCACACTGAACCACTTTTCACCTTCGAGTGGCTCCCCCAGCATGTCTGTTGCAATTTGATTAGCTTTAGCGATCAAACCGCGACCATCAAGCACCACAACACCCGCAGGCATTGTATCTACTAAATGACTTAACCAACTGGCTTGCTGGCGTAATTCACTTAACTCACCAATGTACTCTTCTTGCAGTAAGCATGGGTTATACTGGGTCGCTGTGATAAATTGTGGTTTTAAGACATTAGCTAAGGCCATAATGCATTCTCGTTTACAGGATCTAACTAGCTAAATGCACAAATTGTACCAACAATTATATTGTTTAATTTCATTTGCTTAGCGTATAAATAACGCGACAAAAAAATGACAAACTAAAATAAGCAAAGCAAGGAGACACTATGAATTCAACAAATTTATGTCGCTGCCCTTGGCTCGATGCCAGTAAAGATGACTATGTTGACTATCACGACAACGAATGGGGTGTGCCTGTTTATGATGATCAAATCTTGTTTGAGTTTATTACTCTGGAATCAGCACAAGCAGGATTAAGTTGGTATACGATTTTAAAGAAACGTGATGGCTATCGTCGTGCATTTTTGGATTTTGACGTGGAAAAAGTCGCACAAATGAACGAGCACGATATCGAACGATTAGTGCTTGATGAAACAATTATCCGTAATCGTTTAAAAATTGTAGCAACTATAAATAACGCCAAACGTTTTATTGAAATTCAGCAAGAGTTTGGCAGCTTCAGTAACTATCAATGGCAGTTTGTAGGTGGTAAGCCGTTAGTGAATGAGTTAGATAAACTTAGTGACTACCCTGCAATTACTGAGGCCTCAACTGCATTTGCAAAAGATTTAAAAAAACGGGGGTTTAAGTTTTTAGGCCCAACCACAGTGTACGCCCATATGCAGGCCTGTGGTATGGTGAATGATCATAGTAATGATTGTTTTAGAAAAGCAGAGATTATTGAAAAATACTAGGTGTTAAGAGCTAGAAAAGTGACTAGGCGCTAGGATCCTAAAATCTAGCTTCTGGGAATTAATGGCTGAAGCCATTTCCTACAAATGCTTAACCCACATATAAGCAGGCTTCAGCCGCGAAAGATTTATATATATTTTTATCTGCTCATTTGCTCTCATTCACTTCTCTTTGTGCAAAAGATCTTTAAATGATTGATCCACCACAGAGAACTCCGAGTTCAAAGAGGAAGGGATTAGGGTCCTAGCCCTTCAGCTCCGTGTAGCGCGCAGCGCCTCGGTGGTAAAAATTAAGTAACTATTTGCAAGCACCGAAATGGTAGGTAGTGCTTTAGCGCGTCAATGAACTTATCACCGTAAACGACGACCACACTCTGTGATTACTGATATTGCGAAGTAAAATATTAGCAACTTAGCACGTGTTAATCTCGTGATAGGTTATATTTTTTCATTTTTTCAACTAAGGTTGTGCGGCGTACACCCAAGATCTCCGCAGCACGCGCTACGACATAATCATAACGCTCTAAGGCCTGAGTGATCAGGCTAATTTCCAGCTCAGCTAAATAATCTTTTAGCTCAATCCCATCGTCGGGTAAAAGGCCTGCCGATGGCTGAATTGCTTCAACTTCTGGCTCATCGTCATAATCACTAAAACCAGTACTGAAAATATCATTAAAAGCATCACGCTCCATAAGCTCTTCAGGATATTGTGGTTCATAAGCATCAACTTCAATATAACGATATTTTGCTGGTAGATCGGGAATATCAACCACTTTATCTGGCAGCATTATCACCATACGCTCAACTAAGTTCGCTAACTCGCGAATATTACCCGGCCATGTATGCTCTTTTAAACTATCAATTGCGCGTTCGGTGAACTTAGCGGTAGTACCACTTTGCTCATTAATACGGCGCATTAACTCTTTTAATAATAATGGAATATCATCAGCGCGTTCTGCAAGAGATGGGTTTTCGATAGGAAAAACATTGAGTCGATAATATAAATCTTCGCGGAAACTTCCTTGCTCTATCATTTTTTCAAGATCACGGTGTGTTGCAGCAATCACCCGCACATCCGCTTGAATTGGTTTTGTACCACCAACCCGCTCATAGCTGCGCTCTTGTAACACTCGTAATAACTTTACTTGCATTTGCAGCGGCATATCGCCAATTTCATCTAAAAAAAGCGTCCCACCTTGGGCAAGTTCAAAACGGCCTTTACGCGCTGAAATAGCACCAGTGAACGCGCCTTTTTCATGACCAAATAACTCACTTTCTAACAGCTCCGCAGGTATCGCCCCACAGTTAACGGGTACAAATGGCCCTGTATTACGTTTTGATAGTAAATGAACATTACGAGCAACCACTTCTTTACCAGTACCTGATTCGCCTAAAATTAATACATTAGCGTCCGTTTTAGCAACTTGTTCAATTAAAAAGCGTACATCTTTAACCGCTTCAGTTTCACCAACTAAGCCATCAAAGGTTTTGTGCGGTTTTGCGTGTTTATGCTCATTTGGTAACATCCGTTGATACTGTTGGCAATCATGCAGTAATTGAGTCGTTACATCATGGTTAAAAGGTTCACAGATAAGGCCAACTACATTGGCAATGCTCAACAGTGGTTTAAGGGTTTCACCAATTAATAGAAATGGTATTGTTGGATGGCGCTTGATCACGCTCTCATGATCTAAACTTTGTAATGCGCCGAGGATCACCATACATGACTGCTTTTGGTATTTTTCACATTCTTGTTCAAGGCTTGCATCATCAAGCAGTTGCACTGCCTCACCAATAAAGGTAAGCGCAGCATGTAAACCAATCGCACGATTATTATTATTATCTAAGATCAAGATCATTATTTAGCGAACCACAGTTACTACAAGCTATTAATAATTTAAATTGTAAGCGAGTTTGGGAGGGATGCAAGCACTAAGCGGCAGTTTTTTGACAACCATGCCAAAAAATAGACGCTTAGCTAATTGCAAGTAATACTTAAGAATTACCGCAGTATCTTTAATATTAAAGCAAGCCTAAAATAGATTCAGCCGATTGGTTGGCTTGTCCACGCAGTGCAACTGACGCTTGTGCTAAAATATCATTTGATACTTGCTGTGAAACCGCCTGAGCATAATCGGTATCTTGAATTCGACTTTGGCTCGCGGCAATATTTTCTTGCTGAGTTCCTAAGCCTTTAATGGTACTTGCCAAAGTATTTTGAAAAGCACCAAGTTCAGCTCGCTGGGCGTTAATTTCGTCCGCCGCTTGGTCACTAATATCAATTGCAGCTTGAGCACCTGCTTGAGTAGAAATATCAATTGTTGATATTACTGATGCAAAACTACCGTCCGAAGGAGTAACCGTTTGATTTGCATTCGCATCTGGACCAACTTGAAACGACACCGACTGACCATCAAACATAGGTTTTCCTGCAAAATTAGCATTTTCAAACGTCTCTGTAATTTGACTTTGTAACTGCACTACTTCTTCTTGCAAAGCAGCACGGTCATTATCATTTAATGCCCCATTACCTGCTTGGATAGATAATTCACGAATACGCGAGACTGCATCATTGACACCCGACAAGTTTGACTCGGTCGCTTGCGAATAAGAAATACCATCATAGGCATTATTCACCGCTTGGCTGTAACCGTCTTGCTGGGAGGTTAATCTATTAATTATTTGTAATGCAGCGGCATCATCTGCCGCAGAGTTGACTTTTTTACCCGTAGCAAGTTGCTCTGCAAGCTTGTTACTGGTTTGCTGTGTTTGGTTTAAAAAACTAGTTGCTGGTGATTGAATTTTCATAACAGGCTCCGACACGCTGATTGGTTAAATTATAGCTTAATTTGCCAAATTTTGCACTTTGTACCATTGTTTAATTAAATTAACTTGGCATCGTGCTTGCTAACCTACTCTGTTAATAGGTAAAGTACTGAGCAGTGTATTAAATTTCACTTTTTGCGTATTTAATTTTTTACTATAACTACGCCAATGATAAATAACTTGGGTAAAACTATGTTCGATAACAAAACAATTTTAATTACCGGTGGTACCGGATCATTCGGTAAAAAATACGTAAAAACGTTACTTGAGCGATACAAGCCAAAAAAAATAATTATTTTCTCTCGTGATGAGTTAAAACAATTTGAAATGCAGCAAGACTTTGATCAACCATGTATGCGTTACTTCATCGGTGATGTACGCGACAAAGACCGCTTACGCCGTGCAATGCGTGGAGTAAATTACGTTATTCATGCTGCAGCTCTTAAACAGGTCCCTGCCGCAGAATATAACCCGATGGAATGCATCAAAACTAACATCAATGGTGCGGAAAATGTCATTGATGCTGCCTTAGATAATAATGTTGAAAAAGTCATTGCGCTTTCTACTGATAAAGCAGCCAACCCAATTAATTTATATGGTGCGACAAAATTAGCATCCGATAAATTGTTTGTTGCCGCTAATAATATTGCCGGTGGTAATCGCACCACATTTTCAGTTGTTCGCTACGGTAATGTAGTCTGCTCGCGCGGTTCAGTAGTGCCTATTTTCCAAAAGTTTATTGACCAAGGCCGCGACCATATCCCTATCACCCATGAAGAAATGACCCGCTTTTGGATAAGCCTACAACAAGGTGTTGATTTTGTTTTAACTAACTTTGAGAGGATGTTAGGGGGAGAAATTTTTGTTCCCAAGATCCCATCAATTCGTATTACAGATTTAGCAACAGCTATGGCACCAAACCTGCCACAAAAAAATATTGGTATTCGCCCGGGTGAAAAATTACATGAGGTGATGTGCCCTTCTGATTTGTGTTTTGATACCTACGAATTTGATGATCATTTTGTGATTGCACCTGGTATTAAATTTAGTAGTCGCAGCAATAGTTTTGATACAAACGCATTAAATGAGCGCGGTAAAAAAGTTGAAGTCGGGTTTGAGTATAGTTCTTTAAGTAACCCCCACTTTTTGACAATAGAAGAAATAGCAGCTTTTAATATTCAGGCACTTTTATGATCCCATATGGAAAGCAATCTATTGACCAAGCAGATATTGATGCGGTACTCAATGTTTTACAATCTGACTGGCTCACGCAAGGTCCTAAAGTACCTGCATTTGAAGCTGGCATTGCTAGTTACTGTAAAGTAAAGCATGGCATTGCAGTAAATAGTGCAACATCGGCGTTACATATCGCATGCCTAGCATTAGGCGTTGGAGAAAACGATATAGTCTGGACATCTCCTATTTCTTTTGTAGCATCAAGTAATTGCGCACTTTATTGTGGTGCTAAGATTGACTTTGTTGATATTGACTTAGATACCGGCAACATGTCGATTAAGGAACTTGAGCAGAAGCTGATCCTAGCAGAAAAAAATAACTGCTTACCTAAAGTTGTCATACCGGTACACTTGGCGGGTCAATCATGCGATATGCAAGCCATTCATCAGCTCGCTACTAAATATGATTTTAAAATTATCGAAGATGCCTCTCACGCCATTGGTGCTAAATATTTAGATAAACCTGTTGGTAATTGTGAGTTTTCAGATATTTGCGTATTCAGCTTTCATCCTGTGAAAATCATCACGTCAGCTGAAGGCGGTATGGCGGTTACAAATGATGATAATTTAGCAAAGCGTTTAAAACGATTAAGAAGCCATGGGATCACATCAGATGAAAGTGAAATGACCGATGCAAGTCATGGACCTTGGTACTATCAGCAAATCGAGCTTGGCTTTAATTATCGTATGACTGATTTACACGCAGCGTTAGGGCTTAGCCAACTAAGTAAAGTTGACGAATTTGTTAAGCAGCGACATCACCTTGCTAAAATATATGATACACATCTTGATTTAAATTTGGTTCGTCCATTACAGCAAATTGATACCTGTTATTCCGCTTATCACTTGTACATAATTCAACTAAATAATAGCAATACAACTCGTCATAAAAACGCTGTAACTCAGCTTCGAGCAGCTGGGATCATTGGCCACGTTCATTATATTCCAATACATTTACAGCCATACTATCAAACTCTAGGCTTTAAGGTTGGTGACTTCCCTAATGCTGAAAAATATTATCAAGGTGCTATCACCCTTCCTCTTCATCCATCGTTGAAAGAGCAAGAAGTGCATTTTGTACTGAACACTCTACAGCAAATCTTAAATTAAAGTTTTCAACCTTTTTGACGATATAAACATATTATTTAATGAACCTTGAGGCAACTATGTTACAAACTCACCCGACTTTCAAACTTGCTTTTATTGGCGGGGGTAACACGTCAGCTGTTGGTTATGTGCACTTTTGCGCAGCTCACATGGATCATAAATTTCAAGTTGTTGCCGGTGCCTTTTGTCGTAATCAAGAAAATAATCAAGCTACAGGTATTCATTGGGGGATCCCAGCAGAACGTGTTTACGCAGATTGGAAAGAAATGGTCGAAGCTGAAAAGGGTCACATTGATGCTTTTGTAGTGCTCACTCCAACACCACATCATTTAGAAGTTTTACAGTATTTATTCGAAAAAAAATTACCCGTAATCTGTGAAAAAGCGATGGTTTGTGGACCACGAGAAATTGCAACTCTTCGCCCTTATTATGATCCAAAGAAACAATTTTTAGCTGTTACTTTTAACTACAGTGGCTATGCAATGGTACGTGAGTTAAAGCATTTAATAAATTCAGGAAAGCTGGGAACAATTCAAAAAATTCATTTAGAAATGCCGCAAGAAGGCTTTCGCCGCCCCCCCGATATCGCGGGAAAAACATCACAACCGCAGGCGTGGCGTCTGCGAGATGCTGAAGTACCAACCATTTGCTTAGATTTAGGTGTTCACCTTCATCACCTAAGTAGCTTTTTATTGGGTGAGGAACCAACTCACACATTAGCTGAATTTAGTAACCACTCTCAATATGCTAATTTAGTCGATGACGTACAAATGCTAGTAAAGTATGCCAGTGGCGTCAAAGGCAGCATGTGGATGTCAAAAACGGCTATTGGTCATCGTAACGGTTTACAGATCAGAGTGTATGGAGATACCGGAAGTGCTAAATGGTTACAGCTCAACCCCGATGAGTTAGAACTAAATTTTAATGATGGTAGGCGAGAGATATTAGACCGAGCGGGTCAGTGCGACTACGCCCACCAATTTAGATATAACCGCATGAAACCAGGCCACCCCACTGGTTTTGTAGAAGCATTTGCAAACTTATACAGCGACATCGCTGAAGATTTACAATGTTTTCAACTAGGGCAAGAAAATAACCAACCATACGTATTTGGTTTAGAACACGCCGCAGATGGCTTAAAGTTATTTGCTGCTGCTAAACGTTCGACACAAACACTTGGCTGGGAAAGCGTGTAATACGCTTAATTACAACTCTCTAGATATGCCTGCTTGATACTCGGTTTATGGATTTTACCCATTTCGGTTTTTGGCAGTCTTTTCATCTCAAACAAAATTCGCGGTTGCTGATAGTCAGTAAGTTCTTTGAATAAATGCATTTGCAACTGCATTTTTGCATTCACTGGCGCAGTATCATTACAAACAAAAGATAATAAAATGACTTCTCCAAATTTATCATCACTTACTCCAAAAGCCGCACACTCAGCAATCCAAGGTAAGTAATTAGTTACCAACTCAATATCGCTCGGGTAAACATTGATCCCGCCCGATTTAATAACTTCTTTTGTTCGACCAACATAATAAAGATAATTATCATCATCCAAATAACCAAGGTCACCAGTAAAAAAATAACCATCACTGTCGTAACTCTGCGCAGTTTGCTCTGGTAAGTTATAATATTGTGCAAACGCAGTTGGTGAGCGACAAGCTATTTCACCGATATTACCATTAGACAAAGTATTACGTTCAGCATCACATATTTTTATTTTCAGATTTGGTAAAGGCTTACCTACACTATTGATCGGTACATTCGGCTCGGTTATATCAAAATCACTGATCACCCCCATTTCTGATGCCCCATAACATTCATGAAAACGGCAATTCAAGGCTAATAACAGTGACTTTTTGTCGTCGCTTTCAAGCGTTGCAGAAGATGATACAACACACTTCAAGCTTGTTAACTGTGCTTTTGCTAACTCTGGGATCAAGGCCTTTAGTTGACTTGAAACAGCAAATAAAAAACTAATTTTATGAGTATTGATTGCATCAAGCCAAGCATTAACTGAGAACTTGGGTAAAATAACTACACTTGCGCCCAACATTAGTGGCATCAGTAAAGAGCGCTGTGCAAGTGAATGATATAAAGGTGTTGAAACCAACACAACATCGCTTTTATCTAATTGGTAATACTGAGCCGTCGCATCAAATGCGCGAACAATTTTAGTCGCTTGAGTAAATACTATTGGCTTAGGTTGACCAGTAGAACCTGAAGTCATGGTAAGAATATAAGGTAAATTGATATTTTCTACTGGAAACTCATCATATTGCGCCGTGGATGCAGACATTACATTGACCAAATCAATCAAGTTATCACTATTGCCACCTATCGTAATTATATTGTCGGTAGCTAAAACATCATTATTAACAAGTTGTTCAGCCACACTTATCCATGCTATAGCATACTCGCAATCAGCTACTTGTAACGCTTTTGATAAAGCCTGTCCTTTAAGAGTTAGTGGTAATGGCGCAAGCGCAATACCCAGTTTAGCCGCAGCTAATAAACAATATGTAAACTCGAGGTTATTTGGACAAAATAACGCAACTTTATGTCCTTGCTTAATTCCTAACTGAGTCAGGCCAGCAGCTAAAGAATCAACCTTATTTATTAGTTGTTGGTAGTTAATTTGGGTCTGTTGATATATACACGCAATTTTCTCAGGTTGAGTAACCGTATGTGATTGAACAAGCTGGTATATATTTTTATTGTGCATTTGGGTCCCACATTACAAAATTAAACTGCTCATCGGCCAAAGGAAATAACTGTTGCGTTACTTTATATTCTTTTGAATGTATTGGTATTGCCACAAATCCCATATAGCTATTTAGCAAATTTACAAATTTGTTGTCTTTGTGGATCACCGCAAGCCAAATAGCATTGGGATGACTCGCTTTACAAAACTCAAGTTGCCATTGTAAGGCGATCATAGCTATGGGCAAGGAAAGATCTTGATTACAAGAAAACCAGCCGCCATATAAATACTTATCTTTATATAAATTATGCCAGATATACAAACTTTGAGATTGCCTACTGCCTTCTCGCTCTGTAATCACAAAGTTAAAACGTGATTGATTAAACCACCATAAATAATGTTCCAATGGCTTAATAGCATTCTGCACAGTCATTCTCACGCTATTGCTAGGTAAGTTTCTAGCCGATAAATAACTATTTATATGGGTATCATCAACTTGGCAAACAACCAAATTATCTGTTAATTCAGTCTTTACTTCGCAGTGCTGCTCAGCAATAGCAAAACAATTTGTTGATATCTTCTCACCGACAAGAGCTTTAGCTATTCGCCGTGCCCCCTCGCCATCAACCGATACTTTTCTTTTGGCTACCAGCAATTGTAATCTTGGTAATTGACTAAGAGCGATATCAATTAACTCTCCTAATCGCAAAAAATCATCAATAGAAACATCATTAATATGGAGGTAGTGACCTAACCACTCCAAGATATCAATATCATTAGTCTGGTTATCCTCAAGAGAAAAAGTAATCGCTGGTGTTTTAGTCGCAGCACATTCATAAAAAGAGGTGCCTAATGCACCCACAAAAAGTGAGGCTCTTTCATAATACTCTTTCAGGCAAGTTACATTCTCTAAAATATTAATATTTGGAAACTCTTGCCCAATAGCATACATAGTCTCTTTATTCGTTGCATAGGGACCTATCACTATATCAAAAAGAACATTTGCTTGAATGGCTCTTGGTAATCCATCAAAGATTCTTTTTAGAATAAAAAGATCACCACCGCCACCTAATGAAAATAAAACTCGAACGGGAAGATCTGACTCCGAAGAGTACTTTTCAACGGTACGATATGTGGGATCTAAAATACAATAATTCGGGCCTAAAAGACGAACGCAATCAGTCGGTACTAGCGATTCATAACGGCTCTTTGTATTCGGTCCTACCCATTTATAATCAATCAAAAAATCGCAAGTATGTTGTCGCTCGTTATCATCAATAACGGTTAAGGTAAAACCGGATTTCTTTATCAACTGCTCGTATTCATGCGGTAAAGTATAACTATCAACTATTAAATGCGATAAACTATTCTGATGCATATAATTAATTGTTAAAAGTGCGTCCTCTTCATAATTTTGCCAATGAACATCAGCCACTTTAAAATCTGCATACAGCGTTTGGCTAAACTGACATAAATCATCAAGAATTATGTGGACACCTAATTGGTGCTGTTTTAATGCAGAAGCCAAATGTTTCATTCGCATTAAATGACCAATGCCATTGTCTTGCTTATTAGTGATACGAATTGCAAACATAATTATTGCTTTGCCATAACCATATCAACAAATCCACTCACATAATTCGTCTTTGGATCAAGCAATTCCTGAGGTTCAATTTTTATACCGAAAGTCAATTCAATCTGCATTACTAATGTCAGAATCTCAAATGAATCCAAAGCTATATCATCCTTGAATGAAAGCTCTAAAATATTATCAATATCAACAGCGCAACCTCTGTCTGTAAAAAACTGATATAAAAAGTTAATAAGTTGATTTTTCATTAATGAGAACCTTTTGGAATACAATACAAAACGGTGCTTAACCCTAAATGTTCATGTACTCGTAAATACATATCGTAATTAGGCTGCAATTGATCGATAAATTGAGGGAGTTCCCATAAATCTTTCGGTTTATGGTAAACACAAATAGCTAGCACAGGCTGTTGGGTTTGAATTAAACTTTTGGCACCTTCAAGAGCAGCTAATTCGGCCCCCTCTATGTCCATTTTTATATAGTTTATATCCATAGCTTGACAAGTTGAGTCTAAATCAACAACAGATACTGAAGAATCATTTATAACTTCACTTTGTATAATATTGCTGGAGCTTGTTTGCCCTTGATTAAAATTAAGTAAATCAACACATTTCCAAACCCCCGAAGGGAATGCTTGAAAAGAAATTTCAGGATTATTTTTCTTTAGCCTGTTTTGTGTATTTGTAAGTGTTTGATAATTATTTGTATCGGGTTCAAATGAGGAAATATGCTCAAGTGTTATAATATTTTTTTTATGAAGTTCTACAAACGCCTCTACTGTATCCCCAGTATAAGCACCACAATCGATAAAACGAATTGGTGATTGAAAATTGAAAGGTATATCATCTGGGAAGTACTCAATTTTTCTATCCGGTTCAGGGTAGTCATCAATAGAAAGGGATGCCCTAAAAGCACACAATTTATCTAATATATTTTTACTTTTATCATCCCCCAAACGCGCTCGTAACCACTTAATACTTGGTAAATTCAACATATCATGATGACTTGTGCGCATCCATAAATGCTCTAGCTGTGCATATTCCTTAAACACTTCTGGGAACTCTCGTGCAGCCTCAAAAAAGCCAAGAACATTATTATAACCGAGCTCTTGTAGGCGCTCTTTGATTTGCCCTCTATTAGAGTTAACTAACGGCGTTACTGCAACAATGACTGTCATATTACGATCAGCTGTATGCTCATCAAAAATAGGTAAATTATACTTCATCTGGCTAACTAAACGTTGATCGATCCACCCATTAACTTGTAGCTTTTGCTTTACTAAAATTCTATAAAAACATTCTCCAAAATGACCCGCTCCGTAAATTAGATAGTTCATTTAATCGCTCCAACGTGATGCCAAGTCAAAGGCATACCTTTTTTAATCGCTTTCGTTGCGAGTCTGCCCGTTATAAATCCTAAATCCTTTGGCATCAGCTCACCTACACCAGGCCTTAGATTGACCACATTCTCTTTGTTCAAAACTTCACCAGCAGCAATATCCCTCACTGCAAATAGGCAACGCCTTGCTTTACTGGGCTCACTAGGGAAATGTACACTGCCAATAGCCAACTCAACTTGCCTAACTCCTTGAACTAAATCTTCAAGTTCATCTGGTGTCATGGAAAAAAAGCTATCAGCCGTTTCATCTTCTTTACTCATCACAAAATGCTTTTCTATAATTGTCGCCCCCATAGCTACAGAGGCGACAGGTATATGGTTACCTAATGTGTGATCCGATAAGCCTATTGGTACTTTAAAAACATCTGCTAAATGAGGGATTGTTTTTAAATTAATGCTTTGCGGGGGAGCTGGGTAGCTACTTGTACATTTCAATATAGCTAAATCTGTTACTCCTGCTTGGTGAGCAACTTTCACAGCTTCGTCAATCTCAGCAAGCGTTGCTCCACCTGTTGACATAATCACCGGCTTTCCAGTCGCAGCAACTTTTCGAATGAGGTCATGATCGATCAACTCTGGCGAAGCTATTTTATATGCAGGTGAATCAAAAGATTCCAATAAATCGACTGCAGAATCATCAAATGGTGAAGAAAAAATAGTGATACCGATTTCATTCGCCAGCTGAATTAAAGGGGCGTGAAAATCCCATGGCATATATGCCCCTTCGTATAAATCATATAAATATTGTCCTTGCCATGGACCTGTTGCTTCAAAATGCGGTAATTTACAATCCATTGTTAAAGTATCTGCGCGGTAAGTTTGTAACTTTATCGCATCAGCTCCGGCCTCTTTTGCGGCTCTAACTAACGCTTTCGCCTGCTCTAAATTTTGACCATGGTTTGCTGACATTTCGGCAATAATATACACAGGATGACCTGGCCCAATTTTTCTACCATCGATGGTAATTTCAGAATTAAACGCCATTTGCGCCCCTTAAATTGCACTGTCAAAAAATCATTAAATCAAAGCAAATTTCATACCTAATTATCTACAATAGCTTACAATTTGATAAACTATATTGATCCAAAAGGATTTTAACTTTTAAGTTATGTGCAAGAGTGTAATGATTTGCTATATTTATCTCAATAATAATTACGATTACCAGTGACCATGTCTGATGTATTAATAATAATTCAAGCACGTATGACATCAACCAGATTGCCTGCCAAAGTGATGTTGCCGCTGTGTGGCAAACCAGTGTTACAAATTATGCTTGAACGCTTACCAAACTGGCACGATCAAATCATTGTCGCAACAACTAATGATGGCACTGAGCAGCCTATCTTGGATTTATGCACACAGCTGAATATTAAAACCTACCAAGGGGATACACAAGACGTACTAAGCCGCTATTATCTGGCTGCTAAACATTATAATGCTCAATCATCTACAACCATAGTTAGGCTAACGAGTGATTGTCCACTGATTGATGAAGAGCTATGTAACAAAGTGATTAATGAAAGAGTGACTCAAACCTATGACATGGTTAATTTAGGTCCTCATAGTGGTTACCCTAGAGGACTTGACTGCTGCGCATTTTCATTTGATTTACTAGAGAATACCCATCTAAAAGCAACATCACCGGACGATCGTGAGCATGTTACGTTAGGCATGGCAAAATTTAATACTATAACGACTCACACATTCAGTGCGTATGAAGATTATAGCCACTTTCGCCTAACACTTGATGAACCAGACGATTACAAAGCAATTACCGCTGTTTATGAGCATTTTTTGAATAAAGTAGATTTTTCCTATAATGATTTAATAAAAACATTAAAGGAAAACCCTCACATCACCGATATAAATAAACATGTAGAGCAAAAATCTACTTAAGTTAGGCATAATAATTGTATGTCATTGAACATTATATTTATGACTACCAAAGAATTAGAGAATATTAAATGAATCCAAAAACAATATTAGTTACCGGTGCAACTGGCTATAAAGGAACTGTACTGGTTCCAAAACTACTGGCTTTAGGCCATCGCGTAATCGCGTTTGACATCCAATGGTTTGGTAATTTTTTGCCCTCTCATGACAACCTCTCAGTCATTAAAGGTGACGTACGCGACACTGATACGATTAACTTAGACGGTGTGGATTCTATTATTCATCTTGCTTCTATCGCAAACGATCCCTGTGGTGATTTAAACCCTAAATTAACATGGGAAGTGAGTGCGTTAGCAACTATGCGCTTAGCCGATAAAGCAAAGCGCTGTGGAATAAAACAGTTTATTTATGCGTCATCGGGTAGCGTATACGGCGTTAAAGATGAAGAGCAAGTAACTGAGGACTTAACGCTTGAGCCTATTTCTGAATACAACAAAACGAAAATGGTTGCAGAGCGTGTACTTCTTAGTTATGCCGACGACATGGCGGTACAAATTGTACGCCCAGCAACTGTATGCGGTTTATCTAAACGAATGCGCTTAGATGTTTCTGTCAATATGCTGACAATGCAAGCTCTAAAAAATGGAAAAATCACAGTGTTTGGCGGCGATCAAGTCAGACCAAATATTCATATTGACGATATTACTGATCTCTATATTTATATGCTGGATAATCCAGAGAAAGTCTCTGGTGTCTTTAATGCAGGGTTTGAAAATATCTCAATTATGGATATAGCAAAAATGGTACAGGCTAAAATAGCATGTGAGATTGAGGTTACTCCTTCAAATGACCCTCGTTGTTACCGTATTAATTCAGATAAGTTACTATCTACCGGTTTTACACCCAATAAAAATGTCGACACAGCCATTACCGAAATTATTACAGCTTACAAACAAGACTTACTTAAAGATGAAGACCATTTTTACAACCTTAAATGGATGCAAAGAGAAGTTTTATGACTAACAACCAATCTGCAACCACTATAGCCAAGGATTCAGTGAAAAACCTGACAACAAACTATGTGAACACCCTAACGGATGTATTAAAACAGTTAGATAGTGAACAAGTTAAGAGTCTTGTTGATACCTTACTTACTATGAAGGCAAATAACGGCACTTTATATTTATGTGGCAATGGCGGCTCAGCAGCAAATGCAATCCACCTTGCAAATGACTTTACATTTGGTATTAGCCCAGAAGGTAATGCATTAAAAGTTGAAGCATTACCAGCAAACAGCTCTGTTTTAACTTGCCTAGGCAATGACATTGGTTATGAAAATATTTTTGCACATCAGCTAAAAGTTAAAGCAAACAGCAATGATATTTTACTTGTTTTATCTGGTAGCGGTAACTCTGAAAATATAATTAGAGCGACTCAACAAGCACTCGACATTGGCATGAAAACAGTGGGCATTTTAGGATTTTCTGGCGGTAAAGTTAAGCCGATGCTTGACCAAGTTTTCCATTTCGAAGTCCAAGATATGCAGATATCAGAAGATACTCAAGTTATTGTCGGGCATATCTTAATGAAAGCTCTATACAATGCATTACGTGAGGCTAATTAATGACCACCATTGTCTACGGAATTACAGCCTCAACAGAAATGTTTATCCGATCAGAATATAATACTGACAATAATATTTTTGCTTGTACAAATGGTGGCGAATCATACAAAGGCACGCCTGCAAAATCATTAGAAGAATTATCAAAACTAGAAAAAAAACAAACGCTCCAAGTAGTAATTTGTTCTGAATTTGTCTTTGATATCTTACAATCTTTAAATAAAATTGGTATTACCACTAATCAATGTTCTTTTTTTAACCACATGAGCGGTAAGCTCATTCCTTGTATACAAATGCAATTTGATATTGATACTAAATCAACGTTATATGCTTTTTATGATCTCTCTTATAATTTGCCCTGCTTTGATGTAACTACTTTTATCGTTTTAGCTGAAATAGAACGAAAAAAACAAAATAAAAAAAATATTCAATTTGTAATTATCCCTAGCCATAGTGACGATACACCAGGATTAAATGTATATCACGATAACGTTGATGCTAAATGGCGTATCGAAAAGGTTATTAAACCCATGTTTAATTGTCTTGCCTCATGCATAGGTATTGATCAGCCGATTTCGCAAAGTAGCCTTGTATACTATAAAAGCTTGAACCCTAGCATATATCCAAATAACTACTTTCAAAACCCTAGACAAGCAGCTGGAGATTTTAAATTATTAAAATCTTATGCCGAGCAAAATATTAAATTAAGTAACTTAGCACCTCCACAACAAGCTTATACTATTGTTAATGACTTCATAAGACATAACGTGGGCAAAAAAAAGCTAATAACAATTACATTGAGAGAATATTGGGCAAATTCCGAGCACAGAAATAGCAATACAACGGCATGGCTTGATTTTGCATTATCACTAGACCTCAATGAATACTTTCCGCTAATTATTAGAGATACTTATAAAGTAAGTGAGCCCCTTGAAGAAAAATATCAATCGCTTACAACGTATCCCCTTGCAGCTGTAGATTTAAGTATCAGGCTCGCCTTATACCATGAAGCGTATATAAATATGGGTGTTGACAGTGGTCCTCTTTATCCGATTAGCTATCTTGAAGGGGCTCGCTCAATCATTTTTAGATGGTGTTCGAATGATATTCCAAATCTATCAGACAGAACAAATAGCATGCACGGCTTTGAAGTTGGAAAAAATCATTACTTTAATGATAATGAATTTCAAATAAATGCATGGATGGATGATTCATTTGAAAATATTCAAACTCAATTTTCTCTTCTTGAGAATAAAATAAATAAGGCGGCAATCTAAACTATGAATGACTCATCAATTTTAGTTTTAGGAAGCAATTCATTTTCAGGGGCATCATTTTGTGCGCATATGCTAAAAAATGATCAGCAAATTGTTGCTGTTAGTCGCTCATCAGAACCTAATTCAGCATTACTACCATATAGTTGGCAAAAAAATGCAGATAAATTGCAATTTAGCCAACTGGATATAAATCATCATCTGCAAAAAATTATTGATATTGTTAAACAGAAAAAAATTAAAAAAATTTATAACTTTGCTGCACAAAGCATGGTTGGTCAAAGCTGGCAACATCCTGAACATTGGTTTATGACTAACACTGTTTCAACGATCAAGTTACACAATTCTCTCCGACAATTAGATTTCCTTGAAAAATACATCCATATATCAACTCCCGAAGTTTATGGTAGTTGTAACGGATTAGTACCAGAGCATACTAATTATCAACCCAGTACACCATATGCAGTCTCCCGTGCTGCTGCAGATATGAGTCTACATACATTTGCAGATGTTTATGACTTTCCAGTGGTATTTACACGAGCTGCCAATGTTTATGGTGAAGGCCAACAGCTTTATCGCATAATCCCTCGTACTATTTTATATGCCCTACTAGGCAAAAAATTACAGCTGCATGGCGGAGGGCATTCAACACGATCATTTATACATATTGACGATGTATCTTCAGCGACACAACTTATTGGCGAAAAGGGTAAAAATGGTGATATTTACCATATTTCAACAGAGCAAATGATCTCTATTCGAGTACTCGTTGAAACAATCTGCAATATGCTTAAGCTCCCATTTGAACAAGTGTGCCAATCGACTGAAGATCGATTAGGAAAAGATGCAGCATATTTATTAGACACAAAAAAAATTCGCTCCGAGCTAAATTGGCAAGATTCTATTTCATTAGAAAACGGCTTAGAACGAACAATTTATTGGATGAAGCAAAATTTAGATGTACTCGCCAAGCAAGAACATGACTATATTCACAAACCTTGAGGTAATCATGATAGGACAAGAAATAGATTTACTAAAAAATTACCCTAAGTCTAAGCGTGATCTTTCTGGTAGATTAGAAGCCAAAAGTGAAGCAGTTAGAGCTATAGCGCGCCAATTTGACGAGGAATTCTTTGATGGTGATAGAGAGCACGGCTATGGTGGTTTTAACTATCATTCAAGATTTTGGCAGCCAGTCGTGCCTGACTTTATTACGCACTTTGGCCTGCAAGAAAATAGCAGTTTATTAGACGTAGGCTGTGCAAAAGGATTTATGCTTTATGATATTTTACAACAGCTACCAACAATGACATTAAGTGGAATAGATATATCCCATTACGCATTAGACAATGCCAAACAGGAAGTAAAGCACTTATTACAACAAGGTTGCGCTACTAAATTACCTTTCGAAGACAATAGTTTTGATACTGTAATATCAATTAACACTATTCATAATTTAGATCTTAATAATTGTGCAAAAGCACTGCAAGAAATAGAGCGAGTTTCTAAAGCTAAAGCATTTATTACTGTTGATGCATATAGAAATGAACAAGAAAAAGAACGCATGGAAGCCTGGAATCTAACAGCCAAAACAATGATGCATGTTGATCAGTGGAAAGAGTTTTTCAAAGATACAGGCTACACTGGCGATTTTTATTGGTTTATACCCTAATGAAAAAACTTGATGCATATTTCGAATCATTAAGAATTCGAAAAATAGAAGAAATGATAGCCTTACGCTACCCTGAGCAAGAAATGAGATGCCCAACACATCTGTCAATAGGTCAAGAGCTAGTACCTGTTGTTGTTTCTAATTTTTTATCTAAAGATGATAAGGCTTTCAGTTCACATAGAGCACATGCCCACTATCTAGCCAAAGGCGGATCATTAAAGAAAATGATAGCTGAATTATATGGCAAGGCGACAGGCTGCACAGGTGGCAGAGGTGGCTCTATGCACTTAACAGACTTGGATTGCGGTTTTATAGCTAGCACTGCAATTGTGGGTAATAGTATACCACTGGCGGTTGGCAGTGCGCTAAGTCAAAAACTACAAAATAGCAATTTTTTGACCGTAAGTTATTTTGGTGACGGTGCAACGGAAGAAGGCGCTTTTTACGAGTCGTTAAATTTTGCAGCAGTTAAATCTCTTCCTATATTATTCATATGTGAGAATAACCGCTATTCAGTGTATAGCCCATTAGAAGTTCGCCAGCCGGTTAATAGAAGCATTACGGATTTATCGCAATCAATTGGAGTTGAAAGCTTTCACGCTGATGGAAATCTTCTAATACCACTAACCCATGCCGTTGAGAGTGCTATTGAATATATTAGAAAGAATAATGCCCCAGCACTCTTAGAGCTTGATACATATCGTCACAGAGAGCATTGCGGTCCTAATTTTGATGATGACTTAAACTACAGAGCCGCAGGTGAAGTCAAAACATGGCTTGAAAAAGATCCGTTAAAATTATTATTCGCGGAACTATCAGCAGATCAACATTTCGAGAAAACTCATAACGAAATGATTATCAAAATAAAAAATGAAATAGAAGATGCTTTTCTTTTTGCTGAAAATAGCCCTTTTCCAAATCCACAGTTAAACGAAGAGTTTCTTTATGCAAAATAAAACAACAACATTCGCTGAAGAAATAAACCAAGCACAGCACTGTGCCATGGCTGAAGACGATAGCATGATTTGTATGGGATTAGGTATTAATGATCCAAAAGCTATTTTTGGTACAACTACAGGCTTACAATCAAAGTTTGGCTCAGACCGTGTCTTTGATATGCCAACATCTGAAAATGCAATGACGGGTGTGGGGATTGGCGCAGCTATTACTGGCACACGTGTATTAATGACCCATCAACGAGTCGATTTTTTCTTGCTTGCCATGGACCAACTTGTAAATAATGCCGCTAAGTGGCACTACATGTTTAATGGGCAAATGACTGTACCTTTAACAATACGTTTAATCATAGGTAGGGGTTGGGGTCAAGGACCCACTCATCAACAAAGCTTGCAATCATGGTTTGCACATATCCCTGGACTTAAAGTTGTTACTCCAAGCTTAACTGATAATGTAGGACAGCTACTTTATCAAAGTATAATGGATAATAATCCAACTATTTTCCTTGAACATCGATGGCTGCATAACCAAAACATCGACAAAGAAACGTGCGTCGATTACAACTCAAACATGCAAACAACGAGAGTCATCAAAGAAGGTGAAGATGTCACTATCATCGCTAATAGCTATATGCTCCTAGAAGCCATACACTGCCACAACTTCCTAAAAAAACAAGGTGTTAACTGCGAGGTAATTGAGGTATCTGAACCGACAAATATTGATTGGCAAACTATTTATAACTCGGTCAATAAGACTCAAACCTGCATATGCACTGATATAGGACATAACTCATTTTCTGTCTCTAGTGAAATTTCGGCAAAAATATATGAAGCATGCTTTACTTCCTTAAAAAAACCAATAAAACGAATAGCACTCCCCTCTTACCCTGAACCTACGAGCTTTGGATTAACAAAAAAATACTACAAAACCAGAACTGAGATTACTAAAGCTGTATCTGAACTCCTTGATAGGGAAATATTTATGACCGAAGATGTAGAATTTCCTCACGATGTTCCTGGTAACTGGTTTAAAGGCCCGTTTTAATGAATCGAGTATTAATTACAGGAATAAATAGTGGTATTGGGCAAGCACTTGCTGAGCGCTTAAGCCAAAATACGATTATTCACGGTACTTATCGAGGGCGAAAATCAAACTTAGATTTTGCTGAACTAACAAAAGTTGATTTTAGCTCACAAAAAAACGTTGACGATTGGTGCCATAAAACGAACTTTTCAATATATGATAGTATAATTTTTGTTCATGGCACACTCGAGCCAATCGGTTCTCTATCAGATTGCTCTTATGACGATTGGGAAAATGCATATAGAATTAATTACTTATCTATAGTGCAAGTGTTAAGTTCAGCAGTTCTAAAAATGAAATCAAACTGCAAAATCCTGACCTTTGCTGGCGGAGGCGTCAATAGCGCCCCGACGAAGTTCAACTCTTATATAAATGCGAAAGTAGCATTAATAAAAATGACTGAAGTTTTAGCTGCTGAATATCCCGATTTAATCTTTCTAAATGTTGGTCCTGGCTGGGTAGATACACCTATTCACCAACAAACACTCCACGCAAAAGAAATAGTGCCGGAAGCATATAAGGAAACAGCCAGAAGATATGAGGAAAATGACTTTGTGTCTATGCAACTGGTCATCGACTCCTTAATTTTTCTTCTTGATAATGCAAATAGTAAGTTTAGTGGACGAAACTATAGCATTGCATCCAAAGAAATTTTTCATGAGGATTTTTTGGAGTCTCTTGAAAACCCAAATATCTACAAATTGCGTAGACTCAATAAAGAGCATACATAAATGAAACTAACGGATTATATTGCATCTTACCTTGCTCAATTAGATATCAAGCATGTATTTGTTCTGCAAGGCGGTGCTGCTTTACATTTAATTGACTCAATTGAAAAACACCCTTCGCTTTCAGCTATTGCAATGCAACATGAGCAATCATGTGCGATGGCTGCTGATAGTTATGCAAAAACACACCATGTACTAGGCGTGACTATAGCCACATCAGGCCCAGGCGCTACAAATTTATTAACAGGTATCGCAAGCTCCTACTTTGACTCTGTAGCTACTTTACATATAACTGGAAATGTAGCTTCATTTAGGCAATCGCATAAATTAGGGGTTCGCCAATATGGTTTCCAAGAAACCGATATTGTTTCTATGGCAAAGCCAATAACAAAGTACGCAATACAATTAAAAAGACCTAATGACATTATCACTGTATTACCTGAAGCTATAAAAGCAGCATTAAGTGGCCGGCCAGGGCCTGTGTTAATAGATATTCCTGATGACTTTCAGCGAGAGATATTAGATATAAAAAAAATACCATTTGAAGCTTTTAATCAATCAACTGTAAACCATAAAGTAATTCAAGAAAACATATTTAATAACTTCATAGTGTCATTAAAACAAGCGAAAAAACCTTTATTTATTCTTGGTGCTGGGTGCCATAACTCAGCAGAACGGTTAATTTCACTTGCAACAAAACTAAAAATCCCCTTTCTATCGACTTGGCCGCTCAAAGGGATTGCAAATCATGATGACGAGCTAAATCTAGGGAATTTTGGAACTCATTCTTTACGTGGGAATAATATCGTTTTACAAAATTGTGATTTTATCATTTCTATTGGGTGCAGACTAGATTCAAAAGCCACAGCAAAATTAGATACTTTTGCACGTGAAGCTAAAATCGCAATGGTGGATATTGACCATAATGAAATAGAGAAATTTGCCCAATTAGGCAAAGTAATCAACTATCAATTTCCTGTATCTGTACAAGTTTTTTTAGATGCTTTTTCACTGCATTGTGAAGATTTAATTGAAATATTTAAAAATAACGATGTGTGGCTAAATTATATTACGGATGTCACACAAGAGTTTAACTACATACCTGAATATAATTACGGTGGTGTAAATCCATATTTAGCTGTTGAGTTGTTTAGTGGTGCTTTCTGTGATGACCAAAATATATGTGTGGATACAGGTACTTGCTTACCTTTAACTCTTGTCTACGGTAAAGAGAAAAAAGGCCAGCAGTATATTTCTTCATATAATAATACCCCCATGGGCTATGCTTTACCTGCATCGATTGGTGTTGCCCTAGCAAAAGAAAAAGAAGTATTTTGTATAGTTGGCGATGGTGGTTTGCAAATGAATATCCAAGAACTTTCAACGTTAAATCACTTGAAACTTCCAGTCATTATTATTGTATTTAACAATAGTGGTCATTGTATGATAAAACAAACCCAAGATGATTGGCTAGACTCAAATTATTTTTCTGCTGATTGTAATAATGGCTTGCCTCACATAAATTTTTCTGAAGTTGCTAAAGCTTATGGGATCGACTCTGAAAAAGTTGAAAATAATGAGCAATTAAAATTATTAGTAGAACGTTTACACCTTCGCATGGATCAAGAAGGGCCAAAGCTTATCGAATTAGTAATTAACCCAAACTTTAGATATGAACCGATTATCAAGTATGGCAATCCATTAGAGAATATGAGCCCTGAACTTGCTTACATAAAACAAAAAAAAGCTATGCTTATACCCAGTTTGAAGGAAAATCTATAATGATAAACTTACACCAAGAGCTGGTTATGCTAGCTAGGAATACACAATCACACGTACAATCAAGCAGTGATTACCAGCTTCTTAACAAAAAACTATCAAAAGTAATTGCCAGCGCTTATAACACGACATCAACACCAACATTTTTATTAACGGATAATATTACATTTTCTCTTCCGTATTACGATATGGGCAATATTAATACGACTCATTTGTTTGGTATTGATGAGCTAATCATTTTAAGCTTTTACTTGAAAAATAAAAATAACTATAAGAATGTGTTAGATCTTGGCGCTAATATCGGTCTGCATTCAATAGTGCTGAGCTTATTAGATTATCAAGTTACATGTTTTGAAGCGGACCCTGAAACATTCCGCGTTTTAAAACAAAACCTAGAATTAAATAATTGTAAAAAGATTAAGCCAATAAATGAAGCCGCGGCAAGTTTTGATGGCAAAGCTGAATTTACACGAGTATGTGGAAACTTAACTGGAAGTCATTTGAGCGGCGCAAAAAGTAATCCCTATGGAGAGCTAGATAAATTTGAAGTTAAAGTTAATAACATAGGTAATATAGCTAAAGAATTTGACTTAATTAAAATTGATATTGAAGGTCAAGAAGCAGATGTATTAACTTCAATTTCTTCGGAGGACGCTTTAAAAATTGATTTTATGATGGAAATTAATGGCGAAAAAAATGCAAAAACTATTTTCGACTACAGTTTACAAGTCGGCTTAAATATTTTTCTTCAAAAAAATGATTGGAAAAAAGTGAACTCTCTTGCCGAATTACCCCTAAGTCATAGAGAAGGTAGTGTTTTCCTTTCTAGTAAAAATAAGATGCCTTGGTAAAATATGAATATTCCAACTTATTTTAAAGCAGGTGTATTAATAGATATAGAGCAGCCCCTTCAACTACTCGATTTAAAAATACCGTATTTGAAAGATAATCAAGTTCTGGTGAAAATGCATATGGCTGGCTTGTGTAGAAGCCAGCTGATGGAGAGTAAAGGCCTTAGAGGAGAAGACAAGTATTTGCCCCACTTAATGGGTCATGAAGGTGTAGGTGAAGTAATAGCAGTTGGCAATAGTGTTACCAAGGTTAAACAAGGAAATCGTGTCGTTCTTGGTTGGCTAAAAGGCAGTGGAATCGATTCCGGTGGGACACATCTAATTAGCAAAGAGGGTCAAATTATCAATGCAGGTCCAGTTACGACTTTTTCAGAGTACTCTGTTATATCTGAGAATAGAGTAACCATTTGCCCTGAAGGTATTTCAAATGAGTTAGCTGTTTTACTCGGTTGCGCCCTCCCCACAGGAGCCGGTATGGTTCTTAACCAGATACAACCACACTCTAATAGTAATGTGATATTAATCGGACTAGGTGGTATAGGCATAAGTGCACTATTAATGCTTAAACATTTCAGACCAAAAAAAATCATAGTTGTAGATATTGAACAATCTAAATGTGACTTAGCACTACAACTAGGCGCCGATGAAGCTTATTTATATGAAGAAGCAAGCCTAGCTTTACTCAAAGAGCAACACCCTAACGGCTTTGATTATGCTATTGAGAGTGCTGGACTATGTGAAACCATAGAATTCGCTTTTAATAATATACATAACAGCGGTAAATGCTATTTTGCCTCACATCCAAAAACTGGCGATTTTATAAAGTTAGATCCTCATCAACTAATTTGTGGAAAGCAAATTTTTGGAACTTGGGGAGGTAATTGTAATCCAGACAAAGATTTAAAATCGATTGCAGATATTATTCAAAAACTTGAAATATCTATTAATTCTTTGATAAGCCATCGCTATTCTTTGAATCAAATCAATGAAGCAATATCGGCGCTCGAACGAAGAGAAATTACCAGAGCCATCATTACTTTTGAGAATATTGAAGTATGAATAAGCAAGTCCTTGTTCAAGGAAACTTTGACATTTTACACCCTGGCCACATTCGCTTACTTCGTTTTGCAAAAGAGTGTGGTGATAAACTAATTGTTGCTGTTAACAGCGACAAATCTATGGGGTTAAAGAGTCGGGTAAACGAACAACATCGCCTAGAGATGGTTCAATCCCTCGAATGTGTGAATGAAGCATTTTTATCAGATTTAACTCCAGCAGAAACCGTAAAGAGCCTCAAGCCTCATATTGTCGTGAAAGGTAAAGAGTTTGAAAGTAGGCACAATCCTGAGCATGCTCTTGTTGAAATGTACGGAGGAAAGCTTATTTTTGGCTCTGGTGAGTTCGAATCTAATTCCGAACAATATATTACAAGAACAATAAGCCATGGTCATAACTTTGATTACAAAAAATGCCAAAGTTATGCAACAAGGCATCAGTTTGATTATCAATCAATCAACACGGTATTTTCTCAATTTAGTGAAAACCGTGTTGCTGTAATTGGCGAAATAATCGTCGATGAATATATCCAAGGTACTGCGGTAGGCTTATCTCAGGAGGATCCTACCATAGTGATGACACCAGATAGAACGGATACATTTTTAGGCGGAGCAGCAATTACAGCAGGTCATATAAAAGGGCTAGGAGCTAATCAAGTTACGCTTTTCTCGGTACTTGGCAAAGATGATAAAGCTGATTACGTAAAAAATCATATTAACGCATACAATATTGATACTATACTTTTCGATGATGGCAGTCGCCCTACACCATTAAAATCACGATATAGAGCTGGGAATAAAACACTTCTAAGGGTCAATCAAGTTCGACAGCATAAAATTTCTAAAGAAATTCAAACCGATTTATACATGCAACTTGAAAGTAGTATTAACAACTTCGATTTACTGGTATTTTCTGATTTTAATTATGGATTATTACCTCAAACTCTGGTCGATAAAGTCATTGCTTTATGCAAAGAAAACAATGTACGTGTTGTCGCAGACAGCCAAACCTCTTCTCAAGTTGGTGACATTGCCCGTTATAAAGATATGATGCTAATAACACCAACAGAAAAAGAAGTCCGTGTTGCTCTGAATAACATTGATGATGGTCTACCTATTTTAGCGCAAAAACTGTGTGAAAAAGCTAATCCGATGTCGTTGGTTATTACCCTTGCGGGAGAAGGTATTTTTATCCATCTACCAGATCAAAATGGCCAATGGGAAAATGATATGCTTCCTGCGATTAACCGTAATGCGGTTGATCCTGCGGGAGCTGGTGATTGCTTCTTAGCTGCCAGTAGCCTTGCTTTGTGCTCAGGTGCGACATCGTGGCAGGCATTTTATATTGCAAGTATTGCAGCCGCTTGCCAAGTAGATACACTAGGAAATCAGCCACTGTCTTTTAACACGCTCCAGCAACGAGTACTGGAGTCATTCAAAAATATATGAAAGCGATATTGCTAGCAGCAGGATTAGGCACTCGGTTAAAACCTTTGACTAATACAATTCCAAAATGTTTAGTGCCAATCTCCGGACGCCCTCTTCTATCTTACTGGTTAGAGAAGCTAGATAATTTAGGTGTATCTGAAATACTAATTAACGTCCATTATCTAGCTGAGCAGGTCGAAAGCTACATCAGCCAATCGCCCTATAGAAATAAAATAACCATTGTTAAAGAAAGTACATTACTTGGTACTGGCGGCACATTAATTAAAAATGCTCACTTTTGGAAAGATGAACAAGTGATTGTGATCCATGCTGATAATTTCTGCCTCAGTGATTTAAAAGGCTTAATTCACGTTCATAACACTAAACCGGGCAATGTAGATGTGTCACTACTACTGTTTACTTCATGTCAACCGAGTCAATGCGGTATTGTAGTTATGGACACCAATAATGTCATCCATGAATTTCATGAGAAAGTAGCTAACCCTCCCGGAAATATCGCAAGCGGAGCACTCTTTGTTTTTTCTAATTCTGTTTATGAGCGGTATTTTAAAGAATTAAAAGAAGATAAATTTTATGATTTAAGCAAAGACATAGTGCCTAACATGATTGGAAAAATGCAAGGGTGGATCGTAGATAATGAATATATGGATATAGGCACGCCCGAGAGTTATCAGCGTGCCCAAAAACTGGTATAAAAGATTACGAGCCTTGGTTCATAATTTTAAGCTGTTCATCATTAAGAAAATCACAGGGCTTTTTGTAGTTATCTTCAAAGTAGTCTCTCATATCAACAATATAATTTTGCCAAAGTAAAAAAAGCTCATCAAATTGTTCTAATGTAAACGTTTCATTTTCATAACTATAAAGCAATGTAATTAGTGGGCAGTGATAATATAATAATGACCCTTTCATCATATGATAAATATGACCTAATGGTGAATTTTTAAATGAATACACATACCGTTGCTGTCTTTTAAGCAAATCTGCAGCTTCTTTGATTGTTGTATAAGGCTCGTTACTAATAACTAACAGATGGTCACACATATCAATAAAGCGCTGTATTTCGTAATCTTCATCGTTTAATTTATCCAAATTCAGGTTTTCAAAATATCGCGTCTTGATTAACTCCAGCAAAGGAGGCTTATCTAAGCTGTTTTCTGGATCAATTAATATATCAGCAGCTAATGAAATAGCGCCTTTAATTTTAGCCCCGTTACCAATATTGAATACATCAACTGCAGGAAATATTTCCAACAGCTTTTCTATTTGGCTATGCGATACTTTGTATAAATCATTAGTGTAAACAAAGCTATCACTTAAATTACCAGGTAAAGTTTTTTCCGTGACAGGTGCACAACTGATTCCTTTTTCATCATCTTTATCTTTTTTATAAAAACTGTGATCACTATGATGTTTACCTGTGGGTAAGCTTCCATTATCAACACCAAATAAATACACATTTTTAAAACCAAAATTTAAAAATAACGAGAGTGCAGTATTAGATACAAGTGGATTACTATATGGAATTAATGGCAGTGTTTTAGAGCGATTTTTTAATGATAAAAAATTAATGAAATCAGTACCACCTTCATTCCCTTTTAATGCTAACCCTGACCACTTATATAGCTCGGTTGTCTTAGGATGGACCATATTAACGGCTAGTAAATTAACTCGTTTATACGCTTCGATCGGTAAGGAATCAGCGACTATTTTGTAGTTTGCATAAGGTCTCTCTACTAGTACATGAAAGTCCGCCTGGATCCCCAATCGCTCTAAAGAAACAATGGCAGATCCTGCAGCTACAACAATCCCTTTATTCTGATTATTTTTCAAATATTCAACAGCTTCATCTAAAGATGGGCCATTGCCAATTATAAATACAGGTATATCTAATAACGAAGCAGGTAAACTCGCTTTATTTGTAAGAAAAGACTGATTACTTTCAATATGAGCTATCGAGTGTGCAAACCCAGTTATTGCATCATTGAAAAAGCCGTGCCCCATTTGAAAACGAAAATAATCCGCAGCCCAGTTGGCTATTAACTCATTAATTTCACGTCCAGGTGTATGCTGATAACAAAAGCTTCTTACAGCGGAAAATGCTCCTATATCTTCAACTACATTTTCTAAATCTTGAATAAACGTGTTTTTATCTGCTCCCAGATTAAAGAAAAGGCAGTTTCCTTGGTCATCAATTTTTTTAATAACATCAAACCAATCAATACAAAATAAGCTTGCATAAAACTGTTCGATATCTGGCTCAATAATAAATAAATAATCAAACTCAGTATGATTTAATAATTCAGGTATGTGATATCCTAATCCCACTCCAAAAATAATTCCCGATGGGAAGTGACAAGGTAATTGGGCTATTTTTTTCTCGTCATACTTGCGCAATTTACGCATAAACTGACCAAGCTTAACCATATACTCTGTATGAAGACGTTTATCAGAACTGCTATCTGGGTAGCCTGTATAATCTGTTAAGCTAAAAACAGGATGTTCAATCTGACGCCTAACCTGCTCCTGGCTCTGCTCGAGAGGGTTTTGAGAATAAAGGGGAGCTAATGCATTTTTAGGTATAATATTTCCATGACCACTTTGCGTGACATGAATACAAAAATCATCGCGGAGTTGCAGCTTAGATAAAGCTGCTACAATCTCAGGGTAATAATGAGTGAAACATTGCCAATTCTTTTCAAATCGCTCATTTGCTTCTGTAGCAAAAATAGCCTCTCTTTCTTGATGTTTAATAGTTTTTTCAAGTTTTTCTGAGATGTGCTCAAGCTCGTTATTAATATCTATATTCTTTATCATGTCGGTTACCTACTTGATATTTTTATACACATTTATTTTTTTTTGCGTATTAATATGAACACCAAGTTCTTTTGCAGCCTGCTGTTTTTTGAGGCTTATTTCTAATACCGTAGTATTCAATTTGATTGAAAAATCCGATAAAAATAACACATCGTTTTCGCTGAGGTTCTCAGGTGAGGCAAAGAGTGCTTTCAATGTTCTATCAATTAATAGTAACTTGCTTTGAGCTGACTCTATATCACCTTCAGCTAAATATTGATTAATTACAGACAAATCTGGGGCTAACTGAGACAATAAACTAGCCGACATTAGCATCTATACCATTTTCACTAAGTGTTTTTTCTCGAACGTCGTGAGGAATAGCATCCCAAGCAGACTTTATTTCTTTTAATAAATTAGATACTTCTTCAACAATTGCAGGATCATTTTTTATTGTTGCATCAACTAAGCGATCTATCATATAAGAATAAAGTGCATATAAATTATCAGTCACTTCACCACCAACTTTAAAATCTAAACAGCCCCTTAAGGCTTCAATAATAGCAGTCGCTTTAGATAAATGTTCGGCCTTCGCTTCCATATGTTTTCTTTCAATAGCAACTTTAGACATCACCATTTTTTCAATCGCACCCGCCATTAACATTTGAATTATTTCATAGCGATCAGCACCCGCAACACGGGTCTTGAGTGCTTCTTTCTGATAATTTTTTACTTTGGCGTTATACATATTAAAACCCTTTTAAATCAAAATTAATTTATGATTTGTTTCTTGTAAATCCAGGTAAGCTCGCAAGCTGCGCTCCTAAGTACTGTTGTGTTGATTGCATTTGCGCCAGTAACACATCTAAACCCGCATATTGCTTTCTAAGCCTACTTTCTAATTCGGTCATTCTAAATTCATGCTTTAGTACATCATCTTCTAAATCAGTGACCTGTGTATTTAAATTATCTTCTCTTTGCTTTAAAATGCCTTTTGAACTTACGTAATTATCTAAAAAAGATTCGAACTGTTTAGCAACACCATTTTCACCAGCAAAAGCCTTTCCGATATCATCAAAATTTTCATCCATTGCTGTATTTAAACTGCGGACTAAAGTTGATTTTTCTAGATAACCTTTCTTATCAACACCCAAGCCAATATCGAAAATACTTGTGAAAGGCCCTGCATCCGTTAAATTTGTAGAAAGCATATTGACCATTTGCGAGCTCAAAGTACGAATGGTTGCATCGCTATTTAAAGGTTTACCGACTCTCGATTGCAGACCTAACTGCCCTATAGCATTGTTATAATTAGCAATAAATTCATCAATTAATGTTGTAACGCTCTCACGGTCATAGCTAACAGCTAACTTTGCAGTCTCTCCATCAACGCTTTGTCGTTTAGCGGTGATCGTCATATCTTGTACAGCATCTTTAAAGGTATTGGTGTCATTTGTTATTGTTATGCCATCTACTTTTATAACTGCACTTTTTGCTTCATTTCCAGCTGTTATACCAATACCACCGCTACCAGAAGCTCCACCATTAGCATCTGTAGATACATTGTCTAGCTCAGCATTATCATTGGTAATTACCAAGTCATTACCAGCGCCACTCACACTCGAAGTAAGAACCAACTTTGACTCAGTACCAGTATTTATTATATTTGCTGTTACACCAAAATTATCATCCGAGTCATTAATTGCGTCACGCAAATCAGCTAATGTCGCACCCGCATCAAGAGTTAGGTCAAAGCTTTTGTCTCCAGCAGCAAATGACAAGGTGCCTCCAGAAGCAGTGACCACATCGTCAGTAGATGTAAACAAAGGAGGTACGGCATCGTTTGACGTTGCACGACTGCCTTGAGCAAGTGCAACAACTTCAATTTTAAAATTACCAGGCGTAATATCTTTTGTTGGGGTAACTGAGACGAGATCACCGTCATCACTTGTTGGTTGAGTGATATTAGCAATACGTTTATTGAAATTATCAGGATCTGCTAGCTTTTTTATTGTGTCTTGTAGCTTGGATAACGCAGACTTGATCTCTCCGATTGAAGATAATTCAACTTCTAACGACTTGTCCTTTTTTGCAAAGGCATTCATTTTTGGAACATTTTCGGCATCAACAGATGCTGTAATGATACTTTCGAGATCCAGCCCAGATCCAATACCTGCGGATGTTATAAGTGGCATACTTCTCTCCTACTATCTGTTCCAAAAAATATTATACAGTTTGATTTAGTAACAAACCTTTGTTAGTTAGTTTATCGGCAAATTCATCTAAAGCTTTAGCAACTTCTCTAAACTCTTCAGTTGGAATTTCACGAATAACTTCTTCGCTTGTTTTATCAAACACTTTAATTATTGGTGGATCACCCTGCTCATCAAATTCAAATTTTAAATTTGTTGCCGTCACAGGAATATATTTATTTAATTTCTCTAAGTTTTCTTTCACTTCGTCGATCAGTGCTTTTCTTTCACTTTCAGAATCAAGTTGCTGACTATTATCAACAAGTGCGGGCTCTCTACCAGCAATTTTTGTACCAGCTTTTTCAACAGTTGCTTTTTTACTTGCTTCGTTTAACTCATTTTTATTTGTAAAAGATGAATTAGCGGTGAAGTTTTCACTCGATTTAATTATTCCACCTAAGTCAGCCATAGTAGCTCTCCTTCAAAATACAAACAAAGTATAAGTCATTATCGAGACAATATCTCAATAATGACCTAATTAACCGTCTAGCCTAGTAACGATAATGCTACTTGTGGACGCTGGTTTGCTTGACTCAAAATAGATTGGCTTGCTTGTTGTAATATTTGAGATTTAGTCAAATTAGCTGTTTCGGCAGCGAAATCAGTATCTTTAATACGTGACTTAGCAGCACTCAAGTTTTCTGAAATGTTAGATTGGTTACGAATAGTTGATTGAAAACGATTTTGCACAGCACCGAGTTCGGCACGCTTTTTATCAACTACTGCAATCATTGCATCCATACCAGCCATTACCGCTTGTGCGTTAGCTTGAGAAGATACACTAATACCACTTGCTGTAAATACAGTTGCAAAGTCGGTATTATCAGCTGAAGCACCAACCTGCGAACTAATTGTTCCCGCAGTAGCACTTAAGCTTGCACCTGTCACAGCACTTGCTACACCTGCAATACCTGACATAGTAAAGCCATTATTACCCGCAACCGAGTTTGCAGTGCCACCAACAGAAGCCATACTAAAGCTAATATTCTGTACAGCATCAGCACCAACTTGGAAGTTAGCTGAGAATGAACCATCTAGGAGATTTTGACCACCAAATGTTGTATCTGCAGCAACACGATTCACTTCTTCTGATAATGAACGAATTTCTTCTTGTACTGCTAAACGATCTTCATCTGTATTTGAACCGTTTGAAGCTTGTTGAGCAAGAGTACGAATACGCTGGAACATTGACGTAGTCTCATCAAGTGCGCCTTCAGCAGTCTGCGCAAGTGAGATCCCATCATTAGCATTTCGGTTACCTTGATTCAAACCATTTATTTGACTAGTTAAACGGTTAGATATTTGCATGCCTGCAGCATCATCTTTTGCACTATTAATGCGAAAACCTGATGATAGACGTTGAAAGGATGTATCGAGCTGGTTACCAGATTTCATCAACTGGCGTTGTGCGTTCAATGAACTCACATTAGTATTTACATATAAAGCCATAATAGCCTCCGCTTTATCATTTTAAATAGAATAACAACGGGATACCCCTACCCTGTTATTACTCCAGACTGAGAGTCCTAGATTTTTAGTTCTCTAAGTCAGTTATCGTCAGATAAAACGGAAACTTTAGCTTTATTTATAAATTTTTAACAACGTTATACTATTTTAACCCTGTAACAAGCTTAATGCAGCCTGAGGCCTTTGATTTGCTTGACCTAATATTGTTTGGCTAGCTTGTTGTAAAATTTGGTTTTTAGTTAAGTTAGCAGTCTCCATTGCAAAATCAGCGTCTTTAATTCTGGATTTAGCAGAGGCTAAGTTTTCAGAAATATTGGCTTGATTTCGTATTGTCGACTGAAAACGGTTTTGTACCGCACCTAATTCAGCGCGTTTTTTATCAACCACCGCTATTAGCGAATCCATACCCGCAAACACAGCCTGTGCATTTACTTGTGATGACACACTAATACCAGCGGCTGTAAACACAGCAGAAAAATCTAATGTTGTTGATGCCGTTGCGCCATCAACTGAGCTTACATTAGCTGCGAGCGTTGAAAGTGCTTTACCACCCACGGCTGAAGCAACACCAGCAACACCTGATATAGTAAAACCACCATTAGCAGCAAGAGAATTTGCTGTATCGCCAACAGACTGCATACTAAAACCAATAGTCTGTACAGCATCCGCACCTACCTGAAAGCTTGCAGAATAGGAGCCATCTAGTAAATTTTGACCACCAAATGTAGTGTCCGTGGCAATTCGGTTAACCTCATCAGATAACTGTCTAATCTCTTCTTGGATAGCGAGCCTATCTTCATCTGTATTAGAGCCATTTGCTGATTGCTGAGCAAGTGTTCGGATACGTTGAAATGTAGAAGTAATTTCATCAAGCGCACCTTCAGCCGTTTGTGCCAGCGAGATACCGTCATTCGCATTACGGTTGCCTTGGTTTAAACCCAAGATTTGCGATTGCAAACGATCCGATATTTGTAAACCAGCAGCATCATCCGCCGCGCTGTTAATACGCAGACCAGATGATAAACGTTTAAAGGAAGTATCTAAGTCGTTTCCAGTTCTTTCAAGCTGTCTTTGCGCATTAAGCGCACTAACATTCGTATTTACAAATAAAGCCATAATAAACTCTCTTCTTATCTGTCAAATTAAAGCCACTCTAAAATGAGTGGAGTTTTGACAAAGTGACTAGTTACAGCAGCCAAGTAAGATTGGCCCGGGGCAATAAACTGCCACTTTGCAGGTTAATTTAAAAACTTAATAAGTATTGAGCAATCTTTAGGCCAACTTTATAGATAGAGTTGCATTGAATTAGAAAAAAAGAGAAAAGGGCCTATAAGGCCCTTTGAAGATAAGTTTGAGAGTAGGTTTTAATTATTGGCATATTTTATGCTTAATAATTTATGTTCTTACAAATGTTAGAACAATACAGGATTTTTAAGCGCCTCCGCTTTATCAATCCGTTTCAGCGCCTTTGTTAATACCCCATTAAACAAAGGCGCTACATTCTTAGTCAATTAATTGACTATTTCCAACCAACTTATCCTAGAAGACTTAATGCAGCCTGTGGACGTTGATTAGCCTGGCTAAGAATTGTTTGGCTAGCCTGTTGTAGAATCTGCATTTTTGTTAAGTTTGCAGTTTCTTGAGCAAAGTCAGTATCTTTAATACGTGATTTTGCAGCACTTAGATTCTCTGAGATATTTGATTGGTTACGAATCGTTGACTGAAAACGATTTTGTACCGCACCCAGCTCAGCTCGTTTTTTATCAACAACCGCGATAAGCGAATCCATACCAGCCATTACCGCTTGCGCATTAGCCTGTGAAGATACACTGATACCACCAGCAGTAAATACTGATGAAAATGCTGTTTGGTCTGCTGATGCACCTACTTGCGAGCTGATTGTTCCAGCTGTCGCACTTAAACTAGCGCCGGTTACCGCACTGGCAACACCTGCAATACCTGACATGGTGAAACCACCATTAGCTGCGATAGAGTTAGCAGTACCACCAACCGATGCCATACTAAAGCTGATATTCTGAACGGCATCTGCACCTACTTGAAAGTTAGCCGAGAAAGAACCATCTAATAGGTTTTGACCACCAAACGTTGTATCTGCAGCAACACGATTCACTTCTGATGAAAGAGAGCGAATCTCTTCTTGCACCGCTAAACGGTCTTCATCAGTATTTGAGCCGTTAGCTGCTTGCTGTGATAATGTTCTGATACGTTGGAACATTGATGTTACTTCGTCTAATGCACCCTCAGCTGTTTGTGCTAGTGAAATACCATCGTTCGCGTTACGGTTACCTTGGTTCAAACCGTTAATTTGTGATGTTAAACGGTCAGAAATTTGTAGGCCAGCCGCATCATCTTTCGCACTGTTAATACGAAAACCTGATGATAAACGTTGGAATGATGTATCCAGTGCATTACCAGAATTATTTAATTGTCTTTGTGCGTTTAACGCGCTAACATTTGTATTTACATATAAAGCCATGATATCTCTCCAGAAGTAAACTTATCATTTACTCTCAAACTTACTAGATTAAGCAGTGGTTGTTATTTACAACGCTTTGCTTGGTTAATTAAGTTATCGGTCTAGCAAAAAAATCCTTTAGCTTTTTTTTTATTTTTTTTCCATTATTTTTTAAGCTCATGTAATTTAATGAATTTTATAGTGACTAAATTAATAAAGCTCATTAAAAAACTACAAGGATTACTGTACAGGTCTTTTTCTTCAGGAAATTATTAAGCTGTTAAATAGTAAGGAGATGATCTTAAAAGGCTGGAAAAATACGAGAGTAAGGCAATATATTGCCTTACTCCTTTACTTACTTATAAGTAATCGAACAGTGATAATTTAGCCAAGCGGCCAAAAGTTGCCTGCGAGGCTTGTAGTGCAGTTTCTTGCTTCGTGAGTTCAGTAATGGCCTCAGCCATATCGAGTTCAATTAAATCTGCACGAGAAGATTTGTTATTTACATCAAGGTCACTATTAGATTGCGTGATTTTTTCAGCTGTATTTAACCGCCCACCTAAACCAGCCTGCGTTAAAGAGACCTGATTTTTACTATTGTCGATCTGGATCATGGCCGCTGCCAATACTTGCTCATAATCTTCTTGGCTAATTGTTGGATCAGTCAGTCCTGCGATCAAATCATTTAAGGTGTTTAAAATATTTTCTTTTTGCGGTGCTTCTAAAGTAAAGTCTACCTGCCCATTTGCCACGGGGCTAATGTCGATTTCCAACCCTGCAAATTTAATTTGTGATCCCTCAAAGCTGCCAGAGCTGATCACACTTCCACCTTGTTCAACCTGATAAGTATTAGGTGTACCTGCTGTCGTTATAATATTAAACGTATTTGCTCCGACTGCGGCAGCAGGATCAGCGTTATAATTTGCTTTATGAAAAGAGTCAAACTGAGCTTGTTCACGCACATACACTTTTGCACTAGTGATCCCTCCTGATGCAACACCATCATTCGAGGCGACGTCTAAACGTGCATTGACCTTTTCAAACGTATCAACCCCATTATCACTGGATTTAATTTCAACTCCTTCTGCTACTTTAATTTTATGCTGGCCTTGGTCGCCACCATAAACATATTTGCCAGTTGAAGAATCAAGCGAATAGGTTTGGGTATTATCTTGATAGCCTGAAAATATATACTTCCCATCTTCAGTTTTAGCATTCATTAAATCAAGCACACTACTTTGTATAGATTTAATCTCTTCAGCAATACCTTCACGATCTATATCTGTATAAACACCATTACCAGCTTGAATTGCTAATGTATGTGCTTTTTCAAGCGAGCCTTTAATATTCTCAAGTACACTTTCTTGGGTATTTAAACGACTCGTCAGCATAGTAATATTTTTACTGTATTGCTCATTCGCTTGTATACGATCGGTATACAGTAACGCCCGTGCTGTTGCCGATGGATCATCTGAAGCTGTAAGCACTCGCTTTTGGGTATTAACTTGCTCTTGTGCTTTATTGACATTTTGCTGATTATTCAAAATCGAATTAACACTGTTTTGGTACATCAAATTATTAGATAAACGCATAATTACCTCGCAGCATTAAGTAAAGTATCAAAAATTGTACGGGCTGTTGATAGCACTTGTGCAGACGCCGCATAAGATTGTTGAAAACGTAATAAATTGGCTGCTTCTTCATCAAGGTTTACTCCCGAGAGTGACTCATACCAGGCTTCAGACTGTTGAGCTAATGCCTCAAAAGCAGCGCCATTAGTCTTCGCTTGATTGGTTACAACACCAATATCAGTAACTAACCCTGCATAGGCTTGATTAAATGTTTTATGATTATCTGCAGTTGAAGTTGTGGTCACATTTTGTCGAACTAACTCACCACTTTGTAACCCAGCCAACATTAAGCCATTGCGGTTATCATCAAAACCACCTTCATTAAACTCCAGTGTAAAACTATCGCCTGTTGCTGGTATGCCTTCAATATTAAAGTCAAAGCCATATAATTCGAAACCATTCCCAGCTTGTGAAAGCATATTTTCAGCAGGCGGAGTGACTGTAAAAGTACTTGTATTGACCCCATCTGATATTGTGTATTCATCTGGGTTAGCAGTTTTCACTATCGTGATATCGCCATTAGCAAGATCCGGAGGTGTCGTAGTTGTAAAACCACCTGAAGTCACACTACTTACACTACCGACTGAAATATTGGCATTGCCAGTGTTGTTTATGTTATCAGCCGTACGGATTGGTGAAGCAAGCGCTAACGATTCAGGCCTATCGGTGGCAAGTGTTAAACTCGATGCAGCCTCTGCATTAAGTTTTACAGCAAATTGATCGCCAACATTACCGGTTCCTGTAACATTTAATTGTAAACCAAAAGATTCCCCACCGGTCATAGTCGATGAATCAATAACGCCAGCAACTATATTGGCGGTTGAGGGAGAGCCTAATGGTTCACCTTTATTATCGACAGGTTGTATTTCTACCGTTGTACCACTGGTATAAGTAACAATAAAGTCACTAGCAGGAATTTCACTGCCTTTACCAGGCTCTAGGGTAGCCGTCATGCTTGAGTTACCTGTATTAGCTTGATAGGCGTAACCGCCAACCGTTGGAATTGTAAAAATGTCCCCACCAAGTTCACCGTTGCCGTCCATCCCTAAACGGTTTTGTTGGTTAAAAGCATCAGCAATTGCAAGCCCCATTTGGCCAAGCTGGTTTTGTGCTGGCACTAAAATATCATCACGAAATGCTAGTAACCCACCAATCTTACCTTTAAGTTTACTTACATCAACATCAAGCGGCACAGCTTTGCCGCCATTTATATCTAAACGTAATTCTTTAAAATTAGGATCCGGATCACCCGCCATCGAAAACAAATTAAATGCGCCGTCTTGCATTACGAGTGATTCACCGGTCCCCATAAATACCAGCTTTTCACCGTTGGGGCCATCAAGAGTCTCTACATCTATTAATTCCGATAACTTACGAATAGCAAGGTCTCGCTCGTTATACATGGTGCTTGAGTTTGCCTCATTGCGCGTACCATTTACCGTAGCTATTTGCTTATTCAAACTGCTAATATTTTGAATCAATGTATTCGCTTCATCAGAAAAAATTTCTAACTGCTCATTCACGATGTTTTTTTGATCAAATACAATGCCTGACAAACGATCCATTTGATCAATCAAATTTTCTGCATCTGTCATAACCAACGAACGTGCAACTGTTGATGATGGCTGATTTAAGCTTTCCTGCACATTGTTGAATAACGAATTCATACTGCTCGATAAGCTATTGGATTCTTGAGAAAACAAGCTATCAACCCGGCCTGCTTCTGTAACAAATTGATCAAAAAAGGTTTTATTTGAAGTATCGCGATTGAGCTGCTTTTGAGCAAATTCATTCAATAATCGATATGTTTCACCACGACCAACTTGATTGTCGATCATGGTCATATGCTCTGTACGCTCACGTACATAACCAACTGTATTTATATTGGCAATGTTTTTACTGGTCGTTTGTAGCAATTCTGAATTAGCGCGAACGCCTGAATTTGCAATGTCTAATAAATTAAACGACATCTTAATTTACTCCTTGGCGAACCAATGTTGTCGCCAGTGTTTTAAGTTCTGTACGATTAAGTACTTGCTTAATTTTTTCGGCATAATTGGGGTCTGTGGCATAACCGGCTTTTTGTAAAGAGTCTAAAAAAGCGGCCGGTTTTGCGGTATTTTGTAATGCTTCTTGGTAGCGTGGGTTTTCCGTTAAAAACTGCACAAAGTCATTCACGCTGTCTTTAATCGAATCATATGCTCTAAAGCTAGCTTGTCTTTTTACTGGTGTACCTTGCTCAAATTCGAGTGTCATTTTATTGGCTTTCTCACCCTGCCAGCCTCTATCTGATTTGATATTGAATAAGTTAAAGCTGCTGTTGCCATCACTTTTATTAATAATATGCTTACCCCAACCAGTCTCAAGAGCTGCTTGTGCAACCATCACAGCAGGGTTCAAACCAATTTTTTCAGCTGCTGTTTTTGCATGCTCCCAAACACTACTAATAAAATCTTCTGCATTTTCAAACTGAGGTTTTTGCGCTGTTGATGGGCTGCTATTAACAGCCTTGGTGTCAGCCGTGTTTTCAGTATTCGTACCTGTTGCACGTTGATCACTGGTAAAATCATCAACAGTACGCAGCACTGAACTAGGGGTAAAGTTTTTTCCATCAGGAGAAAGTTGTTGCACTATGAGATCGGCTAAACCCAATGACCCTTTTGAAGATAAATCAACTGATAACTGTTGATCATGCATTTCTTCAAAAAACTTTACACCACTGGAATTAAAAGGACTGTCTTCGTCTTCAAACGCTTCATTTGCTTTACGCATACTTTTAAGAAGCATCTGCGTAAAAATAGATTCAAATTGTGCCGCTGCTTTTTTTAGCGCTTCTTTCGATGCTTCAGGCGAGGCACCACTTTTTAAGGCATCTTGACGTAACGTATTAAGATTGCCTAAATCAAAGAAGTTTTGTTTATCGAGATGATTAGTATCCATCAGCAATTTGACACAGTGATTAATGATATTATTAACAATGCAATAATTGAGCCAATGCGAGTTTGCGAGTTTGCGAGTTTGCGAGTTTGCG
>NZ_JACJEV010000099.1:0-551 GCF_014164235.1 Pseudoalteromonas sp. SG44-17 | reverse complement strand
GAACTACTATTTGATGATGACGACAATGAGCCAAAAGTTATTTTACAAACCCTTGCCAGTGAACATTACTTTGAGCTAAACGCCAAACAGTCTGGCCGCCAATTCATAGAATGGATAAGCCAACTTGGGACGATAAACTTACACGCCGGGCGCGATTTATGCCTAGAAACCGAGCAAAACAATGTACAGTTTGTGATAAAGAACAATCAATTTATTGATGTTAAAAATGAACTCAAACAACAAACTAACAACGGCAATATCAATTACCAAAGTGCCGGCAACAACGCGTTCACAGGTAAAAAAATCGATGTAAAAGCTGACCAAGAGCTGTCATTAATTTCGGGGCGTGCGGTTAAAATAAACGCGCAAAGTGATATTTTACTAAAGACTAATAACAGTGATTTAAAGCTCAACGTACCAAATGGTTCAACGTTTTTACAAACCAGTAAGTCAATTAACATCACAGGCTCTGGGCAAGGCGATTTAATCATTCATAACGCCGGCGGCGAAATTAAACTCGATAGCCAAGGCAACGCCACCATCATCGCTAC
>NZ_JACJEV010000098.1:0-558 GCF_014164235.1 Pseudoalteromonas sp. SG44-17 | reverse complement strand
AACTTAGAAAAATCCAAGCAACTTTTAGCTTTATCACGTAAAGAGCCTAATGCAAGAAAGCGCATACGCCTGCTTGCTGTTTCATTATTCTTTGAGGGTGAAAACAGAACGAATATTGCTAAGCGCCTAAATACAGCGCGCGGCAGTGTCATTAAATGGGTTTCAAACTACCTTAACAATGGCGTTGCTGGCTTGAACAACAAACCGATTAAAGGTCGTCCAGCTAAATTAACCTCACAACAACTAAATACACTGTCAGATTATGTAAAACAGTCAGCAAGTTCTTCAGAAGGAGGCAGACTAATGGGGGAAGATATTGCTCAGTATATTTATGACCAGTTCAACATTAGATATCACACCGATCATATTTACAAACTGCTCAAGAAGCGTCGGTTTCGCTGGATCACAAGCCGTTCTAAGCACCCAAAGCAGTCAAAGCAGTCAAAAGAAAGCCAAGAGGCTTTTAAAAAAGTTCCAAGTGGAAACGATCCTTCACACCCCAGGACATCTCCCTTTAGAGCGCATTGATGTTTGGTTTCAAGATGAAGCACGGTTTGG
>NZ_JACJEV010000097.1:0-567 GCF_014164235.1 Pseudoalteromonas sp. SG44-17 | reverse complement strand
TAAAACGTTCATTAAATGGCACTGAATGATACTGCTATCATTCTTTTTTACTTTTGAAAACTCTGTACAAATACACTGTATTTATACGAATTTTATTATCAGCTTTTCCAAATTTTTAAAGAGCAAGAGATACAAAAACCTCTCAAAATTAAACACACTCTATTCTCAGGCGATTATGCTGCCCGATAAAAGAATATTTATTTTTAAGAAGTAAGTGGTGGAGCTAAGCAGGATCGAACTGCTGACCTCCTGCGTGCAAGGCAGGCGCTCTCCCAGCTGAGCTATAGCCCCACATATGCTGGTACTTATTGTTTGATTACCGACTTCGTTGAAGAAGTGGTGGGTCTGAGTAGATTTGAACTACCGACCTCACCCTTATCAGGGGTGCGCTCTAACCAACTGAGCTACAGACCCAAACAATAAGTGTTTGTTCTCTTTACAATAACAATCATCTGTGTGGACACTACGAACAAATAAGTTCTAAATCGTATAAGGAGGTGATCCAGCCCCAGGTTCCCCTAGGGCTACCTTGTTACGACTTCACCCCAGTCATGAATCACTCCGTGG
>NZ_JACJEV010000096.1:0-595 GCF_014164235.1 Pseudoalteromonas sp. SG44-17 | reverse complement strand
GAAGCCAATGCCAGTGTCAGTGTGACTATCAGCGATGGTTCGAATAACCAATCGCGTACTGTGACGGCTGATGGCTCTGGGGCATGGACTATCAGTGGTAGTGAGTTTGATGTCAGCAGCTTTAATAACGGCACACTCACCGTCAGCGCCACACAAAGTGATGCGGCGGGTAACACCTCCAGTGCAGCCAGCACCTCAGTGATTTTAGATCACGCAGCACCGAATGCCTTAACGATTGCCACCCCGATTGAGGTTGATGGCCGGATCAATGCCGTAGAGGATGGCAGTGTATTGATCACCGGCTCTGGCGCAGAAGCTAATGCCAGCGTCAGTGTGACCATCAGCGATGGCGCGAATAACTTATCACGGACTGTGACGGCCGATGGCTCTGGGGCATGGACTATCAGTGGTAGTGAGTTTGATGTCAGCAGCTTTAATAATGGCACGCTCACCGTCAGCGCCACACAATCTGATGCGGCGGGTAACACCTCCAGTGCAACCAGCACCTCAGTGATTTTAGATAACGCAGCACCGAATGCCTTGACGATTGCCACCCCGATTGAGGTTGATGGCCGGATCAATGCTGTAGAAGATG
>NZ_JACJEV010000095.1:0-626 GCF_014164235.1 Pseudoalteromonas sp. SG44-17 | reverse complement strand
AGTGCAACCAGCACCTCAGTGATTTTAGATAACGCAGCACCGAATGCCTTGACGATTGCCACCCCGATTGAGGTTGATGGCCGGATCAATGCTGTAGAAGATGGCAGTGTATTGATCACCGGCTCTGGCGCAGAAGCCAATGCCAGTGTCAGTGTGACTATCAGCGATGGTTCGAATAACCAATCGCGGACCGTGACGGCTGATGGCGCAGGTACATGGACTATCAGTGGTAGTGAGTTTGATGTCAGCAGCTTTAATAATGGCACGCTCACCGTCAGCGCCACACAAAGTGATGCGGCGGGTAACACCTCCAGTGCAACCAGCACCTCAGTGATTTTAGATAACGCAGCACCGAATGCCTTGACCATAACGACCCCGATTGAGGTTGATGGCCGGATCAATGCTGTAGAAGATGGCAGTGTATTGATCACCGGCTCCGGGGCAGAAGCCAATGCCAGTGTCAGTGTGACCATCAGCGATGGCGCGAATAACTTATCACGGACTGTGACGGCCGATGGCTCTGGGGCATGGACTATCAGTGGTAGCGAGTTTGATGTCAGCAGCTTTAATAATGGCACGCTCACCGTCAGCGCCACACAAAGTGATGCGGCGGGTAACACCTCCAG
>NZ_JACJEV010000094.1:0-630 GCF_014164235.1 Pseudoalteromonas sp. SG44-17 | reverse complement strand
TGACCACACGACTCTGAATAGGCCGACTTTATCAAAAAAGGAAATTCTGGCACTGAGCCATCTTCTGTTTCAATCGTCACAACAATGGGCCCACGATAGCCATGAGCCTTATCGAATACCGTAGTTCAACTTGTTGTCAAAAAACACGCCAGTAGCACACAGTAAAATTGCAGTGCAGTTTTACGCTTATAATCCTTCATATTCAGCTTCCCTTGGCTTTAAAATATGTTCTTGGCAAGTCATTTTATTCCAACAATCCGTTTCGGGTACACCGTAATACCACGCTCTAAAAATCGGTTGATACTTTTCAATAACCCGTTGTTGCATACGTTTTGAAAAATGGGGTAAGTAAAAAGTTTTGATCACCGTAATGTGCCTTTTAATCATCGCCCCCAAATTAAAACGCGCTTGGCGATACCTGATGTCTGCTTTTTTATATTCTCTGCTATCAGGTGTAAAGTTTTGCATGTCTTGTTTAGGGCCAGTCGCCCACCCAGCTACTTTATTCATTTGTTCAGTAAACGGCTTAACGGTAAACGTGATATGAATAGGGTCATCAGCATCGGTGGGCCCAAAGCCTCGCGGAAATCCGCCTTGGTGATAATTAGGATGGGTAACCGTAAACTCAAT
>NZ_JACJEV010000093.1:0-632 GCF_014164235.1 Pseudoalteromonas sp. SG44-17 | reverse complement strand
AAGCCTGACTTATCCTGCCAAAATAAATTCATTCCAATCAATTTTGCTGAGCAAATATTGCCAGGTACATTTGAGTATGCGCTTTGTTATATTGTCGAAAATAAACTCGATTTGTCGGGCTTTGATGCGTGGTATAACAATGATAAAACGGGCGCAGCTGCGTATCCGCCTTCAGTGATGCTAAAAATTATTTTACTCGGCTATGCACATGGTTTGATCAGCAGCCGCCGTATTGCTAAGGCGTGTGAGACGAATATTTTGTTCATGAGTGTATCGGGTGATATTCAATCTCATCACACATCGATAGCGGATTCGTGGCCAAAATGCACGAACAGATTGAACCGCTGTTTACGCAAGTACTGATGATATGCGACGAAGAAGGCTTGATAGGTCGCAACATGTTTGCCATTGATGGATGCAAATTGAAATCTAATGCGAGTAAAGAATGGAGCTGCACATTCGACGAGCTAGGGCGTAAAAAAGCAAAACTAGAACGCGCGAGTAAAGGTATTATCGAACGTCACCAATCACAAGATAGCCTGAGCGAAGAGTTGATAACACAGGATTTAAAGCAAAAAGAAAAGCTGGATAAAAGTGCAGATAAAATCACGGAGTTCTTAGCGACCCACGAG
>NZ_JACJEV010000092.1:0-633 GCF_014164235.1 Pseudoalteromonas sp. SG44-17 | reverse complement strand
AAGCCTGACTTATCCTGCCAAAATAAATTCATTCCAATCAATTTTGCTGAGCAAATATTGCCAGGTACATTTGAGTATGCGCTTTGTTATATTGTCGAAAATAAACTCGATTTGTCGGGCTTTGACGCGTGGTATAACAATGATAAAACGGGCGCCGCTGCGTATCCTCCTTCAGTGATGCTAAAGATTATTTTACTTGGTTACGCACATGGTTTGGTTAGTAGCCGCCGTATTGCTAAGGCGTGTGAGACGAATATTTTGTTCATGAGTGTGTCGGGTGATATTCAACCTCATTACACATCTGTAGCGGGATTCGTGGCCAAAATGCACGAACAGATTGAACCGCTGTTTACGCAAGTACTGATGATATGCGACGAAGAAGGCTTGATAGGTCGTAACATGTTTGCCATTGATGGATGCAAATTGAAATCGAATGCGAGTAAAGAATGGAGCGGCACATTCGATGAGCTAGGGCGTAAAAAAGCAAAACTAGAACGCGCGAGTAAACGTATTATCGAACGTCACCAATCACAAGATAGCCTGAGCGAAGAGTTGATAACACAGGATTTAAAGCAAAAAGAAAAGCTGGATAAAAGTGCAGATAAAATCACGGAGTTCTTAGCGACCCACGAG
>NZ_JACJEV010000091.1:0-650 GCF_014164235.1 Pseudoalteromonas sp. SG44-17 | reverse complement strand
CTTAAAGCTTTTCTTTTATGGCTGTGTCGTATTTCTCTGACGCAGTACTTCAAATAAACAAATACCTGTTGCTACAGATACGTTTAAGCTTGAAACAGTGCCCGCCATTGGGATTTTAACTAACAAGGTAAAAGCCAAGCATTAGATAAACAACAAACTTTATTGAGTGAGTTTTTGGGCGCTAATTTAGGTGGAAAATGTCGCGTTAGTAATTATCGCGATGGTACGCTGATGATTGAGGCGGTATCTGCACCTATAGCACTGCGTTTAAACTACTTAAAAATGGATATGCTGTCACACTTTCGTAGTGCCGGTATGGCAGAACTTGGGCAAATTAAAATTACCGCTAATCCACAAGCCAGCCAACGATTAAGTCCAAATAATGCGTTAAAAACAGCTAACGCCACTCCTGCGAATAAATTAGCTATGAGTGAACAAACCGCTGATTACCTTAATGCGATTGCACAAAGTGCACCACCGTCACTAAAAGAAAAGCTAGAGCGTCTAGCGAGGCATGGTAAAAAACGGAGTTTTTCAAGTTAGTTGTCGCATCAAGTTAAATTTTATGCCGCCCGCACTTCTTCTTTTTTCTCTGGATTCAAATTTACTTCATTGATCATTGTCCAATTTCGAGACTTTCCTGACCAACG
>NZ_JACJEV010000090.1:0-682 GCF_014164235.1 Pseudoalteromonas sp. SG44-17 | reverse complement strand
ACGAATAAAGAATGGTGGGTCATGATGGACTTGAACCATCGACCAATGGATTAAAAGTCCACTGCTCTACCAACTGAGCTAATGACCCGCTCTGATGTGCCTAAGCACGCTGCGTAAATCCGCCGATTATAACCACTCTACTATTCTACGAATAAAGAATGGTGGGTCATGATGGACTTGAACCATCGACCAATGGATTAAAAGTCCACTGCTCTACCAACTGAGCTAATGACCCGCTCTGATGTGCCTAAGCACGCTGCGTAAATCCGCCGATTATAACCACTCTACTATTCTACGAATAAAGAATGGTGGGTCATGATGGACTTGAACCATCGACCAATGGATTAAAAGTCCACTGCTCTACCAACTGAGCTAATGACCCGCTCTGATGTGCCTAAGCACGCTGCGTAAATCCGCCGATTATAACCACTCTACTATTCTACGAATAAAGAATGGTGGGTCATGATGGACTTGAACCATCGACCAATGGATTAAAAGTCCACTGCTCTACCAACTGAGCTAATGACCCGCTCTGATGTGCCTAAGCACGCTGCGTAAATCCGCCGATTATAACCACTCTACTATTCTACGAATAAAGAATGGTGGGTCATGATGGACTTGAACCATCGACCAATGGATTAAAAGTCCACTGCTCTACCAACTGAGCTAATGACCCGCTCTG
>NZ_JACJEV010000008.1:163422-166264 GCF_014164235.1 Pseudoalteromonas sp. SG44-17 | reverse complement strand
AGGTTAAACGCGAAGTTTTGCCCTACCGGCGCATCATTGGTGTTGGTTACCTCTAATGTAAATGGCGTTAAACTGGCGCTATCTGTGCCATCGTTAACACTGATAGTAATAGCCGCGTAGCTGCCTACATCCTGGTTCTGTGGCGTGCCCGCTAATTCGCCCGTGCTGGTGTCAAAGCTTGCCCAACTTGGCTTATTAATGATGCTAAAAGTATGGGTATCTTGCGTATCGCTGTCTGTAAGGGTGGGTATAAAACTATACGCTGCATCTTCAGCTGTAGTTGTACTTGGTGAACCACTTAACACCGGTACGACATTATATTTTTTAGTTACTGTGGCAGTTACTGCTGCGCTGGCATTGCCTGCGGTGTCTGTAACTATTGCTGAGAACGTTAACACTCCCTCAGCCAATGTTGTAACATCGATACCTGTAATTTGCTGCGTAACAGCACTAATCGTTGCGTTACCAGTAACAGCATTACTGCCATCACTTACCTGGTAACTAAGCGAACCACTTCCTTCAAGCCCAGTAAAACTAACACTCATTGCAGATTCGTTATCCGCATTAATTAAGCTTTGATCAACGCTAACTGCATGCCCAGTTGGGGTGGTATTATCTAAAGTAATTGAGCTGGTCGCCGCAGGTGAAGTATTCCCTGCACTGTCAGTTTGCGTTACCGATACTGTTAAAGTGCCGTTATTAAGTGCACTTATATCTAACTCATTGCCGCTAAGCGTCCAATTTCCACCACTACCAGCTGTAACCGTGGCATTTACACCGCCAATATCAACATTAACTGCAGCGCCTGATTCTGCCCCAGAGCCGGTTATCAATACACTATCATCTTCACTAGCGTTAACTATGCCATCGACTTCGATTGGCGTATTAATAGTAACAACTAGCGGTGCACTGTTATCCAAGGTTATCGTCGTCGTTGCCGCTGGAGAAATATTACCCGCGCTGTCAGTTTGCGTTGCTGATACCGTTAATGTGCCATTATTTAATGCACTGATATCTAACTCATTACCACTGAGAGTCCAATTACCGTTGCTATCAGCAGTCACGGTGGCATTTACACCGCCAACATCAACCTTAACTGCAGCGCCTGATTCTGCCCCAGATCCTACAATTAATAACGCATTATCTTCAGCAGCATTCACAATGCCATCAACAGCGATCGGCGTTGTGATAGCCAATGCATTTGGCGCAACATTATCTAAGGTTATAGTGGTTGTAGCTGCAGATGAAATATTTCCTGCGCTATCGGTTTGCGTTGCAGATACTGTTAATGTGCCATTATTTAACGCGCTAATGTCTAATTCACTGCCATTAAGTGTCCAGTTACCGCTGCTATCAGCTATCACAGTGGCATTTATGCCGCTAATACCCACTGTCACTGTTGCGCCAGCTTCTGCACCTGACCCTGTGATCAACACAGCATTGTCTTCAGCCGCATTTACAATACCATCTACTGCAATCGGCGTTGTAATAGCCACCGCATTTGGTGCGATGTTATCTAATGTAATTGAAGTTGATGCGGCCGTTGAGATATTGCCCGCATCGTCGGTTTGTGTTGCCGAAACTGTCAATATGCCATTATTTAGAGCGCTGATATCCAGCTCATTACCTGATAATGTCCAATTACCACTTGAGTCTGCGGTAGTCGTTTTAGTCACCCCACCGATACTCACAGTGACTGTTGCGCCTGACTCTGCTCCCCCGCCTTGGACTAATACATCATTATCCTCCGCAGCGTTAACTTTACCATCCTCCTCAATAGGCGTAATAAAGGTTGGTGCGTTTGGTGCTTGGTTATCCAACGTTATTGTTGTAGTTGCAGCTATTGAGACATTACCTGCGCTATCGGCCTGAGTTGCCGAGACCGTCAGCGTACCATTATTCAGCGCACTGATATCCAGCTCGTTGCCCGATAATGTCCAATTACCACTTGAATCTGCAGTGGTGGTTTTAGATATACCATCAACATTTACTGTAACTGTTGCACCTGACTCTGCGCCAGATCCTTGCACTAGTACATCGTTATCTTCAACAGCATTAACTTTGCCGTCGCCTTCAATTGGCGTAGTAATCGTCAATGCATTTGGCGCTTGATTATCCAACGTAATTAATGCGGTTGCCGTAGTCGAGGTGTTACCCGCCGCATCACTTTGTGTGGCGCTGACGGTGAGCGTGCCATTATTAAAGCTGCTGACATCAAACTCACTACCACTGATAGTCCATGCCCCAGAGCCATCAGCCGTTACGGTACGTGATAAGTTATTCGCGCCATCGCTGATGGTCACACTGACGCTGGCATTAGCTTCCGCCCCGGAGCCGGTGATCACTACGTCACTGTCTTCCGCTGCGTTAACTTTACCATCGCCCTCTATCGGAGTGGCTATTGTCGGTGAATTCGGTGCTGTATTATCTAAAATCACCGCGGTGCTGGCTGCGCTGGAGGTGTTACCCGCCGCATCAGATTGTGTCGCGCTGACGGTGAGCGTGCCATTATTAAAGCTGCTGACATCAAACTCACTACCACTGATAGTCCATGTACCTGCGCCATCAGCCGTCACAGTCCGTGATAAGTTATTCGCGCCATCGCTGATAGTCACACTGACACTGGCATTGGCTTCTGCCCCAGAGCCGGTGATCAATACACTGCCATCTTCTACAGCATTGATCCGGCCATCAACCTCAATCGGGGTAGCAATCGACAAGGCATTCGGTGCTGCGTTATCTAAAATCACTGAGGTGCTGGCTGCACTGGAGGTGTTACCCGCCGCATCACTTTGTGTGGCGCTGACGGTGAGCGTGCCATTATTAAAGCTGCTGACATCAA
>NZ_JACJEV010000008.1:0-163322 GCF_014164235.1 Pseudoalteromonas sp. SG44-17 | reverse complement strand
CATCAACCTCAATCGGGGTCGTTATGGTCAAGGCATTCGGTGCTGCGTTATCTAAAATCACTGAGGTGCTGGCTGCACTTGAAGTATTGCCCGCTGTATCCGATTGTGTGGCGCTGACGGTGAGCGTGCCATCGTTAAAGCTGCTGACATCAAACTCACTACCACTGATAGTCCATGCCCCAGAGCCATCAGCCGTCACAGTACGCGATTGGTTATTCGAACCATCGCTGATAGTCACACTGACGCTGGCAGTGGCTTCCGCCCCAGAGCCGGTGATCAATACACTGTCATCTTCTACGGCATTGATCCGGCCATCAACCTCAATCGGGGTGGCGATCGTCAAGGCACTTGGTGCTGCGTTATCTAAAATCACCGCGGTGCTGGCTGCGCTTGAAGTATTACCCGCCGAATCACTTTGTGTGGCGCTGACGGTGAGCGTGCCATCATTAAAGCTGCTGACATCAAACTCACTACCACTGATAGTCCATGCCCCAGAGCCATCGGCCGTCACAGTCCGTGATAAGTTATTCGAACCATCGCTAATGGTCACATTAACCGTAGCGCCAGAGTCAGCGCCGCTACCTTGTATAAGCACATGCGCATCTTCCACAGCATTGATCCGACCATCTACTTCAATCGGGGTGGTAATACTCGGTGCACTCACGTTAGTATCAATGGTTATTGTAGTACTCGTTCCATTGGTAATATTACCAGCAGAGTCCGTCGCGCGTGCCACAATAGTATGCGAGCCACTCGTCATTGCTGAGCCCACGGTGATACTCCACACCCCACCACTAACAACAGTACTGCCTATTGAGCCATCAATACTTGAAATAAGAGTAATAGTGTCGCCTGTGGTGCCTGTACCTGTAAAAGTGGGTGTTGTATTATTGGTTATATTATCTGTACTCGAAGAACCACTATCACTGGCTGCTGTTAGATCGGCTGCGCTCGGTGCGCTCGGCGCGGTTGTGTCAATTGTCACTGTAAGTGCGCTTGAGCTACTACTTACATTACTTGCTGAGTCTGTTGCTTTTGCTGAAATAGCATGGTCTAAACCGGCAGTTAAAGTGCTAGTGGTAATTTGCCAATTGCCATCGGTCGCTATGCCAGACCCGATTACAGTTGCTCCAGCACCAACTTGGTCGCTGTAAAGACTAACTGTTGAACCACTCTCAGCAGTGCCACTAAATGTTGGCGTGGTATCGTTGGTAATATTATCCGTAGTAGATAACCCTGAATCAGCAGCCGCATTTAAATCAGGGGTAGATGGCGCACTTGGCGCAACATTATCATTTACCGTTATAGTAAACGTTTTTTGAAAAGTTGTTGTTGCATCGTTACTTTGTACGCACACAATGTAACTTCCTGCACTAAGTGCAGCTTGCGTCTGAATTAAGGTGCCACTAATCTGAAAACTGCTATTGTTTGTGTCAGCGCTACATGTACCGTTTACACTTGCGCCTGAGCTTACAAACGTATAACTATGACTGTCGGTGGTATCTACATCTGAGGTAGTAAGCGCCCCTATATTAGCACCAGGTCCAGTTGATGATTGATTTATACTTGCCGATGAAAGTGAAATATCCGTTGGGGCATCATTTTGCCCAGTAATATTCACTATCGCTTGATTTGTACCCGCGCTGTTTGCTATCCCATCATTAAAGACATAATCCAAAGTCACTGATGATGATGGAGATTCGGAACTATTTTGATAGGTAATGCTTTGTAAAACTGAGTCAACAATTGCAGATGTAGCATTAGCATTAAAGGTCAGTACCAAGGTACCTGAGGAGTTAGTCGTTACCGTTCCGACTGTGGTCGAATTATAAGTAAACGTATTACCCTCAATTAGCGCGCCCAATAAGTTATTGTTCGCAAAAACATCTTCAGTACTTGCCCCACCGTTTCGACTAATAGTTAAACTGGCATTATTATAATTACCAATTGCGCCATTAAGGGCATCGAGCTCAGTATCAGCGATAGTCACATCAGAGTCGATAACAATTGCAGAGCCATTTTCAATGAAGGTTGCACCGCCATTCAAACTACTAAATACGGGGGCGCTATTTGGCTCAACAAAAGTTATTATGGTATCGCTACCACTTTCAGCAACGCTAAAAGCTAAACTTGAGCCTGGTGAATTACTTAATGAGAGCGTAAGCTCAGAAATATTAAAATCGGTGGCATCTGTATCAACTTCTAATGTACTCGTGCCATTAAATCGCACATTTGCACTTGAAAGCCCTGTCACGCCAGTAATCGTTAAGGTATCACCTACGGCTAGATCGGTGATGGTATCCCCTGATAATTGTGATGCACTGCCGACAAAATTATCGTTACCTGCATTGCCCGTCATCGAATCAGTACCACCGCCAGGGCGGATGGTATCTGCGCCGCTACCGCCAACAATAGTATCATCACCATTAAAATTGCTGGCTGTAATTGTCAATATGTCACTGGTAAAGGCTGAAGCATTTATTGATAGGGCAGCTGTAATTTCACCGCCACTGACATTTGACACTGATACTGCTTGACCATTGGCATTAAAGTTGTCAGTCAAGGTTATCGTGGCATTATTGTCAGTTCCTATTGCCACGCCTTCAACAGCAGACACTGAGGTACTGGTAAAATCAAACGCCCCACCATCCATCAGTTTCAGTGTTTCAGTCCCCGCACTACCCGTTATAGCAGTATTAAAATTACCAATATTAGCCGCATCAATAGCCACTGTTGCGCCACTAGCTAACGAAAGAGTGCCTATATTTAAAAATCCACCGCCGCTAATGTCTGCACCATCAGTTACTTGTACTTGGTCGGCAACACTATTTTCGCCAATTAACGTGCCCGTGTATGCACTATTACCAATTGCAAAAATTATGGCGTCGGTTGACGAACCAGCCGTAACATTAGTGGTCCCTGTTGATACGGTGATCGTTCTGGTATTTGTACTGTCATCAGCTACATCGTAGCTTTCAATGCCAGTTAAAGTTGTGAAATCACCATCACCGGTGATAGTAATAGTTTCTGAACCTGGCGCTGTTATGGTGCCCGTAAAACTACTATGCTGGCTGGCCGTCATCGACACTGACGCGCCCGAAGCGAGAGTTAAATTAGTCACATTACTAATCGTGGCATTACTAATGTTTGCGCCGCTACTCATAGACAATGTATCAGCAACACTATTTTCGCCGGTAATTGTTCCCGTATAAGCTAGTGTGCCAATATCAAACGTAATGGCATCAGTTACGGAGCTAGCTGTTACTGAGTGCCCCGCGGCACTAATAGATACTGTACGCGCGTTCGTGCTATCGTCATTTAATGTGTAGCTTTCAATTGCTGATACTGTAGCGAAATTACCATCACCTAAAATATCTAGCGTCTCATTACCACTGCCTGAGACAGTGCCTGAGAACAATGCTAGCTGTGATGCAGCAATACTTGCTGAACCGCCACTTGCTACCGTCAAGTTTTCAAAGCCGCTAACCGTGGCGCCAGAAATACTGCCACCACTACTAATAGATAACGTATCAGTGCCGGTGTTGCCCGCTAAAATACCGGTAGCGCTAAGCGAGCCAACATTGAGAGTATCGTCGCCGGTGCTACCCGTAAAATTTTGCCCCGCAGCGCCAAGGGTGAATGTATTTGGTGCAGATAAAACATACGTTTCAATCGCACTGTTGCCTGTTAGTCCATCCGTTGCTGAGCTAATAGTTATCGTTTCTGCGCCTGGAGCTGTAAACGTTGTAAAACCATCGTGCTGTGCTTCAGTCATGGTCACACTAGCACCACTGGCAAGTGTTAATGACTCAAAGGCAGATATTGTTGCACCACTAAGATCAGCACCAGTGCCAGCCTGCAATATATCGGTACCCGCAGCGCCATTCAATGTACCTGTTACCGTGAAGGCATTAATATTAACGGTATCATCTGCGCTGCTGCCAGTTACATTTTGCGCTGCGCTACCAAGCGTAAAGGTCATTGCAGCGCCAAGCACATAGGTTTCAATATCAGTGTCGCCAGTGAGCGTTTGATCGCCATTGGCACTAGCGATAGTAAATTGATTTGTACCTGTACCATTTATAGTAGTGAAACTGTCATGCTGCGTTTCACTTAATGTCAATGAACCATTGTTATAAGGCGTTAAGGTTTCAAAACCCGTTAAGCTTGTGAGCCCAGTTAAGTCTACACCCGACACTACAGACAGTGTATCAGTGCCGCCACCGCCATCGGCTGTTGACCCAGTTACGTGGCTAGTATTAGCAATTGTGAGTGTTTCATTCTCGCTAGTAAAAGTAATGCCTGGAGATAAATTTGTGCCGTTTAAGGTACTAAATCCAGCTGCGGTAGAACTCGCAGAAGTAATATTAGCAACCGAAATAGTCGCTGTACGACTTACACTATTTACAGTGCCATCATTAATAACCACCGTCACCGTTCTAGCAGTTTCATCGGGCATATTTGAAGTATTATCGTAAGTGATATTCTGCAAAAAGGTGGCCACTTCAGCGGCTGATGCTGTTGCACCGGTGATTGAGATGGTATCTTGCAGAGTAATGTCTGAGGCACCGGATATACCACCAAGTGCATTTTGTACAGTCGCTGAAACATTAAGCCCTTCTGAGGCGCCATTTTGATCGTTGGTTAATGCAACGGTTATTGTTGTTATTGTATCGCCATCACTATCCTCTGCACTAGCATCGGGCGCAATATTTACAGCACCACTACCTTCGGTAAATGACACTGAACTCCCTGTACCTGGAATCCCACCATTTAAATCAACAACAGGCGCTGAATTTGTAGAAGTACCTGTGGCACTCAAAGACACATTATACATACTCTCATTTGCATCAGTGTTGCTAATTCTTAAATTACCTGATATCCCACCAACTGTTGTCGTTTGTACAGTTACAAGTATCGTACATTGCATACCTGAGCTTAATGTTTGACCATTCGTAGCACATGTACCGCCTGTAATTGAAAAGTCGCTACTTCCACTTGTTATAGAAACAGCCGTAGTCGTTAAATTACCAGTGCCTTCATTTTTTACCGTAAAGGTTTTTGTTGTAGTTGCTACACCATCCGCTGCAACACTGCCAAAGTCTTCGCTTACAGTTGTCGATCCACTTTCTTCAACATCTATTTCTGGCGATGACCCACAAGCGCCAACACTACCACCTCTCAAAGTACAGCTAGAAGAGCTTACAGTGGTGCACGCCCCGCCTGGTAGGGTGCAGTTTGCACTTGCAAACACCTTTCTTATTAGTAAATCACTTTTTACTTGTGTATTATCGCCCTTAACAATACTTACTTTTTGTTCATTCGTTTCAAGTAATCCCTGCTCTTTTAAAAAGCTTAATGTATTATTTATATCTGGGTTTACTAAGTGTGATTGGGCTTTTTGCCCTCGACTAAATGTCGAAAATGGGCTTTTTGACTCTATACCAACTATTTCATCTTCAGTTTCTAGCGCTAACTTTTTTGAAAATTGTTTTAAATCTACAGCTTCATTTACTGTTTCTGCGTAAGCCCCGCTAGCTATTACTGCAGAAATCGCAACCCCTAAAAAAGTTTTATTTAAGCTTAAACGTTCCATGATACTCATCCTCGACAAAATTCAAAAATATGGCTAGACAACGCGTCTGAGCTTTGAAATAGCTCTGGTTTCCTGCAGTTCGGTACAACAGCAATATCGTAAATCTGTTTTACATCACCCGTAAAAGTCAAATTACCTACCACCTCACCTGTATTTACATTCACTAACCATATTGCGCACACACTTTTCCCATCTAATAATCTTGGGTTTGCTTTAAAGCGAATATGCTCTTCTGATTTACGTAATGTACTCGTACCGACAAGCATCAAGTCACCAAAGAACGTCATTCCCCTTGTAAAACCTTGCAACTCACATAAAACTCTATTAGTACCTGACTTTGGATCGTATACATGAATATCGCCATCTCCAGATGCACAATAATACACCTTGCCTGCGTGGCATCTTGGCGAATGTGGCATTGAAATACCTGATTTGATGACCTTATTTTCAACGACATCAATAAGCACCCCTTTATTCCCTAGCTCTTCACGCCAACCTTGTGCTGTATCTGATTCACTAAAGGCTGTAGCATAACGAGGCACACCATCTAACAACGCCATGCCATTTAAATGGCATCTATTTTCCGGCTTCAGTTCTGAAATAAACGACGGCACCCAAGCAGCGACAAAACTATGGTCAGGACTTAACTTACTTAAACAAGAGAACATCGAGTTAACTACCCACAAACCATCATTACCCCAACAAATATCATGGATGTTGATCATACCTGTTGATAAAGTCGCTCTTTCTATAAACAAACTGTCGGCTGCCTTTACACTTTTGACTTGTTCATCCCACTCTTCACGAAATTTGGGGCTATCTCTGAGTTCATTATCTTGTAATTTTTTTGGCAACTCTTCATAACGATCAAGGTTCCCATTAATAACATCAGCATAACCACTTGGTGTTTTTTGAAAGTCGATTACTTGATTTAGTGTTCCAAGCGTGACCCTATTTTCGTCGGCATAAAGTCCCATTGGTCTTGGAAATGCCTTTAATTTTGTTTCTAGCTTGCCATTATTGGAACGCACTAAAATAACACGTTGTGATTGATAACTTGTCGCAATCAACGATACGCCCAACTGAGCCAATATTTTTGGGAAGTTGTCACTGTGGGTGCTACTAAAATCTAACGGTTCCATTTCAGTGCTCATTAATTTCACTACCTTTTGATCTAATCAAAGTTACACTCTTTATATTATTTTTATTAACTACATGTGCAGGCAAAATATTTTCAACCATCGTTAATTTTGTTAACGGGTATTCAACTCCGCATGCTTTTAGCTGTGCCACAACGCCTGAAACAATAGCGGCTGATGATGAGGTGCCACCAAAATTTACATACCCATTAAGTGACGTTGATGCAATTGAAGAAGGGGCGTAATAATCAACACATTGCCCATAATTAGAAAACTCAGCAACATTCCCATTTTTATTTATTGCCCCTATAACAACCACTGAACTTAATGCCGATAGATGATTGACTTCACAAGCTTTCTTACCCGAATTTCCTGCTGAAACAACGATAATAGGTGCATTTGATGCAGATGCAACATTCTCAATTACCAGTGACGTAATACCCGATAATAACGGTAAAACCCAACTACAGTTGATAACATCCGCTTTCATCAACTTAGCGACCTGAAATGCCAATATTATAGAAGATGACCATGTTGAAACTTGCCTGATAGCTATTATTTCACTAGTCGGTGCGAAACCCTCAACCCCTATATTATCTTGCTTTGCAGCAATAACTCCAACAACACGTGTACCATGGTAATCAGTTGGGTTTTTAGCACTGGTTGCCAGTGTTTTTTCATCAGGATCATATTCAAACAATACTGTTAAATCATCAAACTCTGGGTGAGTAAAATCAAAGCCGTCATCAATAATTGCAACCCGCACAGTATTCTCTGGTTTATCGCATAAAGGAGCATTTTGTGACACAAGCACGCTGCTAGTCTGCCTGCTTGTTCCTGACGTAACTAACTTTGTGACAGGTGCAATATCTGGTTCGATCTCTAGCACATCTTGATGTTTGCTTAACGCTAAATAAACATCAAAAAAATATTCGGGTCTAGGTGTTACCCAGTAAACCAATTCACTTTCTATATTAGCGATTACTTGAACTTGTTTTATTTCATCATGTAGCTGTGAGATCTCATCGACTGATAGCAAAGAGAGTATTATTATTTTTTTGTTAAAAGCGTACATCTTCCCTGCATCATCAATCAAAAAATTACTGTCATGCTTGGCAAATACAACACTACCTTTAGAGCTTTTAAATTGCAGCTTGTCTAAACTCGCCTGAGCAGATACATCTCTTGCAAATAAGCACACAACTATAATTAAACAGCTGAAAACAATATGCCAATTAAGGTATTTCAACATAAGTAAATAACAACCAACAGAGCTCTTTCAAACAACATATAACTTACTTCCTGCACAAACATAATGGTTTTTCATCATATGTAGAATACAGATTTCAAACTAAAATCTGTATTCTCACACATCAATTTCTTGGTGGATAAATTCCATCTAGTGCAATGCAAAAGTTTAACGCTAAGCTAGGTTGCATATTTTCATGCCGCTGACTCTTACCTGACGATGCTAAACTGCTGCTACTCATAGCACTTGTATTACTATCCAGTGGCGCAGTATATCGCAGTGCACCACCTGAGGAGGCAACGTCTATTGCAAGTTGATTATCACTTGGTTGGTCAGTATTACCAGCTTGAAATACACCTGAAATAACATGGTCATGCTTAGGTAGCTGTATGGGGGCCAACGCTACTTGGCTAACACCACCAAAGGTAGAAAATGGCCGAGTCGTTAGTCCTATCCCTGATCCCGCATGCATTGGTGCTCTGCCTTGTAAATCAGGGACTCCAAATGTTGTTCGTCCATCACCACCGAAATTAGTTCCCAGCAAACTAAATAGCGCTGTAGATTGTGAAATACTGAGTATTTGCCCTGCGCATTTAGCCCAAGCTCTAGGACTATACGTAAGACCAAATATTCTAATTTCAGCCATAAATGGTTCAGCCATAATATTTCTCCTTTAATTTCTTGATGGGAAGAGGCCGTTGAGGCAAATAATAAAATGTATAGCCAAATAAGGCATCATATTAGTATGCGGCTCATTAGCACCCACAGTTTCAACTGCAGCGTCATTTAGTTGCTGACTTTCTCCCGTGACAGCGCCTGATATATAAGTTGACTCAGTTGCAGGGCTTCTCGCCAAAACATTACCAATGGCTGTAGATGTAGTTGCACGATTATTATTTGCCTGCAAGCTATGGGTGTGTGCTGGCATCTGCTGTGGTAGAAGCGTCACTTTTTCTACGCCAGCCTGACGCGCTATAGGGTAAGGTTGTAATCCTGGGCCTTGCCCAAAATGTACGGGTACACGCCCTCTTAAATCAGGCAGCATAAATGACGAGCGCCCATCACCGCCATATTGTGCGCCAATCAATGCAAATAACACTTGGTTTTGACTTATTGAAAAAGTAGACCCGCTACAAAATGCCCACTGCCTAGGTGAGAATGTAGTAGCAATCATTTTTATTTCACCGACAAATGACTCAGACATGCTAGTTTCCTTTTTTAATTTCTAGCTGGAAAGGTACCTTCCAGTGCAATACAAAAATTAAGTACGAGTAAAGGTTGAAGATTAGTATGTGGCGACCCACTCCCGCTACTACTAACAACATCCTGAGCAAGTTCTGTCAAATCTAACGATGAACCGTATACGAAAGGTTCAGCTGAGGTACCCTTATTATCCTTTGATTCAGAAAATATACGATCTGTAAACGCGGGGCTATTAGCGGCTATGCTAGCCGTAGCTTTTACTGCATGCGTATGCGCTGGCATTTCATCTAACGTTAACCTAACCGTTTCCTCCCCTGAACTATCTCCAGCATAAAAGGGACGGTTTTCAGTGCTCAAAAACCCACTACCGATAGGCGTGCGCCCCCGTAAGTCCGGTAACTTAAAATCACTTGTTCCGTTACCACCAAACTGAGTCCCTAATAGAGCATACAGTGCCCCATTCTGTGTAATTGCGATCACTCCACCATTACAGAATGCCCAATTTTTTGGGGCAAAATCAAACGCAAATGGTCGTATTTCAGATATAAACGGATCAGCCATATAAATCTCCCTACTCACTTTTATTAAACGAATAATTTAGTCTATTAAACACGAAGTACTATTTTTGTGTCGTGATGTATATCTCATACTCAGTTTCGCTATTTGGTGATAGAAACAGCTCTGCATCATTAAATGCATCGTGTGTGAGTCTATATGTGCCTTGTTCTAAAGGTTCATTTGCAGAGCCTTTAAGCAAAACACGAAATGCATCCCATTGTTCCCCATTCAGTTTTGTTCTATCAACTGATGATACCTTTAACTCTACTTCACCATCTTGACCAGCAACCTTAACAATTGACCCTTGTGCTCTTTCAACATTTTCAAACGTAAACTTTTCCATATTCAACTCCTGTGTTTAACTTCGCTTAGTCACACACCACTCATTAATTTCACTGGGTGTGGGTACCACGCCATAAATTCATATGGCGGGCTAATTGATTCAACTTGAAACCCTAAACGCGCATACAACTGCTTAGCAGCAAAATTATATTGCTCAACGGTCAGTGTTAAAGGTGCACCAGATTGTAATGCAGCACTTTGAAACGATTGGATTATCGCTGAGCCAAAACCATGCCCTCTCGCACTTGGTAAAAAGCCAATATCGACGATGCGAATTTCATTTGGGCCAAAATCAATGGTTGCCTTACCGATTGCTTCATGATGTTTTTCAATAATAAAGTACATTGCATTGGGGAACTTATCTCCATACCCTTGGGTTTGAGCTTTAAACTGCATTTCCACAATTGACTCTACAAAATCTTTTTCGCCATCAATTAACTGTAAGTCTTGTCGCATTAAACTATGCAGCTTTTCTAAAAAAGGCTTATCGTTTGCATTTGACGGTCTTATATTTAAGCCCTTAGGAATATTAAGTTTCATTACCTCTTTAGCTCCTTAGCTTACTTTTTTTACTACAATATGTTTTATCTTTAGAGTTCATAATTAAATCCAACAACCACTCATTAACATTACAGTCTATGACAAGGTTGATTCTTGGTGTATCACCAGTATTTATTACAGAATGTTCCGCATCGGCATTTATATACCAACAGCTGCTCTGACTTATTGGAACTTTTAAATCATCCACTAAAAATTCAACATGTTCAGATGTCTCTAAAGAAATATGAATACGTGCCTGGGCTGATAGCTCAATACTCAATCCAAGGTCACGGTGGGGTTTAATCAAAGAGTTGGGGGAAAGGCGCATAAGCCGTGCAGATAAAATATTACATTTAAATTCTGACAATAACTCACTAATAGAAGGTAAATATTGAAGGTGATCGCCATCAATAAAACTTGAGCTAGACTCAATTGCGAAAGATTGCAGAATCACATGCTTATCAGCATGTTCAACAGGCACTCTTAAAGGCAATACATCCCAACCGCCCTGATAACACTGGGTATTAACATGTCTAACCCATTCTAATTTTTTTGCTACAAGCAAATCGGCAGACATCTTTTTTACATTATAAAAAATTTCAAGTTTGGCAAACGAAATGACTGGAGAGACTATATTCTCACCAGCATTAACAACTTCAGGAATAAGTATGTCATCATTCATTATTTGTTCTCAAACGAAGAGAATGAATGAGCAAGTATTTAATCTTAAAACAAAGTGTATACAGGATGGGGGTGAAATCGATTTCTGTATGTATATTGTTGCGGTATGTTGAGCTACTTTCACTCACTATAACGGCTTTAGCACATGACTCTAATTGCATTTTAAGTAAAGACTTTAAATAACAAATTATTGGTTTTGCGCGCCGTAAACGCTTTGTAAGCTGTGAACTTTGTGCTTCCATACTGAAGTATTCCTTTGATATCCAATTATCGCGCTAAATTCTATTAGGGAATTAATACTACATTCAGTTAAGAGCTTAGTTTAAAAGCTATAGGGTACAACTTTAATTTTCATTTATTTTATATAGCTTTAATTTATTTGACTTATATCAAACATCATAAAAAACCATAAAAAAAATAAAAGGCTTAGTAAATGCAGCTTAATTTAAATTATCTTGAGCATGGCACAGGAGTGTTATAAAAAACATTACACGTTATTACATGGCATCATTTTTATTCTTATAAATAACTGCAGGCTTGATTTGCTTAGCTTTATAATGAGCTCATATTTATATATTGCACAATTCGAGGACTATTCGTCCTATTTGGACAACTACCATGCGGCAGTGTATGTTGCCAAACAATTAAACTGCCCGCTTTTGCAGGCAAAGGCGTACTGTGCCATTGTTGGCAATTAAAATGATGTGGATTGGTGTTTTTAGGTAAGCTAGCAAGCCAGCCGTCTATTTTTTTATGAAAACCAGGAACACAACTAAACGCACCTTGATCAGCGGTAACGTCAGTAAGGTACAGTAACCCTTGCGTTGCAAAGGTGAGCGGTTTATTAAAATTAATATCCCAGTGCAGATTTGGCCCGGGAAACTGCCAACTCAATGTCTCTGGCGGGTTAAAACCAACCCTATCAGTACTTACAGTTAAATTACTTTTACCCCACAGTTGCTCAAAAACATCCCGCACCTGAGGCTGCTTCCGAATAGCTTGCATTGTTATATCATTAAAAATTTGTACCATAACTCCTTGTTTAAGATCATGATTTCGGTACCATGAAGCAGGATTGTGTTTATCCATATTCAAACGTTCATAAATCATATTACAAACGTTTTCACATAGCGTTTTTTCCACCAACTCAGGAATAATAACGTAACCATTATCATCCCAGCTTTGCCACTGCTGTGACGTTAAAACATAATGACGAGGCTGATTTAGTAATATTTTTTGTTGTTTTGGGTCTTTTTGCTGAAAAAATGCTGCTACCTTTTCATTTAACTTACTTTTAACTGTATTTGAAATAGCTATGCCATAACGCTGTTCTACCCAGTTTTCGAACGTTAAAAAACTATCCGATGAAAAAATGAATTCTATCGTCGGTGTGAGCCCTAAGCCTAAAGTATCCATGATCATGACATCAAGCGACCATTCGCCTTCTATTATTTTTTTATCCGCACAGCCTTGTTTTTGTAATTGCGCTTTGTGCCACATTCGTTTTAATTGAAATAGACCTAAGCGCCCAGTTTCTTTATAACAAGGTAGTATGCTCTGCGCTGTTGTGTGCAGAGATGGCACTTTTGCTATCAATTCATTTTGCATAATAACTCCTTTTTCTTGCCTGATTTTAGACAAGCAAAACACCTTAAATTGATTTATTAACGCTAACTAAACTTAGTTAGAATAGAGTGCTATATTACTGTAAGCAACAATTGTAATTGCTAAATACAGGGAGTGGTATGAACACTGAGATTGAAAAAATTCTCGCCTTTGTTACTCATATTGGAATAAAGCACAGGTATCAAACGTTAAACGAAAAGGCTTTTTTGCCGGGAATTAAAGTAGCCCAGGGAACTTTACTACTTGATTTAGAAAAATGCCTCTACCCTGGTGACATCCTTCATGAAGCAGGGCATATTGCAGTAACCTCAGAGACAAACAGAACCTGTTTAACCGGCGATATGAAAAACCATGATCACCAAGCCGCTGAAGAAATGACCGCGATTGCATGGTCATGGGCCGCAGCCTGTTACTTAAATATTGCACCCGATGTTTTATTTCATAAACACGGTTATAGAGGCAGTTCAGCTAGCTTAATAACCGCTTTTAGCAATAATACTGGCTTTGGCTATCCGCTGTTGTATTCATGGTTTATGTGCGAACAACCTGATCACCCCAACGGTTATCCAAACATGTTAAGGTGGCTTAGAGATGACGCCTACACACAAGCTCAACTAAAAAAATTACAATAAATACGATAAGGAATATACGTGCTTGATAATAACTTTTCCTCAGAGCAGCTTACTTTACTATGTGCTGACTTAGCTCAACTAAGATTAATAGCCGATTTAACACTTGCACCTACGATGCCTTACTTTGCTGAAAAACCTTATCCAATTGGCCGCTGTAGAGAAATAAGAGACGAGGTATTTACATTACTACAAGCACAACTGCCGCACACAAACAAACCAGGGCTTAGCTTATTAAAAGGTCTTATTGCACAGGGCAATCCTTTACAAAAAGCATGGGGTTCACTGCGGGATGAGTATTTTCAAAACGCATTTATTATTGGCCCTTGGTATATTGATGTTTCTAACGACACCGTGAATGCCAATAAACCCAGAGTAGAGATTTTGCCTTTAGCGACATCAAACTTTACCCCAATTAAAGATTTTACTCAGTTTGTAAAAATAGCCCGTAACTATTGGAAAGTTGAGGTGTATAGAAATGATGTATGCCCAGCTCTTGCGCCTTATATGCCACTTTTATGTGTTGGCGATAACGGTACTAGCTGGCTAGGAGCTGCAAACGACGACATGCTAAACATCGCAATAAACAGCCAATTTACCCAATCAAAAGCAATATTAAAAGTTCTGCCAAGCCCACCAAAAGAAATAATACAGCGCTGGCAATCGCTGTTATTAAACTTCACTCACGACCCTTTATTGATAACAAAAGGAGATGCAATCATCTTTTGTGATGAATACAGTAAAAAGTTACAGCACCCCGATCTAGCACACAGGGATGCCGCTGTGATTGCCTATTCATCGTTACCAAAGTCAGTGTGATTTAGAATATCAGTGCAACACTCATTGTAATGATGTGTAATAGAAAAGCCTGCCCTTGTCCCTGTACTCCTTAGAATTTATAAAGCGCTATGACACCTAGACTTATAGCGCTTTAACAAATTGTTAGCTAGAACGCTTGTAACCCCTGCCATGCCAATTGCAGCGCAAGTAAGGTTAAAACAACCCGAAAAATACGTTTAAACTTAGCCGCAGAAATCCGCTGTAATAACTGTAAACCAAGCCACGTGCCAAGCGCACCACTGATGATCATTGCCGCAACTAAAGGCAACCACTGCCAAAACGAAAAACCTACAAAGCCATACAAAATAGCTTTAAAAGTATGTTGCACACTCATACAAGCGGAAAAAGTAGCGGTATATCTTAGCTTTTCATAATTATTAACATACAAACAACTGCCCACTAACGGGCCACTTGCGCCAACAAACATCGATAAAAATGTTGTCACAGCACCAGCTGTACTGCGCCATAAAGCTGAGGTTTCACGCAACTTTGGCGTCACTCCCCATAATAAATAAAGTACAAACCCTGCCACGACAATTTTCATCAGTTCAAGTGGAATACGGGTCACAATAGACGACGCAGCAAACGCACCAATAAGCCCACCGAGTGAAAAGTACGCAAACATACTTTTATCAAGGTGTTTAAAAGTCAGCATAAACCTATTGGCATTTGAGCCCAGCTGCACTAACCCATGCACCGGAATAACAATACTCATAGGCAATAACGATGCCATCACCACCAACAACATCAACCCGCCACCAGCACCAAAAGCCGCCGAAATCATCGACGTTACAGCCGACAAAATAATAAGCCCAATCACGCTGAGCGGCGTTAATAAATCGCCAGCTAAAAATTCCATGTAAGATCACTTGGCAAGTAAAACAGAATAATGACGTTAACATGAGTAAAAATAAGATGCGAGTACCTAAAGCACCAGCAAAATGAAGCGCTTATTTCAATAAAATAAAAATAAGCGATGAGCTATTAAAACAATAAAACACCTCGCCTTAAACATAAAAAAACCCACCAACCTGATTGCTCAAATTGGTGGGTTTTTTAGGGTTTTTAAATCAACGAATTTAAAAACCGATATTGGTGGAGCTGGGGGGATTTGAACCCCCGTCCGAAAAGCCTCAATTGTTACTTACCACCAATAAAAACAACAACTTACATAAAAATCAATCCGTTAAGGTCTTATTCAGTCTTGAAGTATCTTGTGTAATCTAGTGTATTTGGGCACAATGTGGACAAAGAATAATACTAAGATAGGGACTTCAATGATTTCTGAACTACACAATGTAATAATATCTTCAATAAAACGGAATGATAGAAATGGCAATGCAGAAGCAATAACAAAAAATGAAACCGATATTGCAACTTTATCAGACAACGTTGAGGAAAAGCTAACATCTATATTTAAAGGTTCAGGTATTTTGGTCGGTGATTTTTCTGTTGACGATGAAAATGGAAAGCCTTTAAGCTTTGAAAAGAATTTGAATAAATTTATACACTTAGACGGAGATTTCTCCATCAAAACACCAAATTTATTTGCGGAAAAAGTTTCAAAGTTACTTGCAGCTAAATTAAATTCTAAACAGGGTAAAATTGCAAATGATGGCTTTTTAGTAACCTATCTTTATTCAGAGACAGATATTGATGAAGATGAAGATGAAGATGAAGATAATTTAGAGCAGAAGTTCTACTTATGTCTGATTTTTCTACATCGGATATCTGGAACCGATATAGATGAAGATGAGTTAATATTTGAAGAAATCGAAAGGGTTAATTTAGATTCTCTTAATTTAGGTGCGAAAATTTCTTTAAATGACTGGGCTGAAGACGAAGACAGGGTTCTATCATTTAAACTAGGTAAAGGTACAGGTGCTGTTAGAGAGTATTTTAAAGAGTTTTTGGGTTGTTCAGAAACTAAAGACCATGTCGAGGATACGAATGCTTTAAAAGCAGCAATTGAAGAAATTTGTAAAGAGAAAGGAATTACCACAGAGCAGTCTAATGAAATGCTTCATCAGGTTCGTTTATACTGCTTAGATAGAATAAATAATCATTCTGATCAAAAAGTTAGTTTAGACGTAATTTCTAAAATGCTTTTCCCTAAAGCCGAGAACGCAGATACTGCAGACCGTTTTATGCAAATAGCACTAGACAACTATAGATTGGGAGATGAAATTACTCTTGATAAAACCACTCTAAGATCATTTGCTAAATTCTACGGTGAAACAAAAGATTACCGAGTTAGCTTCAAAAGAGAGGCATTAACTAATGGTAATGTAGAGTTTAATAAAAAAAGTAAAACTTTAACGTTTAAAAATCTTCCTGATGATCTGATTCAAGAGCTTAATAAAAGATGACAGCTCACTCAATTGAAAGCTCTATTTTAAATATTTTCCAAAAATACACCTTCGAATGGTGTGCAGAAAATGAGCGCTTCAATTTTACATTTTTTTATGACAATCAAGACTTCGACTCTTTTGATTTACTTCAAAAAAGTGGCCTTATGGAAAGTTCATTTAGCCAGCTTAGTTCCAAAACAAGAAAGAGGCCAACAACTTTAGACCAATTAAAACATGGAAATAAATATTCAGTCATTGTAAGTAGCTCAGAGGATATTCGATTATATCCATCATTTAAAGAGTTAATATTATCTAATCCAGTTGAATCTCCTGATCACTTTTTTATATTTGAGAACCCAAAAAAACCAATCATTTATAAGAATGGAGATGAAGTAATCATTTCATCTCCTTTAAAGCATTACTTAGAGATTTGTAAAATATGGAAATTATTAAGTAATAAAGCTGATGATTCCGATAACAACTCCATGCTTTTCTTGTATAGAAAAAAGCTGACAATAACATCACGTTACAATGAAGAAATGCTAGAAAGAGAGTTTGATGGGTTAACTAACTTCTGCGACACAATGGAAAATGACGACACAGATAAAACTGAAAAAAATCATATACTACAAAATGTTTTATTTAAATTTTTGTTTTGTGAAAAAGAAGAAGATCGGTTTTCATATCTACTAAGTAACTTTAGTAAGTTCGAAAATAGATTTGACGATGATTACCAAGCCTATATAGTTGGCTTTTCATTTAAAGAGCTTAGAGTTGAATATGAAGAAAAGTATAGGGAGTACATACAGTCAATTAATGAATCTATAAGTTCAGGTATTACAAAAACCTTTGCAATTCCAGCTTCTATTTACTTAACTTCAACAAGAGTACAATCTATCCAAACAGCAAGTGAAAAGAAAGCTGATGAGATATTTGCCGCCAACATAGGTATAGGCTTTATTTCTTTAGCAGTAACTGTATTTATTTTTTTGATGGTAATTAATGAATTGCATTCATTGAAGGCTTTACAATTTGAGTATAAAAGTTTGATGGAACGGTTAGAGGAAAAAAGTACACCAGCTTATAAAAAAGTAGAGCAATTATCTATCGCAATCAAAAACAGAATTACATTTGCAAGAAATGTGTTTCTTTTTATCGGTTCAATAACTGTGCTTCACAGCATAATTTCGATTGCTTGGGTATACAGCCGTAGTACCATTCACTATTCACCCAACTTACATTCCAACCCCATTCAGTGTATTACTAATTTTCTGACAGCTATAATTAAAGCTATTAGTTGGGCTATAAATTAAATTTAGACTTTGAACCAGTAAGTTAATTAAACTACTTAATTAACCTATTCTTGGCCCTAATCTAATTGCATCTTCTAAATGGCTTGGTGCAAAGTGTGCGTAAACCATCGTTTGCTCAATCTTTGCATGACCAAGTATCTGCTGTAGTACCAAAATATTACCTCCGTTCATCATAAAATGACTTGCGAAAGTATGCCTTAAAACATGGCTACACTGCCCTTTGGGTAAATTAATATCGGTTTTATTTACCGCCCTTTCAAAAGCTTTCCGACAATCAGCAAACAGTGGCCCTGACTTTTTAGGAATCTCATTAAACAGCTTTTCACTAATTGGCACAGTTCGGTTCTTTTTACCTTTGGTATTAATAAAGGTGATGCGGTAGCTATCGCCACGCTTAACATCTACTTTAGAGAATCATGAACTTGCCAATACCCCGTTTTTTTAGCGCCAATTCGTCTAATCAACCCTGCTTCTTTTAGAATTTTAATGCGCCTTTCAATTGTTCTTACTGATTTACTAAGCTCATCTGACAATTGCATATGTGTAATATGCGTATTGTTAGTTATTAGCTTAATAATTTTCTTGTCTAGAGCTGTGAGTTTTAAACCGTCATTTAAACCGTCATTTAAACCGTCATTTAATGGAGTGTTATTCGCTTCTAAGATTGCGTCATAAATCATCTGCAGCATAAACTCTATAAAAGGAGCACTATCGGTTTGGTGAGTACTTTGGCGAATCGCTAAATAGTAATTATCTTGATGTTGATACACCATGCTTTCTACAGGAATATTCACAAACACCTCATGCCACTTAGACAAAATTAGTGTTTGCCATAAACGCCCCATTCGCCCGTTACCATCAGAGAACGGGTGAATAAACTCAAATTCATAATGAAATACACAACTAGCAATGAGTGGGTGCACATCACTGTGTTTTAGCCATTGCAGTAAATCTGCCATTAGTTTTGGTACGCGCTCAGCTTGCGGTGCCATGTGTACAACTTGCTCACCGGACATCCCCCCTACGCCTTCTTGACGATACATACCCGCATCTTTAACTAAACCTTTCATCATCAACTGATGTGCTGCTAGTAGGTGTTTACTATTTGCTGGTTGCCATTTTGCAAGTGCATCGTAGGTACTGATTGCATTATGTGCTTCTTGTACTTCTTTAGGTGGTGCAATTATCCGTTTGCCATCAAGTATCGCGGTAATTTGCTGTTGTGTTAAGGTGCTGCCTTCAATTGCCAGTGACCCCTGTACAGTGCGCATACGATTAACTTTACGCAACCGCAGCAGTTTCTCTTGCTTTTGTTGTATGGTTAACCTTCCTATTTGCTCACTGATTTGCGCAACTAGGGTCAGTATTTTGTTGCTGAGGGTAAAAGGCGGTGTGTATTTAGGCATTATTTATATTCATTACTTAGGTAGTTAAATTGACTTGCGGTTATTAAAATAGCACTTTAAAACTTTATTTGTACAGAAAACCCGCTGTTTTATATAAATGAAATCCATAAAAAAACCCACCAACCTGATTGCTCAAATTGGTGGGTTTTTTAGGGTTTTTAAATCAACGAATTTAAAAACCGATATTGGTGGAGCTGGGGGGATTTGAACCCCCGTCCGAAAAGCCTCGACCGTCGGTACTACATGTTTAGTATTGTCATTTAATTAACCTTTAAGTCCCGGACAAACACGGTAAGTAAAGGCGAGGCCGCTTAGTTTTAGCGCTTCAACCCCGGCCAGGGTTTCCGTCGCGATCAGGTGTTAGGGTGACACTCCAAAATCCAGTCCACAAGAATACATGGAAGGAGCGCTAGCCAGCCTAAGCTGCTAGAGAGTAGTTATCGTCGTTTGCGATTACTTTAAATTGCGGCTTTTTAACGAGGCAAACCGCACCTCGACATGCACCTTGGGCTTCTTGAATTCCGTCGAATCCTAATCAGCCCCTGAATTAGTAAACTCATTCAGAGCGTGCAGCCAGTATAACCGAGTAACGCGCTGATACTCAAGGCCCTTTTATGCTTTATTTTATATTGCTATGGCGTTGCTGATTAAATATGCAAATATATGTTAATCCTCTTCATTGCACCAAACAATAAAATAACATTTACTTAACATTGCTTAGGGGTTATGCTCAGCAGCGTGTTAGTTTGAAAATACCCAAAAACGGTTTAGTCGAGCAGCATGTAAATTAAAGCATCTAAATAAAAATAATAAAAACAGGCATATTACATAGGAAATCGATAAATGTCGTTGTTTATACATAACCCTGTAACGGGTTTTGTGTCACTGCTTGAGCACCCTAAAAATAGTGGTTTCCCAGTGACTAGCGCGCAACTTATTGAGTTAATCGAACAGTCCCCGTTCGCTGATTTCGATATAGTCAGTGCAAATATTGGTAAGTTATTCTCACCGAGCAAAAACTATCAGGATGATTCTTTAATTGTTGCTCGTGCACTCGATGCGTCGATATTCATTCAGGTTGATGAAAAAAATATGGTCGCTGAAGCCACATTAACCACTGCTAAAGGTGGGGCCTTAATGTCGATTGACAAGGCTCGCGAAGTACTCGTTGATGCTGGCGTATTACATGGCATTAGCACTCGTGCACTGGACAATTTTTTAGGTCAGCAATTTGACAAGCCTGCGGGTGTTTCCTATAGAGCGATTGTTGCTCATGGTCGTAGACCAAAAGAAGGCAGCGACGCTAAATTTGTACGTTTGTGCGCTACAGCACAAGATCGTGTATTGAGTCCACAAGCAAAAGAAGGTGGTAAGGTCGATATGCGCAATTTAGGCGCGATCATCACTGTAAAACCGGGCACTCCTCTAATGCAGCGTGTTGCTGCAACTCCTGGGGAAGATGGTTATACGGTATTTGGTGATGTGCTGCCCGCCATACCAGGTAAAGATCTACCATTACAACCATTTGAAGGCACTAAACTCGATCCAACTAATCCCAATGTACTGATTGCAGATTGTAAAGGTGTGCCTGTCGCCCTCCCTCGTGGCATGCGCGTTGATGACGTGTTGTGTTTTGATAATGTTGATATTGGCACCGGTCATGTTGATTTTGACGGCAGCGTAATTATCAGTGGCGATATAAAAGATGGTATGCACGTGCGTGCCAGTGGTGATATCACGGTATTGGGATTTGTTGAATCAGGCCAGATCGAAAGTGCCAGTGCGGTCACAATTATGCTCGGTGCAATTGGTCGTAAGCGTGAAAATGACGAAGCGTTTACTTGCAAAATTAAAGCCGCTCGGACTATTTCAATTGGCTATGCCCAGTATTGCCATATTCATAGCGAACAAGATCTCTTTATTGAACGACAAGCATTACATTGTGACTTGAGTGCTCGGCGGTTGATCCGCGTTGGTAAAGCAAATAATCCGCGCGGTAAAATTATTGGCGGCAATATTTTAGATGCCATGCGAATTGAAACCGGAGAGCTAGGTGCCCCATCGGGCACAAAAACCCGAGTTTTCATCGCGCAGTATTGGCATGACTTGAGACAAAAACAATTGCAAATTGCCGATTTTGAAAAACTGTTAGCCACTAAATCCGCAGCATTAAAGCAAGCACGTAAAAAAGCAGTTAAAATTCCAGCACCAGCAAAACGACAATTATTTTTAGACAAAATTAGTGCCAGCGAGCAACAAATTAATATTCGTATTGCCAACACCAAACGTAAAAAACATCTAGTAAAACAAAAAATAGCACAGCTTTTAGCTACTAGCCGTTTAAAAATTAATGAGTTAATGCATCCCGGTGTGGAGCTAAAAATCGCAAAAGATTCAAAACACTTTTCGCGTATTTATCCGCCCCACTTAGTTAAAATGAGCGAAGGTAAAATTACTCAGTCGTTTTAACGGCTGAGTCTTCGTTGTCACCAGCTTGCTCTGCATCTTCCGGCACTTCTGCAGCTAAAGGCCAGCCACCCAGCTGTTGCCAACGATTAACTATCAAACAATATAGCTCTGCCGTACGTTCGGTGTCATATAATGCTGAATGAGCCTGTTTGTTGTCAAATTCAATGCCAGCTGCACGACATGCTTTAGCAAGTACCGTTTGACCAAGTGCCAAACCCGCTAATGAGGTTGTGTCAAAACTAACAAACGGATGAAATGGCGTACGCTTAATATTATTACGTTCTATTGCTGCATTTAAAAAACCATGGTCGAACGCCGCATTATGAGCCACTATGACTGAACGTTGACAACCCGCAGCTTTTTGAGCTTTACGTACCACTTTACAAATTTCTTTGATCGCTTCCTCTTCAGATACTGCGCCACGTAATGGCGAGAAAGGATCAATACCATTAAAATCAATAGCGGCTTGTTCAATGTTTGCGCCTTCAAATGGCTCAACATGAAAATGCACAGTATGATCAATACTGAGTAGGCCTTCATCATCCATTTTTAATACTGACACCGCAATTTCTAACAGTGCATCGGTTACTTTATTAAAGCCTGCAGTTTCAACATCAATAACCACCGGGAAAAAGCCACGAAAGCGTTTTGCGAAAAGAGTTTGTTCAGTATTTGCCATAGTATTCTTGGTTTGCCAGAGTAAGCTGGCTATTATGTCAAAAATCATAGTGGCTAGGCTAGCGCTTTACAGATTAAATTAACACTTACATTTAGGCATATAACTTGCTTTACTTAACTAGAACTAGAGCTAGCTAACGACACCTTGATGACTGTTAGCCTCTGTAAATGCAGCTTTTGCCAAGATATTGGCGTAATAAATTGTTGGAGATCCCGTAATGAAGCTTTCAATGCTGTTTATCAGTCTAAGCATTGCAACTGCATGCCTTTCAGATACGGCCAGCGCTGCAATGCGCCAGTACACAGCCACGGCAGATAACTCACAATGGGAAGTTGTAAAAACAACTCGCTTACAATGCCAATTAAATCATGAAGTTCCATATTATGGCGAAGCTATTTTCAGCGCTACCGCGAGCAAAAATAAAGACCTGCTATTTAACTTGGATATGGTTGTCCGTCCTGACAATTACAGTATTGCTGGTTTAAAAGCAGTCCCGCCAATCTGGCGAGCAGGTTTACCAGCACGTGATATTGCTGACATGAAATTACTACGAAAATTTGACGGCGAACTGGGTAACAAAACGGCATGGGAAATGTTGACCGAGCTTGAAAAAGGCTACCAACCTACTTTTTATTACCAAGACTGGCAAAATAGTGCCGATAAAATTGCCGTTGGCTTATCGAACATTAATTTTAAACAAGCCTATTGGGCATTTTTACAATGCCGCGATGAATTACTGCCATACAGCTTTGAAGATATTTCCTTCACGATTATGAATTATCAACCAAATACCAGTAAACTTACTAAATCATCAAAACAACGTTTAGATAAAATTGCTGAGTATTTAAAGTACGATACGACGATTGCGGCTATTTCGATTGACTCATACACAGATAGCTACGGTGGTCGTTGGAACAACTTAGAGCTGTCTAAAAAACGAGCTCAAGCGATCAAAGAATATATGGTGAGCCTAGGAATTGATGAAACTAAAGTTGAAACGCAAGGCTTTGGTGAAAAACGTCACGTAGCGACTAACGATAATATTTTGGGCCGCGATAAAAACCGCCGCTTAGTGATACAAATTGAGAAAATGTAGCTAAAAGAAGTAATGCCTTTTAGCTACATGACGACTGTTGTTAAGGGTTAAGCTTTTTAAACGTGGCTCTTTTTTTCAACCAACCATCACCAAACTGAAACACCGCTAAGCTCAGTAATATGATGGCAGCGCCAATAAGTAATTGTTGATCAATTGCTTCATTATTTAACCAGCCCCCTAAGCCAATCGCAAAGCTTGGTGTGATCAAGGTGGTTAGCGCCACGGTACTAGCTGGTAATTTTTGTAACACATGAAAATAAGCAAGCGAACCAACCAATGAGCCAAACACGCCCAAATACACAATTGACCACAGTGATTTTACTGTCCACGTACTCGTATTGAGCTCACCATCGAACAACCACCAAGTAATAAAAAATAAGGGCGTAACAAATACTAATGCACCAAATGTGGTCGCCATTGGATGAATAGCAATTTTTATTCGCTTGATCATCACCCCACTTAAACTAAAAAAGCACACAGCCATAAATACGTAAGCTAAACCCTGCATTTGCATCAATGAGCCTTGCATGTGTTTTTCACTTACCAAAAATAACCCCAATAGCGCAAATGCTAACGCAATTAGTTTAACAACGCTGAATTTTGGCTCGTTGAGTAATCGCTGTGCTAATAAACCAGATAAAATTGGTGCCAGACCAAACATTAATGATATCAGCCCTGATGGAACTGTTTTAGCTGCCATATAACTCAACAGCATGCCACCATATATGCCGATACTCGAATAACCATACAAAAAACACGCACGACGGTGCCAAGGGACACGAATATTAGCAATCGCCACAACTAATGCAGCCAGCACTAATCCTATCGACATCCGTAACAATACCGCGAGCGTTGGTGTAACAGACTCACTGCTCCAAACAATTCCCAAAGGCGTTGTTGACCAAATTAAGACCATTAAAAAATATGATGCTTTAACGCTCACAAGCGGATCCTTTTAGCAAAGTGGCGATAACAAAGAGGAAGGAGATACAGCACTAACCGCTTTGAAATCGCGGTTAGTAAAAAACAACTTAACCGCAGCGCAGCAATGGGCGCACAACTGATAGATTCAGCCATGGGCGCATGGTTAGGGCTCGGTTAACTTGTTGCATGTAAATAGTATTCTAAATAATAAATTGAATTTATAGAAATAGCAGAACTGGTTAATAAGTCAACTGCTAGAGTGGTTTTTATACCAAAAACTGACTTCACAATGATGGCTTGTAAATCATAAGTTACATTTAATTTCTTTGATTTGTAACAAAACTATTTAAGTTTGTGCCAACTAGTTATATCTTGCCTGCCTCTCACGATGTTTTAGGGGCAAAAAGTGCTTAAAAATAAAACAATAGGCAGCATGTTAATTGTTGCAGGTACCACTATCGGCGCAGGGATGTTGGCGCTACCAATCGCTTCTGCGGGACTTGGCTTTACAACCGCATTAGCATTAATTATTTCAATATGGGCGTTAATGACTTATACCGCATTATTAATGCTCGAATTACATCAACATGCTGATCGCGATGCCACGCTAAATACGTTAGCAAAATCATGGTTAGGTAAACGCGGCCAATATCTGGCTAATTTTTCGGTGATGTTTTTATTCTATGCGCTTTGCTCAGCTTACATTGCAGGTGGTGGTGCGCAACTACAAGAAAAAATAAATAACGGCTTTAGCCTCGATATTGCTCCGCAAGTAGGTTCAATCATTCTAGCGATTGTAATAGGCACAGTTGTTACCTTAGGCACCAGTAAGGTCGATAAGCTAAACCGAGTGTTATTTAGCATCAAAATTGTGGTACTGGCGAGCTTATTTTATATGTTAACCCCGTATGTTCATGGCCAACATTTACTCGAAATGCCCATTGAACAAGGCCTTATTTTATCAGCTATTCCTGTGGTATTTACCTCTTTTGGTTTTCATGGTTCGATCCCATCGATCGTTAAATATGTTGGTTTAGATATTAAAACCTTACGCCGTGTCATGATTGCCGGAGCAGCTTTACCGCTGGTTATTTACATTTTTTGGCAGTTGATCAGCCAAGGTATGATGAGTCAAGCTGAATTACTAAAAAGCTCTGGCTTACCAGGCTTTGTGGCAAGTATTGCCAGTATCGCTAATAACGCAGCTGTTGCCACTGCAGTTAACCTATTTGCAGACTTAGCACTGGCAACATCATTTTTAGGGGTGAGCCTAGGATTATTTGATTTCTTTGCTGATGCCTTTAAAAAAGGAGATGGTAATAAAGATCGGATAAAAACAGCCCTCATTACTTTTATCCCGCCATTAGGATTTGCATTGTTTTACCCACAAGGTTTTATTATGGCGCTTGGCTATGCAGCTATCGCTTTAGTCGTACTAGCAGTGTTTTTACCCGTAGCAATGGTTTATAAGCAGCGTAGCAGCGATAAAGGCGGCTATACAGTGCGTGGTGGTAATTTTGGTCTGGCAGTAGCGGCGCTTTGCGGCGTGCTTATTATCAGCGCCCAAGGGCTGCAGATGGCAGGTTTAATCCCCGCGATAGGTTAATGCAAAAAGGCACCTAAATGGTGCCTTTTGGTATTTTAACTAACTTGAGTTAGATTAAACATGTGTTTAACTCAATCATCAAGCTTTGCAAATAGCTTTGGCAAATCTTGCTCTGCTATAGGCGGGCTGTAGTAATAACCTTGCACTATAAAGCAGTTATTGTTTTGTAAAAACTCCACTTGCTCTATAGTCTCAACGCCTTCGGCTACCACATTCAATTTTAGCTTTTGTGCCATCGCTATAATTGCCGCAGTGATCTCCATGTCATTTGGATCATCCGGTATATCTTTAACAAACGAGCGATCAACTTTTAAAATATCAACCGGAAAACGTTTTAAGTAGCTCAATGACGAATAACCCGTGCCAAAGTCATCTATCGATATTGACACCCCAAGCGCTTTTAACTGATGTAATTGCGAAATTGCCGCTTCCACATTCCCCATTAGCATGCTTTCGGTTAATTCCAGGTGTAACTGCTTAGCCGGCACCTTGGTTTTCTTAATAATCGATGCCAACAACGGCACTAACTTAGCATCTTTAAACTGACGAGCAGAGAGGTTAATCGAAATATTATTTTCTCGCCCTTGCGCTGCTAATCTTGCTGCAAATTCACACGCTTCTTGTAGCACCCAAGCACCTAACTCAACTATTAAACCTGTTGCCTCAGCTATTGGGATAAACTTGGTAGGCGGGATCATCCCTTCAGTTGGGTGGAACCAGCGGATCAAGGCTTCATAACCGACCACATGCTGCGTGCGACTATCAACTTGTGGTTGATAAAAAATCACAAATTGCCGAGCTTTGATTGCTAAGCGCAGTTCATTTTCAATAAACAGCCGCTCATTCGCAGCGGCATCAAGTTCTTGACTATAAAAGTGATAAGTATTGCGCCCTTTAGCTTTGGCCTCATACATAGCTAAATCAGCGTGTTTTAATAACTGGTCTTCTTCTTGGCTATCATATGGTGCCATTGTGATGCCAATACTAGCACTAATAATGACCTCGTTATTGCCAAGCATAATTGGCACATTCAATGTTTTTTGAATAGTGTTAGCGACATCCATTGCATGCTCTTGACGCTCAATACCACTAAGTAAAACTGCAAACTCATCGCCACCTAAACGGGCAATTGTATCTTCCGCACGCAGTCGTTTTTTCAAACGGTTAGCAACTTCAACTAATAGCTGATCACCGGCATCATGACCAAGTGTGTCGTTAATACGCTTAAACTCATCTAAATCAAAATAGAATAAAGCAAACGCATAATGGCCACGCTCTGCAAGCGCCATTGACTTACGTAATTGCATTCTAAAGAAAGTACGGTTAGCCAGCCCTGTTAAGGTGTCGAAATAAGCCAATTGCTCCATTTTTCGCTGGCTTTCTTTAACAAACGAAATATCCTGTGCTGAGGCAACATAACTGGTGATGCTGCCACCGTCTTCGCGAATTGGTGAGATACTGAGCGATACCCAGATTGGCTTTTTATCTAAACCTTGGATCAAAGTATCGCCACGCCAATAATTTCGGCTGCGTAAATCGATATCAATGTCATCAACCAAAATAGCCATTTCTTTGGCGATAATGCTTAATAACGGTGACTGCATAAAATGGTTTTCTTCAAACCCAGTCATTTCTAACATTTTTGGATTGACGTATTCAATCACGAAGTTTTGATCGGTGATCACTACGCCTGTGCCTGAGAAAGCAACTGCTTTAGATAATCGGTTAGCGGCTTTTTCGGCAATTTCTTTTTCTGTAATACGCTGATTCAGACCATCAATAAGCTTACGAATTTCAATCGCCATATCGCGAAAAGAACCATTTAAAGTACCAATTTCATCTTTGTTTTCTTTTGGAAATTCAATTTGTAAGTGCCCTTTGCCAAAACTGGTTACCGCATAAACTAAAGAATGAATACGGCGTAAAACGAGTTGGTAAAGTGCTTGATGTAATAACAGTGCGACTAAAATGGCATATAAAATAAACAATCCAAAAAACTTCACCTTTAGCTCTTCAAGCGCTGAAAGTGCTGATGAACGTTTTTTGTAAATACCAATATACCAGTCTAAATTATCAACTTTACGAATATTAATGATGTGCGTTTCACCATCTTGTACAAAAGAGTCTGCGTATTCTGGTAAATGCATTTTGATAGTCTGATTGATCAGCTCTTGTAGATCGCCATTAACAAAATCATGAGTACGTAATGGTTTGCCTGCTTTACCGTAGGTTTCGTAAAGGTTTTTATTCAGATCAGGATGAGCAAGTAATTGCCCTTGGCTATCAAAAACAAATAAGTGCTGCTCCTTGTCACCGATCGGTAATTGCGAAATAAGCGTATCGAGTGCTAAATCGCTGCCAGTAACACCTAAAAATTCATTTTCAAGATAAACTGGCACCAGTAAACTCACCACCCATTTATGCCAAATTTTATCGTAGTAAACTTTAGACCACACAGCCGAACGGGTTGGATTAAGCGCTTCTTTAGCGTAATTAAAACTTTGATTATCAATAAACTGATGAGAGCCTGGAACATTCAGAGCCCAATTAGGTGGCGCAATACGGATAAAATTATCTTTGGTGATTAAATAAAAGTTAAAGAAATCTTGGATCAAGGTAGGCGCTACGATTTTCCATAACGATTCAGAATCATTAATGAGTTTTTTATAAAAAGGTGAGTACTTATCTTGTGGCATAAAAGCCGCAGATAAACCATCATCAGAGGCGCTGCGAATACTGCCATCGGGGTCAAAGCTGAGCTGCGCACTTTGGCTACTGAGCAATTGCGAGGAATTATAGAATAATTGGCTAGAGACGACGTTATTCGCTTGCTCCGCAATATTAATTTTGGTTTTCACCAGAGTATTAAATTGACGGATCAGACGTTCGCTGGAATGCTTGAGAACTTCATGTTCTTCAAATACCAATTGTTTTTCTTCTGATTTTAGCATCAACACCGCCGCACAGATCCCAGCAATTAAACAAATTGCCGAAATTAACAGCGAAAGCTTCATACTCAACGAATTTACACCAAAGCGTGATGGTGGGCGTCTATACACCACAGGACAACCTTATTTTTAATAATTATTTTTATTTAAATTCACCTAAATAAATATACCAGATCCCTATTTAGATTTATAAATTTTTCGTTGAAATTACTGAAAAAATCCCATATCAAAAATAAACTATCCTTTGGCGGCGATAAAACCCGCTAGAGTGTTGACTTTATAGCCCACTCTCCATACATTAAGAGTATGAATATAATATTTTCGCAATTACATTTTTCGTTTTTTAGCTTCTTTAGATAGAAGAGGCTTACCTGTTTGCGAGATTAAATCAACCGAATAGCAAAGCCTCCCAATTGGGAGGCTTTTTTGTTTTTATTACCCAAAAGGTAATTTTTTGGAATGAGGAACCCAAAAATGACTAATGATGTACTTAATTCACTTAGACACGATATCAATGAAATTGATTCTGACCTATTAGTGCTATTAGCAAAACGTCGCCGTATTAGCCACGGCGTTGTAGAATATAAGATTGCTAATAATAAACCGATACGTGATGAGGCCCGTGAACTTGCCTTGTTAGAGAAACTCATCGGTTATGGTAAGTCTCTTGGTTTGGACGCTTATTATGTGAATAACGTTTTCCAAACAATTTTAGAAGATTCAGTACTTAATCAACAAGCCATGTTACAGAAGAACTTAAACCCAGATGCTATGAGTGAAACACACCGTGTTGCTTATTTAGGTGGTCAGGGTTCATACAGCCAACTTGCTTGTCATAAATATTTTAGCCGTCGCCCAGGTAAACTTGTTGAAATGGGCTGCTCTAGCTTTGAGCAGATCACTGGTAAAGTTGAAAATGGTCAAGCAGATTTTGGCTTATTACCCATTGAAAACACCAGCTCAGGCAGTATTAACGAAGTGTTTGATTTACTGCAACACGCACAAGTCTCCATCGTTGGTGAAGTAACCCACAGTGTTGAACATTGTTTACTGGTCACACCGGGTACTGAGCTTAGTCAGATCAGTAAGATTTTTGCTCACCCGCAACCATTCGCTCAATGTAGTCGCTTTTTACAAGGCTTAGGTGATATTCAACATGAAACCTGCGATTCAACCTCAAGCGCTCTGCAATTAGCATTAGATACCCCTAATAGCGCAGCAATTGGTTCAGCTCAAGCGGGTAAAAATGTGGGTTTAGAAGTAATTAAATCAGGCCTTGCGAATCAACGTGAAAATCATAGCCGTTTTATTGTGGTTGCCCGTAAGCCTCTTTATGTATCAAAACAGATCCCGACTAAAACCAGTTTAATTATGGCAACCAAGCAACAAGCAGGTTCTTTGGCTGATGCATTGATGATTTTCAAAGAACACAATATCAACTTAGTAAAACTAGAATCACGCCCAGTCCCAGGCAACCCGTGGGAAGAAGTATTTTATGTGGATTTAGAAGCAAACCTGGTTGATAACCATGTTAAACAAGCCTTAGAAGAGCTAAAAGAGCACACCCAATATGTACGCGTACTGGGCTGTTACCAAAGTGAATCGCTGCAAGCTGTGAATATAGAAAGTTAAGCGCTAAGTAAAATATAAAAAAGGGCTAAAATTAGCCCTTTTTCATTATCTACTTTTCACACAGCGGTTATCAATCAAGTACTTTCGCATCGTTAGCTTTGTTTAACAGGCTGCGACTTTGCGTTAAGAAATGCGCAGTAGCATCTGAAAAATATGCTTTTGCATCCGCAAATGAATCAATTAAAGCGGCCTTATCACCCGCTTTTAATTTGGCCAAGGTACTTGCAAACGTGTCTTGGTATTGTGCAAGTAATGGCTCTACGTTATCAAATTGCGCTAGCATGATGTCAGAATAAAGCTCTGGTGATTGTGCGAATAAGCGCCCTACCATCATCAACTCTAATTGGTAAATCGGTGACGAACAACTGCGGAGCTCTTCGAGGGTATGACCTTGTTTTGCTAAAAACTGGCCGTATACAAAAGTGGTTAAATGGCGCATAACCTGAATAATTTGCATAGCTTCATCGTGCTTTTGCGCATCGAGTTCAACAAGTTGACAGCCCCACACTTGCAGTTGCGATAATAAACCTTGGGCAATCTCATGGTTACGGCCTTCGCAAACCACCACTGTTTGCTTTACCCAATGAGAAATATCAGGACCAAACATTGGATGTAAACCGACTACAGGACCGCTATGCACTGCTTTTAATACTTTTAACGGTGCTTGCTTAACTGAAGTAATATCAACTAATAAACAATCATCATCGAGCTTAGGTAAGGCAGTGACCACTGTTTCTAAGGCATTAATTGGCACACTGATCATCACCAGTTTTGCACCTGCTAATATTTCTTGCGCGTTACTTTGCTGTTCTTTGTCGAGTATTCTAACTTCATACCCTGAGCGGATAAATTGCTGAGCAAACAATTGCCCCATAGCGCCTTGACCACCAACAATCACAATAGGTGATAACTGTGGCGCGCTACATGCTAATTTAGCCTGTTGATTTTGGTAAGCTTCGCGCATCATACGGCGTAGGATATCTTCCACCAATTCAGGATTAACACCTTGGTTAATCGCTTCTTGGCGACGGGCAGCTAATAAAGTAGCTTCACGGTCAGGCGCATGCAGTGGCGCACCCGTTTGTTGTTTGATTGCGCCGATCTGCTCGGTAATACTATTACGTCTAGCCAGCAGTGCAACCAACTGGGCATCACATTCATCGATCCCCTCTCTTAACTTATCTAACTCTTTTATATCCGCCACGCGACTACCACCTTAGAAACTGCAATTTCGTACATTTAAATTTACATAAAAGTAAACTAATCAATACGATAAATACTAACAGGATCGCTTAGTTGTTAAAAGGCTAAATAAGCAAAAGAATGGGATTTGGGATTTGGGATTTGAGTTTTAAGTACTAAGCCATAAGTTATAAGTTGGCCGAGTTGTATTTGATTTATGAGTAATTCTTGGATGGGTATTTTTTTACTGGACTTCTCTGTGCTCTAATCAAGTTATGGTGATCACTTTAACGTTGAGCAATCTTAATCTTTTAACTTTACCCTTTAACCTCACTAGCCTTCTAATTCGATAACTTTACCCTAACTAACTTACTATCTCTAAAAACCAAAACGGGTTGCAGCCCGAAGGTTGCAACCCGTTTTTTTGCGTTGATAAACAGCGCGTATTAGTTAAGTTTTTCTCTAATACGTGCAGATTTACCAGAACGCTCACGTAGATAGTAAAGTTTCGCACGGCGAACTGCACCGCGACGCTTAACTGCTACGCTATCGATAAGAGGGCTGTGCGTTTGGAATACACGCTCAACACCTTCACCGTTCGAAATTTTACGAACTGTGAATGCTGAGTGAAGACCACGGTTACGCTTAGCGATTACAACACCTTCAAAGGCCTGTAGACGCTCTTTAGCACCTTCTTTTACTTTTACCTGTACAACCACTGTATCACCAGGGCCAAATGCAGGTACGTCTGTTTTAAGCTGCTCATCTTCAAGCGCTTTAATAATATTTTGGTTTACTTTTGCCATTATGTTTCTCACTTTCCTAGGTGTAACTGTCTTCTAGCCACAAGCTTTTTGGTACTCTTGCTGAAATTTCGCGAGTAATACCGCTTGCTCCTCAGTCAGAGCTAGGTTATGCAACAAGTCAGGACGGCGTAACCAAGTTCTGCCTAATGACTGCATCAGCCGCCATTTTGCTATCTCTTGGTGGTTTCCGCTGAGTAATACAGCAGGCACCTGTTTGTCGTCCAATGTTTCTGGCCGTGTATAGTGAGGACAATCCAGCAAGCCATCCGAAAATGAGTCTTGCTCTGCTGACTGGTTGTGTCCTAATACGCCCGGCACTAATCGCGCTACTGCGTCAATTAATGTCATGGCTGGTAGTTCACCACCACTCAAAATAAAATCACCAATTGACCATTCTTCGTCAACGTATGATTCTATTATTCTCTCGTCTATACCTTCATAGCGACCGGCAATTAAAATCAGTTTTTTAGAGCTTGCGAGTTCGCTTGCCCCTTGCTGATCTAATTTGCGCCCTTGCGGGGACATATAAATTACTTTTGCACCATCGCCTGCCGCCTGTTTGGCGTCAAGAATGGCTTGCTTTAGTGGTTCAACCATCATTAACATACCTGGACCGCCCCCGTAAGGACGATCATCCACGGTCCTATGCTTATCAATAGCATAATCTCGTGGGTTCCAGCAGTTAAAGTCGATCAGACCATTTTTTACTGCTCGACCAGTTACACCTTGCGTTGTAATGGCATCAAACATGTCCGGGAAAAGGCTGATAACCCCTACCCACAACGAACTCGTTTGACTCATTAAAAGCCAGGATCCCAGTCTACTGTAATTTCTTTTACATCGTGCTTAATCTCTTTGATAACTGAATCAGTTAAAAACGGAATTAAACGCTCTGCTTGGCCAAATGCATCTTTATTGTTTGCTTTCACAACCAATACGTCATTTGAGCCTGTCTCCATCAGGTCATCAACTATGCCTAAGTCATAACCTTTATCGGTTACAACAGACATGCCAATGAGATCTCGCCAATAGAACTCACCTTGCGGGAGTTCTGGTAATTGCGCTGCATCCATTGAGATTTCTGCATGGGTATAAGCCATTGCTTCGTCTCGATCGTTTACTTGCGCAAATTTAGCGATAAAGCCTTTGTTGTGGCGACGCCAGTCGACCACTTCTAAGGTCTGCCATTTACCTTGCTGCCCTATCAACCACGGGCTGAAATCGAAGATCCCTATGGGATCATCAGTAAATGAATGTACCTTAAGCCAGCCCTTTATACCATATGGGGCACCGAGCTTTCCTACGACAATTATTGATGAGGTGTTCTCTTGACTCATGGTTACACTTACGCCTATTAAGCCGCTTTACGAGCGTCTTTAACTAACTTATTTACGCGATCTGAAAGAGATGCGCCCTGACCTACCCAGTGTTCTACACGAGATAAATCTAAACGTACTTTTTCTTCTTGACCACTAGCAATTGGGTTAAAAAAGCCTACTTTCTCGATGAAGCGACCGTCACGCGAGAAACGGCTATCCGCAACCACAATTTGATAGAAAGGGCGTTTTTTAGCGCCACCACGTTGCAAACGAATAGTTACCATACCGTCCTCTAAATAGATTGACTGTTTTCATTAATAAGATTTACTCCCCAGTATGGGGAGCTGGGGAATTGTACGAGTTTTTAGCAACAATGCAAGTAAGAAGTGACTCGAAATGACTGTTAAGTTGATTAAACTATGATCTACGCGTTAAATCAGGCTATATAGAACTTTCAACGCATAATTTATCTACAAAAAAAGAGGCTATTTGCCTCTCTTTTTAGTTAACTGACTCGCTACATCAGCATGGCGTCAGTTAAAACATTAAAATTTAGGGCCACCGCCACCCATCATTCCTGGTGGTAACATGCCTTTCATGCCGCGCATCATTTTCATCATGCCGCCTTTACCTTTCATTTTTTTCATCATTTTTTGCATCTGCGTAAACTGTTTTAACAGCTTATTGATCTCTTGTACTTGCGTACCAGAGCCCGCTGCAATACGCTTTTTACGAGAGCCTTTAATGATCTCTGGACGTGCACGCTCTTTTTTCGTCATTGAGCTGATGATCGCTTCCATCTGAATAAAGGTTTTATCACCCATCTGACCTTTCACTGCATCAGGCAGGTTTTGCATACCAGGTAATTTATCAAGCATTGACATCATGCCGCCCATGCTTTTCATTTGCTTTAATTGATCAGCAAAATCATCAAGAGTAAATCCATCACCTTTAAATACTTTTTCAGCAACTTTTGCAGCTTGCTCTTTATCGACTTTCATTTCGACTTCTTCGATCAATGAAAGTACATCCCCCATACCAAGTATACGCGATGCGATACGATCTGGATGGAAAGGCTCAAGCGCATCAGTGCGCTCACCAACACCCATAAACTTAATAGGTTTGCCGGTAATATGACGGATTGATAGTGCAGCACCACCGCGCGCATCACCATCAGTCTTGGTTAGTATCACACCGGTCAGAGGTAATGCTTCATCAAACGCTTTGGCAGTATTGGCAGCATCTTGACCTGTCATGGCATCAACCACAAACAAGGTTTCGATTGGGTTAATAGCATGATGAAGATTTTTAATCTCGTCCATCATGTCATTATCAACATGCAAACGACCTGCGGTATCAACTAATACAACATCGATAAATTTCTTTTTCGCATGAGAAATAGCAGCCTTTGCAATATCAACCGGCTGTTGTGAAATATCACTTGGGAAAAACTCAACACCTACTTCATCGGCCAGTGTTTCCAACTGTTTAATAGCCGCAGGACGATAAACGTCGGCACTGACTACTAATACTGATTTCTTTTTACGTTCTTTTAAAAATTTGGCAAGCTTAGCAACACTGGTCGTTTTACCCGCACCTTGCAGACCCGCCATCATTACAACGGCTGGCGGTTGTGCGTTTAGGCTCAACTCTTCGTTTGCTTCACCCATGGCTTTTTCAAGCTCTTCGCGAACGATTTTAATGAACACTTGCCCAGGACTTAGGCTCTTAGTTACTTCAATACCTACCGCGCGCTCTTTAACTTGTTTAACAAACTCACGAACAACGGGTAAAGCGACGTCGGCTTCTAAAAAAGCCATACGCACTTCGCGTAGTGTATCTTTTATATTGTCTTCAGTAAGGCGTCCACGGCCGCTGATATTCTTTAAGGTTTTACCTAATCGTTCTTGGAGGTTCTCAAACATGTAAAGGTTCCGATCAAACGTGATATACCAATTTCCCAAACAACGTTATTGCCGCAAGTTTAGCACTTACTATTAATAGCGCTGATTTCATATAATCAGTATTAATAAAATTTTAATTAAAAACAGTATACCGTAAATGGTGGCGCACAATACAGTGTTCAAGTGAGCTGTTTGAGTTTCTTTTTACAAACTCTATGCATTTGCCTCACTATAAAATACAATGCCCTTACTCTAACAAGGAATATTTGACTCAAATTGAGTGGCCCAAGCACTATGCTGATTATTAGTTTAACTATTATTGCCAGTTTATTTTATATCTTCGCGACGTCTCACGTGCTGTCTCGGTTATTTCACCAACAAGGTCCGAGCCAAAAGCTGACGGTTATCCTCAGCACGGTGGCAATTTTAGCGCACATGTTATTACTGGTGAATTCAGTGTTTCGCGCCGATGGCCAAGATTTAAGTATTGTTAATGTATCACTATTAACCTGCTGGGTGATTGTGGTCTCTGTCACTACGGTGTCATTAAAATTCCCTGCCACATTATTACTGCCTGTTGTCTATGGCTTTGCTGCTTTGCTAACAATTGCCAGCTTATTTATCCCGCATCATATTTTATTGCAAAGTATTGATGTTGAAATAGGTTTAGTCACTCATATTTCGCTTTCCCTGCTTGCATACTGTGTGTTAATTATTGCCACTTTATATGGCGTACAGTTTTACTTTATTGATAAACGTTTAAAACGAAAAGACTTAGCGATTGTGCATAGCCATTTACCGCCATTAATGGTGGTTGAACGCCAACTCTATCACTTATTAACGCTAGGCACGGTTTTGTTAACCTTAGCGTTATTATCTGGTTTTATTTTTCTTGATGGCATGTTTGCTAGTGAATTTATTCATAAAACTGTTTTATCATTAATTGCTTGGGCTATGTTTGCAACGGTGACAATTGGTCACTTAAAGCAAGGCTGGCGTGGGAAACCGGTCGTACTAGCTATCATGGCTGCTGCTTTTGTTTTAACGCTGGCTTATTTTGGCAGTCGTTTTGTGCAAGAGGTGATCCTGAATAAGTTTTAACTTGACTCAGGCAGCTCACTCCCGCTTAATACGCATTGGTTAAATAAAAAAGGATCCTTCTTTGGACGACATCTCTACAAGTGTTTTGTTTATAATACTTGGAATACTCATACTTTGTTCTGCATATTTTTCTGGTTCTGAAACGGGCATTATGTCAATTAACAGAATCCGCTTACGCCACCTTGCTAAAGAAAATCACCGCGCAGCAAAGCGTGTCAACAAACTTTTGAGCCGTCCTGATAGACTTATTGGCCTTATCCTCATCGGTAATAACTTGGTGAATATTGCTGCCGCGCAGGTTGCAACCATTATCGGTATTCGTTTATATGGTGATTTAGGTATCGCTATTGCCACTGGCGCACTAACTTTAGTAGTGCTTATATTTGCAGAAGTAACGCCTAAAACGCTAGCTGCGCTTTACCCTGAAAAAGTTGCCTTTCCTAGTTCGGTGATACTCAAAGGGTTACTAAAAATTCTCTTTCCATTTGTCGTCGTCGTTAACTGGATGACCAATGGCATATTACGCCTATTTGGTATTAGTGCTGCACAAATAGATGAGCACAGCATGAGTAAAGAAGAATTAAAAACGGTGCTGAATGAATCGGGTGCGCTGATCCCCGCGCGTCACCAAAGTATGTTGACCTCCATTTTAGATTTAGAGCAAGTCACTGTCGAAGATATTATGATCCCGCGCAACGAAATTGTTGCCATTGATATCAATGATGACTGGAAACTAATTAGTAAACAGCTTACCCATGCACAACACACGCGAGTACTTTTATATCGTGACCAAATTGATGATGCGGTAGGCTTTATTCACTCACGGGATGCACTGCGGTTATTAACGAAAGAGCAATTTGATAAACCATCATTGCTTCGCGCAGTTCGTGAGATTTATTTTATTCCTGAAGGTACGTCGCTCAATACTCAGCTATTTAAATTTCAGCAATCAAAAGAGCGTATCGGTTTAGTAGTTGATGAATATGGTGATATTCAAGGATTAGTTACCCTCGAAGATATTCTTGAAGAAGTGGTCGGTGACTTTACCACTACGCAAACACGTACTCCAAGTGAAGAAGTTGTGTCACAAGATGATGGCTCATTTTTAGTTGATGGCGGTGCTAACGTACGCGATCTAAACAAAGAAATGGATTGGGAGTTCCCTCTTGATGGCCCGAAAACATTAAGTGGCTTAATTGTCGAATACTTAGAAGACATTCCTGATGCCAACTTGAGTTTGCGTATTGCAGGCTATCCGATTGAAGTTGTTGAAGTAAAAGAGAACATGATCAAACTGGTGCGCATTCAAGCGAACAAGCGCAAAATATAAGCAATATCTGTAGAGTAACCTATGGTTACTCTACTCCCTCAGCTCATCCCCGCAACAAATTTTTTGTTCATTATTCTCTATAAAGTGTTAATTATTAGGCTATTATATTTGTAACTTTATAGATGTGGAAAATGCAATGGAAGATATCTCTATCGAGACCCTGTACACCAAAGCGATTGAAATGCTAATGACCTATGGCCCTCGATTTTTATTGGCAATCTTTGTTTTAATTGTTGGTTGGTGGTTTGTTGGCCGTATTGCCAGTATGGCTGAAAAATCAATGGCAAAGGTAAAATTTGAAGCCGGATTAAGTCATTTTTTGGTCTCCTTCTTATCGGTTATTTTAAAGTTGCTATTACTGATCTCAGTCGCATCAATGATTGGTATAGAAACAACCTCGTTCATTGCTATGCTCGGTGCTGCAGGCTTAGCGGTCGGTATGGCATTACAAGGCAGCCTAGCGAATTTCGCCGGTGGTGTGCTGATCTTATTTTTTAAACCATTTAAAATTGGTGATGTCATTGAAGCCCAAGGCTATATGGGTAAAGTGGTTGAAATTCAAATATTTGTTACCGTACTACTCACTTATGATAATGAAAAAATTATTATCCCAAATGGTGCACTTTCTAATGGCTGTGTAAAAAACAAGTTTGCAGAACCAACTCGCCGCGTCGATATTGAGTTTGGTATTAGCTACAGTGATGATGTGCTTAAAGCGCGAGAAGTACTAATGGGCGTGTTAAATAGCTACGAGTTAGTACTCAAAGATGAAGCAAAACAACCGGTTGTGCATGTAAGTCAGCATGGCGATAGCCATATCGGCATGTTAGTCTGGGCATGGGTTGATTCTGAAAATTACTGGCCAGTGTATTTTGGTTTATACGAACGCGTTAAAATTGCCTTCGATAAAGAAAATATTACCATTCCATTCCCACAGCGCGATGTACATATTCATCAATTCCCAGGGAAATAAACTAATACTAAAAAGCCCGCTGTGCGGGCTTTTTAAAATCATGAATCTTGTCAGATCAGCTAAATAACCTTTCTAACCACCCTTTATCTAAATCGTCTTCACAACGTTTAAGCTGAGCCGCATAGCGACTTGCACGATTTTTTACTTTATTAGCCACTGCCATTAACCACTTTTTATTTTTATAGGTGCCGCGTTTATAACCGCCCCAGCCTTCGTGGTAATTTAGGTATTGCGCGTAGGCATCCCATTTCGAGATGCCATTAACTTTATGAGTCTTATAAACAAACCAGCCCATAAAGTCGATAGCGTCATCAAAATCATCGCGATCGGCGCCGCTATTACCCGTTTCACGAATATAATCAGACCAGGTGGGAGTTTTTGCTTGTGAGTAGCCGTAAGCTGAACTTGCTCGCCCTGTGGGAATGACCCACAAAAAGTATTCCATTGGCGGTGCAGCATCGTGTTTAAAGGAGCTTTCTTGATACATCATGCTCATTAGTACATGCTTAGGTGAGCCCCATTTTTCTTGGGCATCTTTTGCGTCATAGTACCAATCGCTTTTTTCTTCAAAAATTTTACATATATCATTAGGTTGCTTTGGAGGGGCTGTTGCGCAACCAGTTAACAGAGCCCCCAGCGATAAAATAATTAAACTATTTTTCATTTTTTTTGTTGCTCGCTGAACTTTTTATAAAAATATAAGTCATATTTTATGAATGCGCAGTTTAGCATTGTTTATCCCTGAAGAATCTTTACGCAGCCAACTTGGGCTGCGTTTTTTTGCCTGCTTACTTAGCTACAAACTTACTTAGTGGCAAAATAATCATCTAAAAATGCATTAAATGTTTGATTATCAGCGGCTTTCAACTCGCGTTCAGCAATAACTGACTGATCTGCTTGTTGTTTTAAATAGCTGTCTGAATACACTTTATATGGCGTATCTTGATGTTGTTGCTGGTAACTTTTTGCCAACGATAAGGCAAAATAACCATTATCAATACCAGACCCTTTCAGTTGACTAACGTAGCGCCCTGAGTATGTTAATTCAGGATCTGCTATCCATTGGCTTAATCGAGTAATCGTTTCGCTGTAATAGCTAACGCCGTAAGCATTATCCATATAGGCTGCAACTTGTTGTAACTGTGCGAAGATCTCTGCTCCCCACGTTGCTAGACTGCATGAATTACCAGAGCGGTTTAACATCACTTCTAAAGCGCGACCTTGGCTTACAACCGTATCTAAATTTTCGGTGCTACGCTGTTGCGAATCCCAATCCATTGTTGGAGAATCTTTCAATAAGCAATAAGTCAGAAAAACATCTAGGAAATGAATTTGCTCAATATCAATTCCCGTTGCTGCAAATGGATTTACATCTAGAGCTCGGATTTCAATATACTCAATACCGCCACGTAACAGTGCGTCGGTCGGTGTTTCGCCACTTTTAGCATTGCGCTTAGGACGAATTGGCGAATAAAATTCGTTTTCAATCTGCAATACATTTTTATTCAATTGTTTAGGCTGGGCATCTTTATAATCAGCAAGCTGACCATAAATATCTGACGGTGAATGAATCGCACTTTTTAATCCTGCTACATATTCATCTAGTGAGTTATACAGTACTTTTAGTGATGACTGAGCACTGTTGGTATAACCCAAATTACCTAAGCGCAAAGCTGTACCCACTTCAAGATAAAGCGTACCTTTACCTAATTTTTTAAAAGGAAGATCCGTACTGCGCCCTTGTAAAAATGAATTACACAGCGCTGGCGATGCTCCAAATAAATAACTGATCAGCCATAGTTCTCGCTTGAAGTTACGGATCAGTCCTAAATAACCGGCCGAAATAAACTCTTGTAATGAGCCAGTATCGCCTTTAATCGTTTGTAAGCTCAGCCAAAATGACTCTGGAAACGATATATTAAAGTGAACACCGGCAATCGCTTGCATCATGCTGCCATAACGATTTTTAAGACCTTCGCGGTACAAGGTTTTCATGCGTCCAATATTAGAATCACCAAATTGAGCTAATACAATGTCATCTTGGTGTTCTATAAAACACGGCATACTGATAGGCCATAATAATTCATCGCCCATCTGCGATAGGGTAAACTTTTGTAAGTCTTGTAGCTGATTTAACGTTTCTTCAGCAGATTCACTAACGGGTGTTATAAACTCCAGTAAAGACTCAGAAAAATCAGTGGTGATATGCCCGTTAGTTAACGCACAACCAACCCCTTTTGGATGACCTTGATGTGAAATTACACCATTTGGCTTGATCCGCAACGCTTCTCTTTCAATACCGCGTTGAATGCCTTTAATTGCGTATTTATGCTGTTCTGGGGCTAGCGCTGCTAACGCTTTAGTTAAATCATGTGTAGTCAAAAATGCTTCCTCGAGCCACGTGGCCTAATCCTAAGTCAATGGGGGCAAATTGATAATACTCAAGGTTTAATAATGGCATAACTCTAATTTCCACTATTTACCAAGAAGGTCACCGTATGTTTGTAAAGCAAACTTGCTGCGGGCCGTTAAGCTAACACCCAAATTTTTACTAATCTTGCCATTGTAAGAGCTAATATACAATTGCTTTAATGACACCACTGTTATGCGAGATGCTGACTAATTAATTGTTTACTATCTGCAATCCATCTCTGAGACTTACCGACTTATCAAACTAGAACCATAATATCTATGTATATATTCAGCAATTACACGATTACGAATACAGCTTTTACAAGTTTCTTTGTTCTAGATCACTAAAAAGTTATTTAAGATCAATTTTGCACCTGTGAACACTGAACCTGCTATCATTACGTTTGTATGAACTTTATAATCATCACTAATAATAAAGCATGTTTAAGGACTACCTATGCGTCGGGGTCAGCAGTTAATAAACGAAGAAGTCACCTTTTCAGATCACCAGCAGCTCGTCTCTACTACAGATGTACGTGGAGTGATAACCTATGCGAATAAAGAATTTTGCAATATCGCTGGCTTCAACCTTGAAGAACTCATTGGCAAAAATCATAATATTGTTCGCCACCCAGATATGCCCAAAGCGGCATTTAAAGAAATGTGGGAAAAACTTAAACAAGGCCATTCATGGCGCGGGATGGTAAAGAATCGCTGCAAGGATGGCCGCTATTATTGGGTTGATGCATTTGTTACTCCTATTTTTGAACATGGTCAACTCGTTGGCTATCAATCAGTACGAACAAAACCGAGCGAACAACTAAAACGACGAGCACAAAGCCTATACACTAAAATAAATGCCGGTAAATCGTTGTCTTCTTGGCGTGAATGGGTCGGTGTTCGCCAAAGTGCAGCCCTACTTATTGGCTTAATTGGTTTAGTACTATTAGCAGCTTTTGTATCTATTTCTGTTGCACTGATAACCGCGCTATTTAGTTTACTAATTATGCTATTAAATTATGATGAATTAGTTTTCACACCAGCAGCACTGAAACGGCTCAAGGTAGATAATGATTCTGTATCCCGCTATGTCTATGTCGGCCATTATCCATTTAGTATTAGTGAATATAACCAGCAAATGCTTAATGCTAAATTACGTACCGTATTAGGACGAGTAAAAGATACGACTGTCACGTTTACCGGTATTGCGGCTAATCTAGACCAACAATCAGCATTAACTGAAAAAGGCATTGCCGCACAAGGACAACGCCTTGGCCAAATGGCCACCGCAATGTCACAAATGAGCGCAACCATAGGTGAAATATCGGGCAACACTCATCATACCGCTGAAAAAGTAAATATTACTTACCAAAGCTGCACTGATATAAAACTACACATTGCAGACAATAGTGCCATGGTGTCTGATCTTGCTTTACAAGTTGAACAAGCGGCAAGTACCGCAAATTCCCTTGCAACCGAGGCGGATAAAATAGGTCAAGTAATGACTGAAATCGAAGGCATTGCAGAGCAAACCAATTTGCTGGCATTAAATGCTGCAATTGAAGCCGCGCGTGCTGGTGAACATGGCCGAGGCTTTGCGGTAGTTGCCGATGAAGTGCGTGCATTATCTTCTCGTACTCAACGTGCTACTGCACAAATTCATAGCTCTATTAAAGAAATTCAAGATACCCTGTTTAGCTGGTCCACGGTCATGAAAAACACCAAGGCGCAAGCCGATGAATGTGTAAATACCACCGGACATACCCAAGTTGAACTGGATAGCATCTTCGCGCAAATAAGTGAAATATCGCAACTAGCGACACAAATATCTGCTGCCGCCGAGCAACAACAAACTGTCAGCCTCGATATTAGCGACAACATTACACAAATAAAAGGTTACAGTGACGAGAACTTAACGTTGAGCTTTAATGTCGCTAAAGGTGCTGCACAGCTTGTCGAAGGCTCACGTAAAGTTAACGATATTTTACTGACTTTTAAGGTTTAATTAAGCGCGGCTAAATGATAGGGGTTTATCTTTAATATTTACTTTATAACTTTTTATTCGCAGCGAGTTTAAGGCCAGCATATTCACTGGCCTTAAAACTCAGTTAATCAGTTAGCGTGATGAGAACACTAAACCATTTTCGTCAGCATCAATTACTATCATGTCACCACTTTGATATTCACCTGCGAGTAACTTCTGCGATAATGGGTTTTCAATGGTATGTTGAATAGCCCGTTTGAGTGGTCGTGCACCATAAACCGGGTCAAAACCACTGGCTGCAATTCGATCAAGAGCTGCATCACTTATTTGTAACAAGTAACCCATTCCTGTTAGGCGCTCACGTAACTTGCTTAACTGAATATCTGCAATCTCTTTGATATGTTCATTAGCAAGTGGGTGGAATACTACGGTTTCATCAATACGGTTAATAAATTCAGGTCTAAACTCATTAACCAAAACCCCCATCACTTTTTCTTTTAACGCTGCATAATCGTTGTTACCGGTTTGATCTTGAATAATATCTGAGCCTAAATTTGAGGTCATGATGATCACCGTATTTTTAAAATCAACAGTACGACCTTGGCCATCCGTTAAACGACCATCATCTAACACTTGCAGCAGAATATTAAATACATCAGGATGTGCCTTTTCGATTTCATCAAGCAAAATTACAGAATATGGACGACGACGAACAGCTTCTGTTAAGTAGCCACCTTCTTCATAACCAACATAGCCCGGAGGCGCGCCAACTAAGCGAGCAACTGAGTGCTTTTCCATAAACTCAGACATATCAATTCGCACCATCGCGCTTTCAGTATCAAACATATATCCAGCTAACGCTTTAGTCAGCTCAGTTTTACCGACCCCGGTTGGGCCTAAAAATAAAAACGAACCGATTGGCCTATTTGGATCTGCAAGCCCTGCCCGTGAACGACGAATCGCATTCGCCACTGCCACTACCGCTTCGTCTTGACCGATCACTTTATGGTGTAAATGTTCTTCCATTTGCAGCAGTTTTTCACGCTCACCTTGAAGCATGCGCGATACAGGAATACCAGTCCAACGTGAAAGTATCTCAGCAATTTCATCTTCACCCACTTGGTTTTTAAGTAAGCTCATTTCTTGCATTTCAGCTTGTGAAGCTAAGTCGAGTTTACGTTCCAATTCTGGAATGCGGCCGTATTGCAGCTCTGACATACGTTGTAGATCAGTGGCACGGCGGGCAACATCTAAGTCTAATCGCGCTTGTTCAAGTTCAGCCTTAATTACTTGAGTACCTTGCAAAGAGGCTTTCTCAGCTGTCCATACTTCATCAAGTTCACGGTACTGGGCTTCAAGATCGGTGATCAGCTCCTGCATCTCAGAACGACGCTTTTGGCTGGCGTCATCTTTCTCTTTAGCAAGTGCATTATCTTCGAGTTTTAGCTGGATGATACGGCGCTCTAATTTATCTAATGATTCTGGTTTTGAATCGATTTGTAGGCGAATAGACGAACCCGCTTCATCAATTAAATCAATGGCTTTATCCGGTAGCTGGCGATCGCTAATGTAGCGGTGCGATAAATGCGCTGCGGCAACAATGGCTGGATCGGTAATTTCAACACAGTGATGTAACTCGTAACGCTCTTTCAAGCCTCGAAGAATCGCTATGGTATCTTCTACTGATGGTTCTTCAACAAGCACCTTTTGAAAACGACGTTCTAAAGCGGCATCTTTTTCAATATATTTACGATACTCATCAAGGGTTGTAGCACCGACACAATGCAGTTCACCTCGAGCCAATGCAGGTTTGAGCATATTACCCGCATCCATTGCACCATCAGATTTACCGGCGCCCACCATAGTATGAATTTCGTCAATAAACAAAATCACTTGGCCTTCTTCTTTAGCCAATTCATTAAGCACTGACTTTAAACGTTCTTCAAACTCACCACGGTATTTTGCACCGGCCACCAAGGCTCCTAAATCAAGCGATAACACACGTTTGTTTTTCAAGCCTTCAGGCACTTCGCCATTTATAATACGCTGCGCGAGCCCTTCAGCTATAGCGGTTTTACCGACACCGGGTTCGCCAATCAACACGGGGTTATTTTTAGTACGCCGTTGTAATACTTGAATGGTGCGGCGAATTTCATCATCGCGGCCAATAACAGGATCAAGTTTACCTTGCTCTGCACGCTCAGTTAAATCGATAGTAAACTTTTTCAGCGCTTGACGGGTATCTTCAGCATTCGGATCATCAACTTTTTGACCACCGCGAATAGCTTGTATTGCTGCTTCTATTTTAGTGCTGGTCATATTTAAAGCGCGAAAGATATCACCCAATGGCCCTTTATCATCACACGCTGCTAATACAAATAACTCACTGGAGATGTATTTATCTTTACGCTTTTGCGCGTACTTATCGCATAAGTTGATCAGTGAAACCATGTTATTTGACAACTGCACGTCGCCGCCAACACCTTCCACTTTAAATAGCTTTTCTATCTCTTGTGATAACTTGGTATTAAGTTCATCGGCACTCACACTGGCTTGGGCTAATAACGCACGCACACTTGAGCCACTTTGCTGCAAGAGTGAATACATTAAATGTACTGGTTCAATAAATTGATGATCACGACCAAGCGCTAATGACTGAGCGTCAGAGAGCGCAGATTGAAATTTACTGGTAAATCGATCTAAACGCATAAGGGGTTACCTATTAAAAAAACTAATTACTTAATTAATGGGTATGCTCGGCACTTTGATCAAGGCTTAGGAGAAAATATACTCACTGAATAGACTATTACTTGCGCCAGATCAAAGAAGCCATACGGCCTGTTTGACCATCTCGACGGTATGAGAAGAATTGTTCGCTATTGCTAACTGTACAGTACTCACCACCACTAATATTTCTTATGCCTAGATTAATAAGCTGTGTGGTTGCGAGCAGATAAATATCCGCTAAATATTTACCATCCGCCTGCGCCACAAATGCAGTGTGATGAGATGCTGATTGTTCACAGAAAAGCGCTTTTACTTCACTGCCAACCTCAAACTTTGCAGCACCTATGGCAGGACCTAACCACGCTATAATTTGTTCTGCAGGGCTGCTAAAGTGACGCAAAGTATTAGCGATAATACCCGCATGCAAACCGCGCCAGCCACCATGAATAGCAGCCACCTCATCACCACTTTCACTGGTAAGTAAAACCGGCAAGCAATCTGCTGTCATAATTGCCAGTGGTTGATTTTTTAATCGGGTATACAGCGCATCCGCATCATAATTAGCCTGTGGGTCAAAATACTCATCCACAACAACGACTTCACTGCTATGGATCTGATTAAGCCACACCGGTGCTTTAGGAAGCTGAGCAGCTAAAAGTGCGCGATTCGTCAATACCGCTTGCTGATCATCGCCCACATGTAGGCCTAAGTTTAAACTCATAAAAGGCGCATGCGATACACCGCCCTGACGAGTTGTACTGAGAGCACCTACATTGGTTGGCGCTGTCCAATTAGGATAAAGCATTAAAGCAGCTTAAAAATCGATATTTGGATTAGCTTTGGTGTCTTCACGAAGTACGTGCGTCATGGCAACCATGTCATCAGGAATTGGCGCCTGCCAAGTCATCATTTCACCCGTAATTGGGTGTGCGATACTTAGCTTTACCGCGTGCAATGCTTGACGATTAAATTCACGTAACATTTGGAACAATTCCGGTGTTGCGCCTTTTGGTGGACGTGGACGACCGCCATAGGCTTTATCACCAATCAATGGATGATTAATAAATGCCATATGCACACGAATTTGGTGAGTTCGGCCAGTTTCTAAACGAAGACGTAATCGCGTATGCGCACGGAATTTTTCAGCAACACGAAAATGCGTAATTGCTGGTTTACCCTGCTCATGCACAGCCATGTGTGTACGCTGCGTAGGATGGCGACCAATTGGTTTTTCAACCATACCACCTGCGGTCATGGTGCCATTACAAATTGCTTCATACTCACGCGTGAAGTTTTCACGCTTCTGTAATGCTTTAACTAAATGTGTTTGCGCCTGAATTGTTTTAGCTACCACCATCAAACCGGTAGTATCTTTATCTAGACGATGCACAATACCTGCGCGCGGAACATTAATGATATCTGGATAATGATGCAACAATGCATTGAGCACTGTGCCATCAGGATTACCGGCACCAGGGTGCACAACTAAACCCATAGGTTTGTTGATAACCAAAATATCATCATCTTCATAAACGATGTTTAATTTGATATCTTGCGCTAAGTATTCACGTGGGGCTTCAATGCTAGTTTCAACATTGACTGTTTCACCACCAAAGAGTTTCTCTCTCGGGGTGTTTAAAATTTCACCATCCACGGTGATTTTATCATCCAAAATCCACGTTTTTATACGTGAACGTGAATAATCAGGGAACAATTGTGCCAATACTTGGTCTAGACGTTTACCGCCTAACTCAGTTGGCACCTCGGCTTGAAGAGAAATTTGCTCTGACATTAGTAACTTTACCCAATTTACCAGTGCAAGCTGTGCTCGACTGGGTTAGAATCGCTTTTAATAAAAGCATTATATAATAAGCATAGTTTACTCGGTTTTACCCACTTGGCCTAGCCGAAGACATCGAAGGTAACAAATAAAATGATAAATAGAATAGGGAAACGTGCATTCGCCATTGTTTTTACAGTTTCATTACTTGGTTTAGGTGCCTGTTCGTCAGCACCTGATGCAGAAGATATCCAACGCGTTCCTAATAAATCAGCGCAAGCGTTGTATGATGATGCCAAACAAACACTTGATTCAGGCTTGTACGCGCGTGCAATTGAGCTTTTGAGTGCGATTGATTCACGCTATCCGTTTGGGCCTATGTCAAAACAAGTACAAATGGATTTAGTCTACGCCCATTACCAAGCGGGTAATACTGAACAAGCGCTTGCAACAATTGACCGTTTTATTCGCTTAAATCCAAACCACAAAGATTTAGACTATATGTACTACATGCGTGGTTTAGTAAATATTAAAGCCGATAAAAACGCATTCCAAGAGTATTTTGGTGTTGATAGAGCCGACCGTGATGCTAATCGTACCCGTGTTGCCTTTACTGATTTATCAACCTTAGTCAATCGCTTCCCTAATAGTAGCTATGCCCCTGAAGCAAAAAGACGTTTAGTTTGGTTACTCAACAAAATGGCACGTTACGAGTTGAAAGTTGCTGATTACTACTATGAACGTGAAGCTTACTTAGCAGCAGCAAATCGCGGTAAATACGTCGTAGAGCATTATTCTCAAAGTAGTTATTTAAATGAAGCACTGGAAATGATGGAAAAAAGCTACAACAAGCTTGGTTTACCAGAATTAAGTAAACACGCCAAAATGACCCGAGAGTTAAATAAAAAGAAATAAATTAACATATACAAAAAAGGCGCTACTGATTGTTTATAAGTAGCGCCTTTTTTATGTCTGACTTTTAATCTCAGATAATAAATTAGATCGCGTCTTCATCTTCTTCAGCAGTACGAATACGAACTACACGCTCAACGTCAGTGACGAAAATCTTACCATCGCCAATTTTACCTGTTTGTGCTGTTTTAACGATCACTTCAATAGCACGGTCAACATCGTCATCACCAAGGACAATATCAAGCTTTACTTTTGGTAAAAAATCAACCATGTATTCAGCGCCACGATAAAGCTCAGTATGTCCTTTTTGACGGCCAAAACCTTTCACTTCACTGACGGTCATGCCAGTAATACCGACATCAGACAACGCTTCACGAACATCATCAAGTTTAAATGGTTTAATTATTGCTTCAATTTTCTTCATTATTAGTCGCTACTCTTATATTGCCAATTGAATCGATTTTAGACAATCCTGCACTTCATAGCAAACAAAGCAATTGAATTACGGTGATTTAATCGTCAGCAATGGTATGATTATATCAATTGGAACAATTATGTTTAAAATAAGTTCTTCAAAGTGCGCTGATTTACTCAGCGCACTCCAGTACCAGAGGTGAACATGAACAAACAACAACATGGCTTTACATTACTTGAGGTGATGGTCACCCTTGCGATAGTCGGAATTTTAGCCTCAATCGCTTTTTGGAATAGTAGCGACATGCTTGAAAATAACCGAGCTGAAAATTATTTGCTGGAGTTAAAACGTAACATCAACTTTGCTCGCGCAAAAGCCACGAGTACCGATTCATTGATCGTTGTGTGCAGTGGTAATACAACCAGAATAGAAAATGACAAAAAAGTGACCTGCTTAGATAGTTGGAATGACGGCTCTATAATCGTCTTTTATGATAGTAATAGTAATGGCGATCATAACCCACGCAGAGGAGACCGAATTCTCAGAGTTATGGAAGAAGTCCCTGACAATAATCAATTAACATTTTCAGGTGATAATTCATTGATATTTGATGCAAGTGGTCGTATTACCTCTAACCCAGGCACATTCATCTACTGTCCAAATAAAGATAACAAAAACAATAAAGCACTGACAATCAGCCAATCTGGTACGGCATTTTATAACGGAGATACGAGCGGCACCTGTGATTAAATTTCGCTCTATATTTGCATCTGATTTAGGGTCAACTAAGCTTAATCTACTTGTCATAATTGAGAACTTCAAGGATGAAGGATATAAACAACGGAGCAAAGCGACTAGGAACCACGTTGATTGAAACTATGGTAGTGTTAAGCATTATGTCAATAATGTGCCACTTAGTTTTATTTAATTATCAGCCATTACTCATAAATATCCGCCTTGACAACCATATCGCAAAAGTAAATCGAGCTATTGGCTTATCCCGTTTAAGCGCAGTATCTTATGGCGCAAACGTAACATTTTGCGCCCTTAAAAATAATCAATGCCATAGCGATAATTGGCACAAAGAACTTACTGTGTTTACTGATACTAACAAGGTGGGTAAATTTGATGGTAAAGATAAGGTTCTATTTTACATTGAACCAACACACTCTGAAGATATGCTCACCTACCCTAGGCCATTTATTACTTTTCGATATAACGGCACACCCATGGGCTTTCATAACGGTACATTTATATATTGTCCTAAGTATAAACAAGCAAGCCACAAAGGGCTTGCTATATCTATAAGCTATACTGGCAGAACGAAGATTAAAAATACCTCAAAATGCCAAGAGTAACCAAAAATAAAGCCATTACAAACTATTTACCCCAGCACATTGCAGAATTCGCTTTCGGTGTTGCGGTTTTTAGTCCTGCATCATCAATAACAAAGGTCTTACAGTCATCATCTTTTAATGGAGGACCAGCAACTGGAGTTGCTGTAAAGCTAAATGTCCCTGCATCGTTATCGACTTCAACCTCAATAGTATAAAAACCATGCTCAGTTGGTGTCGTTACACCAATATTTGCTAAATCATTTGTATATTCTCGATTATCAACAAAGAACTGCTCTTGCCGATTAGCCGCATCAAGTAATGACGTGATTGCTTCTGTGCGAGCAGTCCGTTTAACATGTTCAAAATAGCTTGGTAGAGCAATTGAGGCAATAATGCCTAATATTGCTACAGTGATCATGAGCTCAATTAATGTAAACCCTCGCTGCATGTTATTTTTGGTTGTCATTATTCTCTCGCTTATAGATAAAGGTTTGTTGAGTTTTAAAACCAAAGCCAATGGGCACCGCATCACTCACAAGCTTAATTTTGCCATCTTCATCAAACGTAATGCCTGGCCCTAGGATCTCTTTTGGTATAAATGGGTTTTTCGCACTAAATTCATCTTCAGTCGCTTTAGTTTGCTTTACTCCTGGTCCTAGTAATAAAAACTGGCTTTGTTCATTACATGCTTTACCATCACTGTCGCAAACTTCTGAGGTGCCAAAATAAAGTTGCGGTGTATCTGGTACATCATTGCTCGTGACATAACGCAATTGGTTATATACCTTGCTTCCGTAGTGCAAGTGAAATGCATATAAACCGCCACTTCCTCCACTTAAAGAACATTGGTTAATCGTGGCATCTGCTGAAGCTGGTGTGAAACTTGTAAAATAAGCAACTCCTCCAACTACAGTTGCAGCTGCGAGCGACTTTTCACCACTGCGAGGAAGATCATAATACCAACCGCTTTTTTTACTAAGCTTCACTTCCTCTTCTGTAAACTGCTCAATATCATCTAGCGCATTTGCAAAAGGATCACTATTTACATTCATTAAATCACTAGGCGTAATAGTCTCAGGAATGTCATCTCCTATAAATGACATGGTCACAGTATTAATATCACGGATCATATACAATTGATCTTGTACCGTTGTTAGTGTTGGCTTTGGTCTATTACCACTACCAATTAATATTGCGTCAAATGGGGTATCCTCGCGGATTATACTTGTTTGATTATTGCTTGTGGTACTGGTTACCTTGCTAAACATTGTACGTGCTACGGTCGCCTTATAAAAAAAGCGCCTATCTTGACTAGAAATTGCTCCCCCCAATTTAGCAAGTTCGAAATGGGTCCAAGGGTTTTTACTGTCGGTCGGGTTTGCACTTGGCATATCTACACGCCAAATACTACCCGCAGTATCTGTTGCATATAAGCGATCTATAAAACCGTCATAATCTGAATCAAGTATCGAAACTGTTGCTGCAATACTATGTTTTCCTTTAAAGCCTGTTTTAGGCGTTAATTCCCAAACCAAGCTACCGTCTGATGCATTGACGATATATATACCGCGCCCTTTCGTATCATTACTGAGTGATACATTGTCTTTATTAGTATCAAAACCAGCACCAAAAATTAACACTGGCTCTTTCTTTCCCTTAATATATGACACAGTTGGAGCAGACCAAGTTTGTGCTAACTCTTTATAAACTCCACTGCCACCTTGAATTGTCCACATTAATTTTGGTACATCTGGATTAGTAATATCTAATGCATAATATTGGTTACCACCACGTCGCATACCGAAGAATGCCCACACGCGATCACCAGCTTCAACAACACCATCACGATCAGCATCATCAAAAAATACAGTAATTGGGCCGTCAACACCGTACACTTTGGTGTCTGCTTGATTATTACGTAATGGAGTTAAAATTTTATATAAACTACTTGGAATAAATGACCATGTTTCGCTAACATCCTTACCTTTATCGTGGAACATATGCAGAAAACCAGCATTAGTACCAATCAATATGCGAATGTCACCACTACCATAATCAATCGTAACTGGCTTTGAGTGTAATGGATCACCAAATATATCTTTTCGTTGATCACGCCGAGAGCTATCTTTATCTTCATCATCAACATCTACCCCTCTAGCCCATTCAATAGTTGAACCAACACTATTGATATCTGTGCCAAAGCTAGTAGCAACCTTAGCAAGACTACCGAATGCGGTTTGCAACGTTGAGCTTTGAAACTCAATCAATCCTCCTTTAGGGGAATCTGTATAAACAGTTCGCTCTGCTAAATTGGTAAGGTGTAAATTGACACCACCACTTTCTACCGAATTACCATCAGGTGGAGTGTTCTCGGGTAACCAAAATGTCGATGCGGTTGACTTAATCAACCCATCGTCGTTCAGTGCAGGGGTCGAATTGGCATCAACTATTTCAGTTCCTGACACTTTTAATTTTTTCAAATTACCACGCCAGCGAGCGCCGGTTTCAGGGTAAAACATAGCGTAATATATAGATTCTCGACTACGAGTTTGATCAACATTATTACTAGCTATGGAAGGTGAAGTAAAAGTATCGTTTACTTCACGGATATTGGTAATGAATTTTTTAAATGCATCAGCTAATTGCTCTGCAGTATCTGCATATTCGTATTGACCACCACCGAGTGTAGCGGTTTCCTCTAGTAGTTTTTTACCAGAGCTACTCATCCCCGATCCAAAGCCCACGGTATATACACGGCCGGTTTCGTGAATATCGGGAGTTTGAGGATACAAATCAACAACGACCTCTTCGATGTTAGCCTTTTTATTCGCGTCTACACCATGAATTACTTTCGCTAACTGATGTAAGTAGTTACTGTAGATGTAATCATTATTATTTAAATAACGACCGAAATATGACTTATATGCTTCACTTATCGCACCGTCACTATTATTATCACTTCCAGCAGATGGATCACCGTCCGTCATATAAATTATATTTACTGAGTTATCACAGCGCTTAGCTTCCTCTACACTATCTGCAAAAGGTGAAATATACGTGTAACTAAAATTATCTACCCATACATTTTTACAAACCCAAACCCAATGCCGACCTTTACGCTCCCAGTCACACTCTTCTACTTGTTTTCTATCATTAACCTTATTTTCAACACTAGTATCCCGATTTGACTCACTAACTTGCTCGCCATAGTGCAAACCTTTCCCTGTTATATACAAATATGCTTCCCAAAGAGTTTCAGCTAATGGAGTACCACCATCGGCGGGTAGGTTATCTATTGATGCTTTTATAGCATTATGTGAGCTACCAATACCATTCAATATATAACCGCCATCAGTACTGTTATAGCGCATAAGCCCAAAATCGATGTCAGGGTTACCGGTGATCAACTCAGTCATAGCATCTTTAGCCACTCCAAGTCGACTGTCATTACATACCTTCCAGCCACCATTATTATATTGACCACAATCTTTACCTGTTTTGGATGAAAACGCCATACTGCCAGAGGTATCAAAAATCAATAAAACTCGCGCTCTTTCGTCTATTTCTACATTATGGTTTACATATAATTCAATATCTTCCGCATAGCATTGCATACTTAAAAGTACCGCGATACTAAGTGAAATATTCATAACTAACTTTTTAAACTTGATCATATTTACTCACTTAACCGCCAGTATTCAAGCTTGCCATTTCCTGAGCAATGCCTGATGTTACTGTTATAGTATGTCTACTTTTTGAGCCAAACGTAATGGTACTGTTTACCTGCACCATATTGCACGAAATGCCCGCTGTAAAATTAAACTTTCGAGGACATGGTAAGTCTAGTGCACCATTATTTAAATTACTCATCGTACTTGTTGTATCATCTATCTGAGGCAGTTCAAGCGTGCCATTTGGTATTTGAGCTCGAGTATATAGAAAATGACTTGTGCCGCCCTTGTTAGCCTCACCTGCAATCAATTGTTGTACGTTACCCATTAATAAATTTTCAGCTTCTTCTCGCTCAAATGCAGCATTAGTAATTTTTATATCTACACTACTACTGCTCATAAGTGTCACCGCAATGCCAGTGACAGCGACCACCATAATCAAAGCAACGACCAACACAATTCCTTGCTGTTTGGCAGCTGGTTTTAAATACGCCATAAGTTAGCCCCCACATTATTTAAGCGAATAGTTGTTGTAAATAAAGCTCGACGAAACCTGTCATTAAACCTAAGCACTCGTTGACCTGCATCCTCACCTAAAGTATACGTTTGATTGAGCTGATTTAAGTCTGCATATTCTTGTAATGACCGCACCAGTATAAAAACTTGTACGGTTAATATTCCTCGGCGGTTTTCCCAATCTGTTGCTGTCATCATTCCTACGCTTCGATAAGCATCCACACGGCCGTCATTATTTGTATCTAGCCCAAATAAAAAACGCATGTTTTCAACACCTTCCATAATAGTCTCAGTAATCATTTGGTCTTTTCTGGCGCTAAGTCGGCGTCGCATTAGTACCGGCACATTGATATTTTGTCCATTGACTTGATAAGTTTGTTCATCAATGTAATAAACGTGGTGACGATAACGCCAAATCGTTGCATTGCCGTTTATAGTCCCAGCAGCTATTGGACCTTTGCGAAATTCAGCTCGCTCTTGCTCAGCTATAAAGTAATAATTACTTGAACTGGTATCAGCAGGATCAATTTGCAGACCCTCTAGAAATTTCACCTGTAAGATATCTGTTGTATCGTTTGAATCTGTAATACAGTTCAACTGCGCGCCTCCAGTTGATTCAAGTGCAAATACCGAACGAAAATTACTATTTGCATTATTAACGGGGAAACTACCGTTATTAAGTCCAGAAAAACAATCACCAGTAGGGTTGGTTAGAGTTGTGGTATTTTCTTTCGAAAATGAATCTTCGTAGAATGTCCCCCAAAAACCGATTTGCTCTATATCGCGCTGCATAATATTTAATGCTAAACGACCCGTTTCTTGTAATTCACCAATTACCATAGTATCTCTGGTCGTTACTTTCATACTTATGTAAGTAAACATAACTCCGCCGAGCACTAAACCACCAATAAAAAGTGCGATCATCATTTCGACTAAAGTGAAACCTCGCTGCTTCATGCTAGCTCCTTGAATAAACATAGCTTTTTAGTACCATAACGCGGCGGGTATTACTTTCTTCGCCACATGTTATTTTTTTTGTCTCAGCATTAGCAGTGATCTCTTGACGTCCCCGCCAACTTACCACGACTTGAATATTAAACCCTCTGCCACCATTACCTGCCGCTACAGTATTTTCTATACACACAGTGGCGTCATCGAGCGCGCCAGTATTTTCACGGGCTTGTATGGCACGGATCCATTGTTGACGATCTAGAGCAGCTATTTGAGCTGAGCTACATGTATCGGTGTAACATGTTCGAGACTGTTCTAGTGCTGTGTTACTGGTGAATGTGCCATTATACTGAGTGATTGACGCAACTCGGTCATTTGCTCGTATCCGTTGAATAATGTCATTACCTAAAGCAACTGCTGCTGCTCGTTGCATAGAGTCGAAGCTGGCTTGTTTTGCTTTTGCTTGTAATGCGACCGCACCGAGTAGGCCAAAGCTTAAAATCACAAACGCAATTAAAACCTCTATTAACGTAAAACCATGTTGCGATGTATGCTTGATGGACCTCATATTACACCCAATATAAAAATACCTGATTATAAGGATATGCTAATAATATGTAGATACAAGATGGGTTAGGATGAACGGTTATATTTGTTGATGAATGGTTAACTATGCATTTTTGCTGCAAAATTTAATGTGCTTAAAGATGCTCTTTTACTGTTTTATAAGCGCGTCTACTTACTGGTAATAAACAACTGCAACCTTCTAATAAAACCACATGACTGCCATCTTCAGCTTTTTTTAGAGCGATTAGCCGGGACAGATTAATCACTATCTTGCGGTGAATTCGTAATAACTGTGTAGGATAATCCTGCTCGAGTTGTTTTAAGCTTTGATCAAGCAATGCCTCACCGTTAGTAAAAACTAAACGCGTGTATTTCTCTTCAGCTATAATATAACAAACATCCTCTAATGCCACACTGCGTGTCACCCCCGCAAGCTGATAACTGATTGCCGCTGGACGTTGCTTTTGTAGATGGGCGCGTGTTAAACGACCTAGTTGATCTATTGTTTTTGCTAGATTTTGCTCCGTCACAGGTTTTACTAAATAACCCGCGGCACTGAGTTGCAAAGCTTCTAAGGCATGCTCAGGATGAGCGGTGACGAAAATAATAGCCGGAGGGACAGACAACTTGTTCAATTGTGTTGCAACTTCTAAACCGCTCATAGCAGGCATATCAACATCCAGAAATACAATATCAGGAGCCTGCAGCTTCACTTGTTGCAAAGCCTCGTTGCCATTACTTGCTTGTGCTGCATGGTTATAGTCTGGGTAATGAGCAAGTAATCGCTGTAAGCGAGCACGTGCTAGTGGCTCATCATCAACTATGAGTACCTTCATGCTTGCTCCTTGGCATTATTAATAGCCAGGGGCAGTACTAACTTTACCCGAAAAATATCACCTCGTGTTGTCATTGTCAGCTTTGCATGACCTTGATAATAAAGATCTAACCGCTGGCGAATATTATTCAGTGCCATGCCATTTCCTGAGCGTTTTTGCTGCTGCGACGAGATTGGGTTTTCAACTAAAATGACTAACGAGCGTTTACTAATATGTAACTCGACGTAAATTATAGCGCCAGTCAATGAAGGCTCAACACCGTGACAAACAGCATTCTCTAGCAGTGGTTGTAATGTTAAGCACGGAATAGTTATCTCTGGCAATTGTTCCGGTAATTGCCAGTTAACTTGTAAACGATCAGCAAACCGCCAACTTTCAAGCGCAATATATTGCTGAGTCAGTGCGATTTCATCACTTAGTGCAGTCTCTTTCCCCACTCGCATTGCCGCTTGAGATAATGCCGCGAGCGCTAAAATCGCTTGCTCTGCAGCTTGAGGATCATAATGAGTAAGCTCCGCTGCGGTATTGAGGCTGTTGTATAAAAAATGCGGACGAATACGTGCCTGTAAGGCATCTAGCTCAGCGCGAGCCAACGCATTAGTTTGCTGGTCTTTTTCAAAATGAATAGTTAAAAATTGAATAAACAATGCGGTGACTAGAAAAGCGACTAATAAGTTTCTTAAAATAAACTGATAAGTATGTTGTTGTGCAATAAAGTCGCCTCCATAGGTCACTAACAATACGCTGAAAACCGCCGTTGTAAGTAGTAATGAAGCCATTAAAGCACTTAATTGCCAAGGCTGACCCAAGTTTGCAAGTGGTTTACGCAGTAAGTAAAGCCAAGTTAGACTAGACAAAAATGTGAGATGTAAAAACAGGCTGATCCCGCCGAGGCGGATCCAAATATCATCCGCAGTTGCAGGAGCGAAAGCTAGTATAGTGGCGATAACTTGCGCAACGACTAAAGTAGCAAGTACGCCGCGTTCTTTAAACAGCGCCGCAAAAAGCAAAGTATTGGTTTGCACCGACTTGCTCATTGCGCGCTCCTTAATAATGTCCTGTCAGTACGCTAAGGTTAGCGTAGCTCAACGGGTACAGCAAATACGATATTCTCTACTTCGCCTGGGTTTTCAATAACCTGTTTACCGCCTAATTCTTTAAGGCGGTTAATCACTTGTTGTACAAGCACTTCAGGGGCTGATGCACCCGCGGTAACACCAACCGCATTGACATTAGCAAACCATTGATCTTCAACATTACTGGCGTCATCAATTAAGTAAGCAACAGTACCCATTTTATCAGCAAGTTCACGTAACCGATTTGAATTTGAGCTATTTTTAGCACCAACAACTAATAACACATCTACTTTATCAGCTAAGTCACGTACCGCATCTTGGCGATTTTGTGTGGCGTAACAAATATCGTCTTTACGTGGGCCATCAATCGCTGGAAACTTACTTCTTAAGCCATCTATAACATCTGCGGTATCATCTACCGATAATGTAGTTTGGCTACAATAAAATAAGTTATTTGGATTTTTCACGTTTAGTTTGGCAACATCTTCAGGCGTTTCAACTAAATAAATACCACCTTTAGCGTTATCGTATTGCCCCATGGTGCCTTCAACTTCAGGGTGACCATGATGACCAATTAAAATACACTCGATACCTTTACGACTAGCGCGGGTCACTTCCATATGCACTTTAGTGACCAATGGACATGTTGCATCAAATACTTTTAAATCTCGACGCTTAGCTTCACTGCGTACAGCTTGTGACACGCCATGGGCACTAAAAATAACAATGCTGTCGTCTGGCACTTGATCCAATTCTTCAACAAACACCGCACCACGTCTTTTCAAACCATCTACCACGTAGCGGTTATGGACAACTTCATGGCGCACATAGATCGGTTTTTCAAAGATATCTAACGCACGTTCAACGATACTAATCGCACGGTCGACTCCCGCACAAAAACCGCGCGGATTTGCCAATAAAATTTCCATTACCCGTTCACCTCTAAAATATCAACTTCAAAAGTTAAACGTTGACCTGCAAGCGGATGATTAAAATCGATGGTCACAGACTCACCCTGCACTTCACGAACAACTCCTGGTAATTCGGTACCATCAGGTTGAGTAAACGCAATAATAGAGCCAATTTTTGCCGGCGTTTCTGGGCCAAACTTACTACGGTCTACATAGTAAATATTATCTGGGTTTGGTTGACCAAAAGCATCTTCTGGCTCAAGTTCAAATGACTTGCTGTCACCAGACGCTAAACCAAATAAGCATTTTTCAAAGTTAGCCGTTAGACTACCATCACCCATCGTTAATTTTGCAGGCTTATTATGCACTTTGGTTGAATCTGCCGCAGAACCATCCGATAGCTTAATTGAGAAATGAAAAATAACCTCTGATTTTTCACCTATAACTGCTTGGCTCATGCTTTTTGCTCCTTAGGACTTTCGCCAGTAAAGGCATCAAATAATAATAATGCGGCACCAATACAAATCGCACTGTCGGCAATATTGAACGCAGGGAAATTCCAGCTTTCATAATAAAAGTGTAGAAAGTCAATCACATAACCATGGCTGATACGGTCATATAAGTTGCCAATTGCGCCCGCTAATACTAACGAATAAGCACTGCATAAAATTTTATTAGTGGCAGGTAAACGTTTTAGCCACCAGATCAATAATACGCTGATTGAAATAGCGATAACGCTTAAAAACCAACGTTGCCAACCACCCGCTTCACTTAAAAAACTAAAAGCTGCGCCATAGTTATGCACATAGGTTAAATTGAAAAATGGCAATATATCAATTGATTCGCGTAAATTCATGGTTTTAACAACCAGTGTTTTACTGGCAAAGTCTGCTACTAAAAGTAGCAAACTTAACCAAAGCCACACTAAACCACTTTTTTGGGCTAGTTTGCTCACTTCCTACTCCTATGCGAATTGGCGTGTTTCGCCTTCGCCATCTACATTGCTAACACAACGACCACAAATTTCTGGATGCGCAGGATTTGCACCTACATCATCACAGTAATGCCAACAACGTTCGCACTTTTGTGCATCAGTAGCTGATACGCTGATGTATAAGCCTTCAATTTCAGTTGTTTGAGTTGCATCTGGTTGTGTATCAACAGCTGTAACAGTAACGTTAGATGTTAAGAATACAAAGCGAAGCTCATCACCCAAAGCTGCTAATTTAGCTGCAAGCTCTGCATTGGCAAAAATATTCACATTAGCTTGGAGTGTCGCACCGATCACATCTTCTTTACGTGCACCTTCTAACACACGGTTTACTTCATCACGCACAGTAAGAATCGTTAACCAATCGTCATTACTAAACTGGCCTTCGCCAACCGCTTTTAAGCCATCATACCAAACTGAAGTAAACACATATTGGTCACGTTCACCTGGCAGTGCTTGCCAAATCTCTTGTGCGGTAAAGCTCATGATTGGCGCCATCCAGCGAGTCATAGCTTCGGCAATATGATATAGAGCTGTTTGACATGAACGACGGGCATGACTATCACTTTTCGCTGTGTATTGACGGTCTTTGATCACATCTAAATAGAATGAACCAAGCTCACCAGTACAGAAATTCATTAGCTTTTGCGTTACTTGGAGCATTTGGTAACTTTCGTAAGCCGCCAAAATTTCATCTTGTAATTGCGCCGCACGGCCAACAATCCAACGATCAAGTTCAACCATGTCATCAATAGCTACTTGGTCAGTTTTAGGATCAAAACCACTTAAGTTAGCGAGTAAGTAACGGCTAGTGTTACGAATACGACGGTAGCGATCCGCAGAACGGTTGAAGATTTCATCTGATACGGTCATTTCTGCAGTGTAATCAGTTGAAGCAACCCACAAGCGTAAAATATCTGCACCGAGTTTATTCATCACATTCTGTGGTGAAATAACGTTACCTAGCGATTTTGACATCTTACGGCCGTTTTCATCAACAGTGAAACCGTGAGTTAGCACTTGACGATATGGTGCATGACCATTAATTGCCACTGACGTCATCATTGATGACATAAACCAACCGCGGTGTTGATCTGAGCCTTCTAAGTATAAATCAGCTGGACCAACTAAATCTTCGCGAGCATCAACCACACAGGCGTGCGTTACACCAGAATCAAACCATACATCTAATGTATCTTGCACTTTCATGTATTGCTGAGCATCAGCTTCACCAAGTAAAGTTGCAGGCTCTAAGTCATACCATGCTTGAATACCGGATTTTTCAACCAGCAGGGCTGCTTTTTCAATCAAAGCTTGAGTATCAGGATGAAGAGCACCGGTGTCTTTATCAACAAACAGTGCAATTGGAACACCCCAGGTACGTTGACGCGAAATACACCAATCCGGGCGACCTTCAACCATGTTTGCTATGCGGCTTTCGCCCCATTCTGGCAACCACTGAGTGTTTTTAATCTCTTTTAATGAATCTTGGCGCAAATTAGCTTGATCCATACTAATGAACCACTGCGGCGTTGCACGGAAAATAATTGGCGTTTTATGACGCCAGCAATGCGGGTAACTGTGCGTTAAGGCATGGTGATGCATAAGCGCATTACGCTCAGTCAGCACATCAACTACACTCGCATTGGCTTTGAATACATGTTGACCTGCAAAAAGCTCAGTGTCAGGTAAATAAACACCATTTGCACCAACCGGGTTAGCCACCTCTAAGCCGTATTGTAGACCTGCCACGAAATCTTCTTGACCGTGGCCAGGTGCTGTATGCACGATACCCGTACCAGAATCAGTAGTAACATGATCGGCCACAATCACTGGTACATTAAAATCATAAAATGGATGCGCCACTTGTAAATTTTCAAGTGCTGAACCCGTTACATAACCTAATACGTGAAAGTGCTTAAAGCCGTAGCGATCCATTGCATCTTTAACTAGCTCTGACCCTATAATCAAACGCTGCTGCGCGCCTTCATCATCAACTTGCACTAAGGCATATTCTAGTTCAGCATGTACGGCAACCGCACGGTTAGCTGGCAGTGTCCATGGTGTAGTTGTCCAGATCACTGTACTGACTGTACCTTTACCTTCATGATCGGCTTTTAAATCAAGGGCACTAACAACGGCTGCTTGATCAACAAACTCAAAACGCACATCAATCGCTGGTGATTGCTTATCTTGATATTCAACCTCAGCCTCGGCCAATGCAGAACCACAATCAGTACACCAATGCACAGGCTTAGCGCCTTTGTGTAAATGGCCTTTTTCGATGATACGTCCAAGCACACGAATTGCGTTTGCTTCGAAGTCAAAATTCATGGTTAAGTAAGGCTTATCCCAATCAGCAAATACGCCTAAACGTTTAAAATCAACTTTTTGGCCTTCAACTTGTTTTTTAGCGTATTCACGACATTTCTCACGGAATTCTGCAGCCGTGACTTTAACGCCTGGCTTACCCACTTTTTTCTCTACCATTAATTCAATCGGTAGACCATGGCAATCCCAACCAGGTACGTAAGGCGCATCAAAATCAGATAAGGTTTTTGATTTAACAATAATATCTTTTAGAATTTTATTTACTGAATGACCTAAATGGATATCGCCGTTCGCATACGGAGGGCCGTCATGCAAAATAAAGGTTTTTTTACCTTTCTTAGCGTTGCGAATTTGACCGTACAGGTCGTCTTCATACCATGTCTTAAGCATTTTTGGCTCACGTTGTGCCAAATTGCCGCGCATTGGAAACGTCGTTTCCGGTAAATTCAAAGTATGCTTGTAGTCGCTCATTAATCCTAGTTTCCGTATCGGCTACCTAATTTAAACCAAAACACTGTTTAGCGGCAGCAACATCAGTTGCTATTTGTGCCGTCAATTGTGTTAATGTCTCGAATTTTTTCTCATCGCGAAGCTTTTTAATTAACTCCACGTGCATAAACTGTCCATAAATATCTTGCGCAAAGTCGAACAGATGAACTTCTAATAATGCGCGTGTTCCATTAAATGTGGGTTTGTTGCCAATATTTGCAACCCCATACACTGTTTTATCGTTTAACGTTACTTGTACCGCAAACACCCCATTTACAGGGCATACTTGCCGCTTTAACGCAATATTTGCAGTTCTAAAACCTAATTCACGACCGCGTTTCCAGCCATGGATCACTCGCCCTGATATTGCGTAATCATGACCTAGCATCGCTTTGGCTTGCGCTAACTGACCTTCAGCTAATGCTTGGCGGATCAAGGTGCTGCTTACTCTAGCATTTAATTGCCGAAAACTCGCGGTGCTTTTTACATCCATATGAGCCGCGAGGCCCATTTTTTTTAGTAAATTAAAGTCACCTTGGCGTCTTTTACCAAAGCGAAAATCATCACCTACGGTTAGCGCTTTGACACCCAACTTGTTGATCAGTATTTCTGTCACAAATTGCTCAGCTTGCATATTGGCAAATTGCTGATTAAAACTAATACAAATTACCCGTTCAACGCCTAACTTTGCTAACAGACCTAGCTTATCGCGTAACCGCGTTAATCGAGCTGGCGCATTATCTCTGGCAAAAAACTCTTGTGGCTGAGGCTCAAATAACATTACCGTACTCGGTAAGTTATATTTTTTAGCGTCATTGAGTAATCCATTGAGTACTTCACCATGACCTAAGTGCACACCATCAAAATTACCAATGGTCAACACACAACCATAATGCTGTGTGCGAATATTGTGGATACCTCTAATTAACTCCATGCCACCTAATGCCTTTGTAAGCGTTATGTACCGAGTAAAATTTCACTTGGGTTACAGAATCACCGATTATACCCAAACCACCTCAAGATGCGAGTTTCAGTTGATTTTTTTAGTCTGATTGAGCACTAACAACGTTTTTTATGGTATTTAGTCTTACCCCGAGTAAAAACAACACTAAAAAGTACACCCCCCCTGCCAGAGCGAGTAAACCTATCAATAAAACAACTTGCTCACTAAAATGCCACTGACGCCATAAAAACTGTGTCGCAGCGTACCAAACTACAGCCCCCATCAATAAGGCGGCGAGCAAACATTTGCAGGTAAACAATAAACTAAAACGCGAAAACTGATAAACCTGCTCTTTGCTTAATTGACGATAAAGCAGGTACGCATTACAACTGGCCGACATTGAAGTCGCAAGCGCCAATCCTAAGTAACCTATAAACGGTGCTAACATAATATTAAAGACCATGTTCAACACCAGCGTAATAATGCCAATACGCACCGGAGTTTTAGTGTCTTGACGTGCATAAAATCCCGGCGCTAAAACTTTGATCAACATAAAACTGACAAGCCCAACAGAGTAAGCCATCACCCCTAAACTCACGGCCTGAACATGATCGACATCCCCTTGACTAAACGCGCCATGATCAAATAATACAGAAATGATTAACGGGCTAATGATCATCAAACCAATCATCGCAGGTAAGCCTAAAAAGATCACAAACCGCACTCCCCAATCTAAGGTGTGCTGAAAATCGCTGCTTTTTTCGCTGCTATGTAATTTAGATAGCGCAGGTAAAATAACCGTCGCGATACCAATGCCAAATAACCCCAGTGGAAATTCGATTAGGCGGTCAGAATAATATAACCAAGCAATTGACCCTGTCATTAACAATGACGCAATCATGGTATCAAGCAGTAGATTAATTTGACTAATAGATACCCCAAACAACGCCGGTAACATTAACTTACGGACTTTTTTTACATTTTCGTCCTGCCAGGCCCAACGTGGTTTACTGAGCATTTTCGCTCGGTACAGAAACGGCAATTGAAACAATAACTGCACCACTCCACCGACAAACACACCAATAGCTAGCGAATAAGCACCAACCGAGAATTTATCGTGTAATAAGATTGCACAGGCAATAATCGAAATATTCAACAGCACTGGCGTAAAGGCCGCAACAGCAAAACGATTATAAACATTCATCACCGCGCCACTTAGTGCAACAAGACTTACAAAAAATAAATAGGGGAACGTTAGCTTAAGTAAGCTACTGGCTAATACAAATTTTTCACCGTCTGGGCCACCTTGCCACCACTCAATAAACCACCCAGTACCAAATAGTGCTGCAATAATTGGCGATGCAATTACACCGATAATAGTTACAACCAGTAAAATAGTACCAAGTGTGCCAGCGGCTTGAGCAACAAACAGCCTGACTTTGTCGTCTCCTTGTTGCTGTTTGATTTCCGACAAAACTGGCACAAATGCTTGCGCAAATGCCCCTTCAGCAAATAAGCGGCGCAAAAAGTTGGGAATACGATTAGCGAATAAAAAAACGTCGGCGGCAGCACCTGCGCCAAGTAAATTTGCGACAACAGCATCTCGCACTAATCCTAAAACACGCGATATCATTGTCATTGCACTTACAATCATACCGGAACGAAATAATCCTTTTGCCACACTAAACCTGCTTTAAAACCAACGATAAAACCAATTATGCCACAGTCTTTTTTATAAATCGCTCTAAAGCACTAGGCTGAACTCACCGCCTTTGTTACAATAGCGGTATTAACTGTGCTAGAGCGGCAAATTGATGTTCGTTATATAGGAGCAGTTTTTCTTGGTATGTCAAATTTTTATTGACATTCACGATTAAAAAAGGCATATTCCACGGCCTTTAAATTAAGCTTATTTTAAGATTGTTAGGAGCAAACCTTGGCTAACATCAAGTCTGCAAAAAAACGCGCTATCACTAGCGAAAAAAACCGTCAGCATAACGCAAGCCGTCGTTCAATGATGCGTACATACTTCAAAAAAGTAGTTGTTGCTATTGAAGCGGGCGACAAGGAAGCTGCACAGCAAGCTTTCGCAGTTGCTACACCTATTTTAGACCGTTATGCAACTAAAGGTCTAATTCACAAAAACAAAGCAGCTCGTCATAAGAGCCGCATAGCAGCTAAGATCAAAGCGCTATAATTTGTTTTTGCTAGAATATAAAAAACCGGTCTTGACCGGTTTTTTTATATCTATCATTTAACGCTTAAAATTATTTAAACACTGTTGTTGCGTTAAACAACGTCTAATTCTGGATAAAACTTTTTCAACATTGCCGCTATTTTCTTCGGTGTAAATGGTTTTACCACAAATCCTTTAGCCCCTTTATCGATTGCATCTTTAACATTCTCAACCGTTGAGTGAGCCGATACCATAACGACATTAGTTTGTGGGTTTATTTCATTGATCTGCGCGATAATCTCTTTACCATCACCGTCTGGCAACTCAATATCTAAAAAAATAATATTATAATCGGCCGCTTGGCAAGCACTTATACATTGCGCAGCTGTCGACGCTTCTCTAACATTTTCAATACCTAAGTGCATTAATGTTTGATGGAGAAAGCTGCGCACTGTTCCAACATCATCCACTATTAAAATTGAAAGCTGCGTATTCATTGTTGATCCCCGTAGGTTATGAACTAGGTTTAAGTTATTATGCTTAATAACTTTTCTAATTTAATAATCTCATTATAGAGAGCTCTGCTTAAAAGGCCAGATTTGCTTTATGTCAAATAATATAAAAAAACAATCCTTGCTAGGAAAAACGCCTCAACGAAAAAAACCAACGGCACCAACTAACAAGCGAAAAGCGCCTGCTCAGGCAAACGTCACGCAAGCACAAACACAAACTGCTAGTAGTGAATTAACTGAAACAAAAAAAAGCCGCACAGGCATTATTGTAGCGGGTGTTATTGTGTTTGCTATTTTAGTTATCCCCAAACCACAGTTATTAACCTATGAAAAATTAGGATTAGTAACGCAAAGTGTATATTGGCCGGGACTGTTTGGTTATGGCGCCATGTTATTTGACTCAAATTTGCAGCCAAATGCCGATTTAGCGCGTAATAGCCTTTATTTATGTCAAAACAATAAGCAACCAGATACTTGTCAAAAATATCGAGTAACCGAACAAGCCGGCTTTTTTTCTGCATTACAAAAATTAATTTTGGATTAAAAAAACTAATCTGAAAATATAAAATTACTTGGTTGAAAGGTGCGCAAAATATCAACATAATGGCGCTCCTTTTTTCAACACTTGAACAACGATACAACCATGCTAAACGAGCTAGATTGGCTTTTAAATATTATCCTGTTAGCCCTAGGATTAGGGGCGTTTTTTATCAATCAATTAACAATACTGCGTGTAGCGGCGATCAGCGCCTGTGCTTTACTGTTTTTGTCATTTAGCTTGGATTTAATGTCGTCGAGTGTTATTTCAAACATGAGTTTAGTGTTGATAAACACGTTTTACTTGTTCAAGGTTTATACCTTTGGGCAATTAAATGTGCCGCAAAATTAATATCTCTCCCTAGATAATTTTATGTACCCTACCGGGCTTTGCTCGGTAGGGTATTTTTTTGCGCGAATAGAACTTGGGCAGCAAAATGAACTAAGTTAAAATCATCGGCGTATTATGCTACTTTGGGTATCACTATGCCTTTAACTGACTCTGATTTATTTTTAACGTCTATGGAAGACGTTGCTCGCCTAGATCACGATACGATCGAACCATCACAACACTTAACTGGCCCCTCTTTAGCCCAGCAACAAAAACGCAAAGCCGCAGAATTAAATTTAAACATCGATGAAAATTATCTACGTAGTGAATTAGTCGAGCTATTAGAGCCTAATGCACTATTGAGTTATAAAAATGCGGGAGTGCAAGATGCTGTATTTAAAAATCTTCGATTAGCTAAGTATCAGCTTGATGCGACACTTGACTTACATGGCCAAACACTAAAAAACGCACGCCAAGCCTTATTTGAATTTATAACTGATTGCCAAAAAAGTAATATTCGTGTGGTAGTGATCCGCCACGGCACTGGTATCAAAAACAAAAAGACCCCTGGGGTGTTAAAAAGTTATACCAATAAATGGCTACAAGAAATTGACTGCGTATTAGCCTTTCATAGTGCACTTAGGCATCATGGTGGCAGTGGTGCAAGCTATGTGTTAATTAAAAAAAGTGATGAGAAGAAGAGTGAGAACCGGGAGCGTCATAGTAAACGCTAACCCGGCTTCGTTATCAATTGTTGGTTCTATTTATTCTGTTTGGCTTTGTAAAACGGGGGCTTGTTCACTTGCATTAGCTTGATTAAACCATGCAGACACACCCATTAAGACCACTGAAATAACGATAATACTAAATTTAACGCCTGTTTGATGCTGTTTCATTGTACACCTTATTATTATTGTTAGTGTTTTTTGAGTTAACTAGACTAACTAAAATTACAGATGTTAACAAGATGTACTACGCTATTGTCGCTGAACTTTTAATAACCTTTTGTTCTATCAACCTGATTATTTAATTTAAGGCCTGTTTTCATACGTTGTACATTATTAGCAATCTGCTGCGTTACAGTTTCCAGATCAGACAATGCCGCGCAATGGGGAGTCATTGTAACCGCTGAATGATGCCAAAAAGGATGCTCTGCAGCTAATGGCTCTTGTGCAAAAACATCCAATGTTGCTCCTCTTATAATTTGATTATCTAATGCCCAAAGTAAATCGTCTGCAACGACGTGCTGGCCTCGCGCTACATTGATGAGCACGGCATGACTTGGTAGCTGCATTAATAAGTTGCGATTAATAAAGCCCTTCGTTTGCGTGGTTAGTGGTAATAAACACACGAGATAATCAGCCTGTGCTAACAAACTTGGTAACTCACTTACTTGATGAATACAATTTACTTCGGGTATATTTTTAGGGCTTTGTGAAAATGCACTTACGGTAAAATTATTAGCCAGTAAACGTTTAGCGCAGCTTTGTCCTAACTCACCAAAACCTAAAATCACAACATGATTATGACTATAAGCGCGTTTTGGCAGCCATTGTCGTTGTTGTTGCTTAATCACATAGTCTTTAAGCCTTAACTTATGCGCTAAAATATGGGTAAGCACATACTCTGCCATATCATGAGCTAAATTTTCATCAACGATGCGTGTCACAACGACATTGTCAGGGAGTAAGTTTAAATCAATGCTATCGACCCCTGCGCCAAATGAAGAAACTACTTTTAAATTCGGTAGTTGTGCCCACATATCTGCAGGTGCCAGCCAAGCAAGCACAAATTCAACATCCTCTAAGTTATCACAGTCTGGCCACTGTGAAATTTTTACACCTGGTAATTTAGTCGCTAACGCAGTAATAATTTTACTGCAATCACGTCCACTAATCGCAACGAGTACGCTCATGTTATGCCTATAGAGTTGTTGATTTGCAAAGAGTATAACCTTTGTTAAAACATTTAATCTAATCGAATTACTGCTCGGCTCTTTAAAAAGTCACACAACTGCAACCTAATTGTCATGGCAAGCTTTTACTCTGGCGATATATTGATCACCATATGCAAACGAGGTAATTATGATCAGTGTTGATAAAGTAATCGCAGCAAATCTACCACAATTAGAAAACTCACCTAAAGTAAAAAGTTTAGTTAAAAAAGGGTTAGGTTATTTGCTTCACGAACAAGAATTTGTTGCATTTGGTGATGCCTACCCGCACTTACAAGGCATTGAGTTTGTTGAGCAAGTGTTGGATGAACTAGATTTTGATACTCGCTACAAACCAAAGCAGATTGAGAATATTCCTAGTGAGGGTAAGTTAGTTATTGTTGCTAACCACCCTATTGGCTCTTTAGATGCACTGGCATTAATTAAAGTATTATCAAGTGTTCGTAAGGATTTAAAGGTCGTTGCCAATCGCATGTTAATGTCAGTTACGCCAATGCACTCATTATTACTGCCGGTCGATAATTTATCGGGTGACAGTAAAAAGCAAGAACTCAATAATATCCACCAGCACCTTAAAGAAGCTGGGGCCATTCTCATTTTCCCAGCAGGTGAAGTGTCGCGTTTAAGCCCTACCGGAATTAAAGATTGCAAGTGGAATAGTGGTTTTTTACGGATCGCAAAAAAAGCCAATGCGCCAATTTTACCGATTTTTATTAAAGCCAAAAATAGCCCACTTTTTTATGGCACATCGATGATTTACAAGCCTTTAGCGAGTTTATTACTGGTTAAAGAAATGTTTAAACAACGACAAAAATCATTAGAGTTTGAAATTGGCGCATCGATACCTCCAGAGTCTTATTTAATTGAAAACCTTAAAGACAAAGAAGTAGTCAATCTGATCCGTAAGCAGCTTTATGCACTTACCTCAAAGAAAACCTTACCGCTTAAAACACAAGCACCCATCGCCTCCTCAGAATGCCGCAAGGAACTAAAAAAAGCCATCGAACAGTGTGAGCTATTAGGCACAACTCAAGACGGCATGCAGATATACCTTTATCAATATCAAGGCAGCTCAGCGATTTTCAGAGAGCTTGGCCGGTTACGAGAGATTTCGTTTCGCACTGTTGGTGAAGGCAGTGGTAAGCGTCGTGATATTGATAAGTACGATATGGATTATCAGCACTTGGTTTTATGGGACGGCTCACAACTTGAATTGGTTGGCGCATACCGACTTGCTTGTGCTCAAGCTATTATTGATAAACACGGCCGCAAAGGTTTATATACTGATAGCTTATTTTCTTACAGTCATGCAATGACTCCTTACTTTGCTGCAGGTATTGAACTGGGTCGCAGCTTTGTACAACCTAAATACTGGGGTCGTAAAAGTCTTGATTATTTATGGTATGGGATTGGCGCGTTTGTGAAAAATTATCCTCAGTATCGCTACCTCTATGGCGCAGTCAGTGTCTCTAACGCGTTGCCAGAACCAGCCAAAGCCATGTTAGTTCATTATTATCAGCATTATTACGGCGCTAAGCAGGTTATAGCTACACCTAATAATGAGTTCAAACTCACAGAGCAGCAACTCATACAGTGCGCAAATCTATTTAGCGGTGATGATGTCAAAGAAGACTTTGTTGAGCTCAAACATGTGCTCGCAAACATGGGTGCCCAAGTACCCACTTTATTTAAACAATACACCGAACTATGTGAGCCTGGCGGCGTACAGTTTTTAAGTTTTAGTGTTGATCCTGATTTCAATAATTGTATTGATGGCTTAGTGCTTGTTGATCTTGAAAAAGTAAAAGAAGGCAAAGCAAAAAGATATTTAGGAAAGAACTAAGAACGCAAAGGTGTATAAAATAAGGACGACCAGCCATCTAGCTTATTTACTATACCCAAGCCACCTCAAGATACAGAATTCAGCGTTTCACAGGGGCTTAATATCAAGGTGTTACTTTGCAAGAATGGCAATCCCTTTTAAGAAACAACGATGAGAGTAAGTCCCTGTGAAACGCCCAACGGGTTGGTTTAAAAGCGATTTATACTGCGTTATTGATTTTAACAATAGAACCACTATTACTTGCAATCAATGCCTTGCCTAAATCGCTTTTAATTCCAACTAAAACTCGCATCTTGATGTGGTTTGGGTATATATCCGTAACGTGAATTTGCGTTCGCTGTATGCTATCAAAAGTAGTTTTTATGTGCAGATATGATAAAGTGGTTGTACACAAATTGTTGACAGAACAGCTATGAAAAGGTCCCTGCTATTTTTATCTTTTATCATTATTTTTTCGGTAGTTAGCATTCAATTATTGGTGATACCTCATTTTGAAAGTAACGTCAGGTACCCTACTGAAAAATGGGCTTTAGAGTTTTTAACATCAGGCTCTACGGATCTTCTTGCACAACAATTACAATCCATACCTAAACACCAGAGAATGGCCTACTTACAAAACATACAAGCTAATTTTGGCTTTGAACTTACTTTACAAGACTATCAACAAAGTGATTTTTCAAGTGAGCAACAATCTTGGCTCGCAGAGGATAAAATTTGGGGTGATCCGCAAACAGATTTAGCATATCGAAAAATAGATGACGAACAGCTATTAGTAATTGTAAAACCCAATACGGTTCCTAAGCATCTGATCAACGAAGCGCAACGTTGGATGATGGGCTCTTTTTACCTACTGAATAATATGCTGATGCAACACCCACAGCAGAGCTGGCCGTCGATAATTGATTCGCTCAGTGATGATTTTACATATCCCGTTGCACTGATGACATTGAGTGAGTTAACTTACACAGAGCAACAAATAGCCCAATTAAAAACAGGAGCTATTGTGACCATATCAACTGCGGATTCTGATTTTATTGGCTATCCCGCTGACATTGCCGTTCAACGCATCAAAAATAGCGATAAAGTAATTGTACTTGGCCCTTTTAGCCCTCAACTAAAGGGCAAAGTGGTGTACATGTTAAGTATCTTTTATTTTATATTCGGCTTTTTTCTGCTTATACCAATTATAATATGGTTAATTCCTGGCTGGCGCTCTATGTTATCGCTCAATAAAGTGGCGATATTACTTGGACAAGGTAAATTTGATGCTCGCGCTAAGCTAATTCGTTTTAGCCATCTAAACCACTTGTCCAAAACGTTTAATACCATGGCCGAAAAAATACAACGCCTTATCTCTTCTCATAAAACTCTGATCAATGCTGTATCACATGAATTGCGAACTCCCATCGCACGCATTGAATTCAATGTTGAATTACTTAGAAATAGTACAACCAATGACTATCAACTAGGGCAACTAGAGCGGATTGAATTATCTTTGAATGAACTAAATTCATTAGTGTCAGAAATGCTTACACATGCTCGATTTGAGCGCGAAATACCCACTCTTACATTTGCAACCGTTGAACTTAATCATTGGATAAAACAAGAGTTAATCTGTTGGCAAGAAGCCAACCCTGATACTGAGATTGTTTTACTTGAACAAGGCGTTTGCCATGCAATGATTGATAAGTTTTATATGAGCCGTGCATTAAGTAATTTAATGCGCAATGCCATAGCGTATGGAAGAAACCATATTCAAGTAAGCTATGAACAAACCGCAAAAGGCTGGCTGATTTGTGTTGCTGATAACGGTGATGGTATTCCTTTACCCTGTGCTGAGAAGGTATTTGAACCATTCTATCGAGAAGATCAAAGTCGTAATTTGCAAGTCGGTGGAACCGGACTAGGCCTTGCAATCGTTAAACAAATTTTAGGCTGGCATGAAGGAACCGCGAGTGTTGAGCCATCCAGTTTAGGTGGTGCATGTTTCATACTAAATTGGCCAGCCAAACGCACACATCGATAATCCACATAGAGAACAAGAAATGAAAACAAAGATTTTAGTGGTAGAAGATGATTTACCGCTTGCTGAGTCAATTCAAGAGTATTTAACGATTGAAGGCTATCAGGTTGAAATAGAATCAAATGGCGAGCATGCGGTCTCCCGTATTCTTCAGTGGCAGCCAGCTCTGGTGCTGCTTGACGTTATGTTACCGAACAAGGATGGCTTAACGGTATGCCGCGAAGTAAGGCAGTCATACAGCGGCTATATTTTGATGTTTACTGCACGAGAAGAAGAAATTGATCAGGTTGTAGGGCTTGAAATTGGTGCCGACGATTATTTACTAAAGCCGGTGAAACCTCGCTTACTACTGGCAAAAATTAAAGCTTTTTTAAGACGTGGACATCCCACAGATCCACTCGCCATAAAGCCACAAACGAAAGAGTCTATAACGTTTGGGCAATTAATCATTAATACGCACAACCGAACTGTCTCTTTAGCAACGCAACATATCCAGCTCACAGACGGCGAATATGACCTACTGCTACTGCTTGCTAAAAATGCAGGAGTTATTCTGTCACGTAGTGACATTGTTGAAAAAATAAAAGGTTATCACTATGATGGAATTGAACGTGGTGTTGATAATCATATTAGCCAGTTACGCAAGAAGCTCGGTGATAATGCGCGTAACCCAATAAAAATTAAGACTATCCGTTCCAAAGGCTACTTATTTGTAGTTAGTGCGTGGTAGTTCTAGGTGGATATGGCGCTATATCTCCAACATGGGAGTAGCGCCTTTTAAAGACTTGAACTGTGGATAATACATCTATCTCAGCAACTATTTCACACTAACCAGAGGAGTTTTAATCTAAAGTTATTCTTCAGCCATTACTCGTTTACCATTACTATCGACAACTAATAAATATGAAGCGCCAAAATTACCCGCACATAAATCGATAGCCTGATTGGCAACTTTTAGGCCATTAGCACAATTACTCACCGCTAAGAACGCTGTGACACTGCCCTTTTTTGTAGTTAATACTTTTTTATCATCAATTGACACATCATACTCGCCGTTGGCAAATAAACGCACATTAAATACATCTGCAGTATTGTTTTGTTTTTTATCAATGACAGACAAAGCCCGCTTACCTGAAGATTGCCAAGCAATTACCCATAAATCGTCGTTATTACTCAAGGTTGTATTTATGCGTTCCTCTTTATTCGCATTGATACTATCTTTAACTCCCAAGTTAATCATGTTATTGATTACTTTATAACTGTAGTTATAGCGACTACCCACAGCATTGGCCTCTACATCGCCCGCAGCGATATTATCACTATCGAATAAACCACTGTAGCCGGTGCTAATACTCCTTTTTTTGACATGAAAGTCAGCCATATAATCCAATGAATTTATGAAAGACATATTTGCTTGATGGGTTAATTTATCATCTAATTCATCCGTGCTTTCACCACATCCACTTAAAGCAGCTGCCACACCAAACAACAGTGCAATACTAAATCCTTTATTACTGGTGCTCATAACAATCTCCATAATGTTTAATTTTATCAACGCTAAAAACCGCACTAAACGCTGTTATTACTTTAATAATTTTTTATTAATCAATTACTAAGTATTTTATTTCGAATAGCGAAATTTACTGAAAAAATGTTAGCATATCCTTTACGATACATCTCTCAGCGCTTGTCGGACATTGTCAGAAATTGTCTGTTTATAATGAACAGTTTAATGATGGCCTTGCGTTATAGTCAGCTGATACGGCTAAATACCTGCTCTAAAAGCTGTGTATATATTTTCTCAATTTTTAGTAAGTCATTAATAGGCACATGCTCGTTAACTTGGTGGATGGTATTATTTCGTACCCCGCATTCAATCACTTGGGTGTAATCATTGGCAAAAAACCGCCCATCAGAAGTTCCGCCACTGGTACTTAATAAAGGATAACTGCCTGTCACATTAAAAATAGCTTGTTCAACTTGAGTCAATAAACAGCGACGCGTTTGATGACTCGTATAAAAAGGCTCACACGGACGCTCCCATTCCACACTCAGCAAAGCTTGTAAATCGTCCAACGCGAATTGAATCTCATTTTTTATATCACTGCTTTTATAACCATGGCTATAACGAATATTAAATGTCATTTCACATCGTGCTGGCACCATGTTATCGACAACATTAGCAATATTAATCCCGGTTATTTGCAAGCTCGTATGTGAACTTGGCTCGTCACGCTGCCAAGTTATGCTAGTCAAGCGCTTGATTACTTCTGCACTAAGATGAGCTGCATTGATGGTGTTTTCTGGATAAGCAACATGCCCTGCTTTGCCGTTGATCACTAACCGCGCAGACAGTGCACCTCGACGGCCATTTTTGATTGTATCACCAACATGCAAATGACTGGTTGGCTCGCCGACAATGCAGCCGTCAAGTTGGATGCCCTGTTGCGCTAAACGCTCGGCAATCAGTAGTGAACCATATTCCGCTTCCCCTTCTTCATCAGAGGTGATCAACCAGTAAAAAGTACCTTTTTTTGCAGCTACGTTAGCCAGTAATGCACGACTGGCACATAACATGGCGGCAACGCCCCCTTTCATATCAGCAGCGCCTCGGCCATAAATCGCGCCATCAATAATATCACCTGAAAATGGTTCTGCTCGCCACGCTCCTCCAGATGCGGGGACCACATCAATATGCCCCGAAAAAGCATAGCGTGGCCCATCACCAAAGCTTACTTTAGCTATTAAGTTAGTAACATTATTAAAGGTAAACTGTTCACAGTTAAAGCCAAGGTCTGTTAACTGCTTTGCTAACCAGTCTATTGCCCCGGCTTGCTGTGGCGTAACAGATTTAAATTGGATCAGCTTTTGAAGGTAACTGACCACAGTATCAGTGTGGATTGCATCATTCGTGGTGTGAGATTGGATAGCTAAAGTCATAATTAACACCCTTATTAAGAGAGAGTGTATTCATTACAACCTGAATTTATGACCGCTTTATGAAACACGGATTATACTAATCGTTTTAAGTTACTGACCATTTATAGCGACAGAAAAATACAGTGATAACAAGGCAGAGATTTTGACATGTAGTTGTTCTCGGCAATTGCTCCTGCATTGCTCTACCTCTTGCATCCATGCAGTCGTACATGAAAAATTACTAACGCAGTTAGCGCTTTATTTAGCGCGCTAGAATGGTTAAATATTTAAGTCGATTGGTATTAGTGTGCACCTTCTTCGATGAATGCTTCTTGGCTGACTTTAGCGATATCTTTATCATCTTTGGTCAATTTTGTTTGTTGCCAACGACCACGACAAAACCACAAATACGATAGCGATGCGACGATCACATTGGTGACAGCAAACGAGTACCAAATGCCGTGATCGCCCAGATGTGTGTGTTTTGACAAAATATACGCCACCGGAAACTGTACTACGCATTGAGAAAACAGCGCCAACAACATCGCATTAAGCATGTTCCCTGATGCTCTAAATGCAGCCACCACACATAATTGCACGCCTATTCCGCCCCAAGTTAAGCACATAACACGAATAAACTGTGCGCCTTTGGCTATCACACCTTGATCATCGGGGATAAAAAATGCCACTAAGTAAGGTGCAAATATAAATGCAATCGCCCCAATAAAAGACAAACCACATAATCCCCAAAGTACCGCCAACTTAGTAATTTGCTCTGCTCGTTGCGGGTTACCTGCGCCCATATTCTGTCCAACTAAGGTCGACACAGCCATCGAGAGTCCCATAGCCGGGATCATCACCATCTGTAATATATTTGAACCAACACCATAAGAAGCAATGGTTTGAGTGCCAAAACTAGCCACTAAAAAAGACATGATAATCAAACCAAATGCACGCGCTGACAACTCCACAGAGCCTGGTGCACCTAAATAAAACGCTTGTTTGATATAACTGTAATCAGGAATGAAACTTGATAATTTTAGCTTAATACCATGGCGACCACGCATAAAAATAACAATGCCAGCAATGGCTGCCAAACTTTGTGTCACCAATGTAGCCAGCGCTGCCCCCATCACCCCAAGACCTGTAAAGCTGCCATAACCAAAAATAAATAATGGATCGAGTACAAAGTTTAGCAACACGGTTACGGAAACAATGATCAGTGGCACCTTGGTTTGGCCAATACCCCGCATTAAGGCTTGAAACATGGCATAAATAAATACAAATACCACACCCACAAATGACACATGCATAAATTTTAAAGCATCGTTATAAACGGCATCTTCAACACCCAGTAAATGTAAAAAGTAAGGAGATAGCAAATAACCGATAATTCCTAAACAAATGGCCGTCACAGTCACCATTAACACTGTTTGTGCGGCCACATGGTTTACTTTATCTTGCTGGCCAGCCCCCATATATTGCGCTGACAAAATAGCCCCCGCCATCGCAAGTCCAGAGCCAATCGCAATCACTAAAAAAGTCACTGGCATACTTACTGACACCGCTGCAACTTGTGCCGCCCCTAGACGACCAACCCAGAACGCATCGGTTAATTGATAGGCAGATTGTAAAATATTGATAAGAATAATAGGAACTGCAAGTTTTAACAGTGCTTTGCTAATAGAGCCAGACAGAAAAAGATGGTTGGTTTCGTTCATTGTATACCCTTGCTTTAAGCAGCAATTATAACTTATTTTCCTGACCTATTGATGAATAGCAATAAAAAAGAGTGCACTGTCAATCGATTTTAAACGTCAATTAAGTAAACCTTAATCTAAATCAAACAAACGCTGCGCCGTTTTATACCCTGTTATAAAGCTTGATCTAGAACAGTTTTTTATTTTTTTTTTGGCTGATAATAACGCCAATTCAAAAAGTAGTTCTCGGAGAACAGCATGAAAAAACAACTTAGCGCAGCGTTACTCACCTCACTTTTAATCGCATCTCCTTTCGCCAGTGCAAACTTAAGCGTTAATGTCGGTGCTATTAATGTTAACCCTGACAATAGCAGCTCAGCGATCAATGAAGATCCAAGTTTAGGCTTAAAAGGTAGCTCGGATACACAACTGGGTATTACAGTTGACTATGCATTTAACGATCAGTGGGTTCTAGAATTGGTTGCTGCAACACCCTTTTCTCATGAAGTTAATGGCACCGGTGGTTTAGCTGGCAATAAAATAGCTGATATTAAGCAATTACCGCCGTCACTAATCGCTCAGTACCACTTTTTAGAAAGTACTTCAGCATTTCGCCCATTCGTTGGTGTAGGTATTAACTACACAGTGTTTTTTGATGAGCAACCTTCTACAGCGCTAAAAACAGTACTGGGCACCAACGACGTTGAAGTAAAGCTTGATAACTCATTTGGTTTTGTAGCTCAAGCAGGCTTTAACTATATGCTAGATCAAAACTGGGGCGTACATGCGATGGTATCAATCATGGATATTGAAACCGATGCAACTGTTTATGCCGATGGTAAACAAGCTCTTACTTCAACAGTAAAAATTGATCCTGTAGTTGCCATGTTAGGGGTTAAATACGCTTTTTAAACATACTCTAAAAAGGCCTAACGACCTTTTATCAGTGTATGTAAATTCAACTGGGAAGATTTGTTATTTTTTTCTGCTCTAACATTTCTTTCCAGTGCATAATTTCCGCAGGTAATATAGGCACAATACCATCAAAGTTTACCGCCTCTAGCATTTCTTCTACGCTGACGACACCTCGCTTGCGCTTAAACACACCTCTTACATAGGCGATCGCATGCAAGCCACGCTCGGAATGAAATTTTTGCTCAATATAAAAATACTTATGATCCCAACCAACTAAGCGCGTGCTAATGGTATATCGTTGCATTGGCTTAATATCACGAATATAAGTGATGGCCGTGGCGTTAACGATAGGAAACCAACGTTTTTTCATAATCGTTTCAAGCAAGCCAACTCGCTCAGTCATCCAAGTGCGAGCTAAATCCATCATTGCTAAATAACGAGAGTTAGTAAGATGTAAATTAATATCACAATCACTTGGCAGCGCTTTGTAATCTATATCCACAGTGTCTAACAATGATTGATAATCACGGTTACGTTTGATTTTAAAAAATAATAATAAAAGACGAAAATATAAGTTCACAATAAAGGTCTTACCAGTTAACAGTTTTGTGAGTGTAGCATAGCGTATTGCATTGGAGAATATTCTGCTCTACTCTGAAATTCTCTGATTATAAATAATAGTAGAAAAATGATGAAAAAATCAGTTTCTTATTTGAGTATGGTATTTGCATTGATGAGTACCAGCGCGATGGCCGACTTTAACTATCCTGGCGAAGGAGACGTACGTTATCCAACTGGGGTTGAAAAGCCGTTTCAATTTGGGTTTGCTTGGCAGCAACAAAATAGCAAGTTTACTATAGGTAAAAAAAGCTATGATATGCAATTACCTGAATCCTATTCCATTGCTATTACTTTAGCAAAAGACGACCAACAAGTGTGGGTGCAAGAATTTAATAATGGCTTTATTGAAGGATTCAGCTGGGAAATTGGCGAACACACAATCAAACTTGAAAAACGTCAATATAAAGGCGCGGTAAAAGGGGATTATGTTATCAGTTTAGATAACAAAGATTACTTTTTTGCTCGTAATAACATCAGTATCTTAATTAAGTTCACCGCTGAGGGTATCGATACTGTCGCTATTGACGGTGTAACCAAAGATATGGGTACTAAGCAATAGTACCCAATACTGTTGATTTGAGTCAGTTTACACTTTTACCGTTTTACGATTAATGCCGTAATCACGTAGCTTATTTGCAACTGCGGTATGACTTAACCCTAAACGCTTAGCCAATTGTCTCGAACTTGGGTAAGCAGGGTACAACTTACGTAATAATGTAGCCTCAAAACGCTTTACAGCTTGGTCGAGCGAGCCCTCAAAATCAGACTCCAAGTACCCTAAATCATGTGTAAATGCTGGTAATTGTAAATGCTCAACACGCAGCTCGTTATCATCTAATAACGAGACCGCACGGTATATCGCATTTTCTAATTGGCGGACATTGCCCGGCCAAGGATAATCTTGTAAAAACGACAAACACTCTGCAGATAGTTCCGGAATTGCATGACCATTTTGCTGCGCATATTTTTGAATAAAATGTTCTGCAAGTGGCCCTACATCAGCTTTACGATCACGTAGTGGAGCAATTTCTAAAGTCAGTACATTGATCCGATAGTATAAATCTTCTCTAAACGTACCCTCTTGTACCATCGCGGGTAAATCTTTTTGCGTGGCGGCGATAATGCGTACATTTACTTTTACTTCGTTCTCATCGCCAACTTTGCGAAATGTACCATCTTGTAAAAAGCGCAGTAACTTAGTTTGAAGTTGGGTAGACATTTCACCCACTTCATCTAAAAATACCGTGCCACCATCCGCTTGCTCTAATACGCCGCGTTTTGGCGCTGCATTTTCTTCATAACCGGCATAACCAAATAATTCAGACTCAGCAACATCATCAGGCAGTGAAGCGCACGATAAAGCGATAAAAGGTTTTACAGAACGATTAGATGCATAGTGACAAGCGCGTGCCAGTAACTCTTTGCCGGTACCGGTTTCACCAGTGATAAGTATCGGAGCTTCAAGTTGTGCCATTTTACGCGCTTCACGAACCACACGACGCATCGCAGTGCTAAAGTTGTGAATAGTTGCAAAGCTTTCTTGACCATAACGACGAAACGCACTTACCTGCTGACCTAAACGGCTTTGTGATTTAATGTTGATCACCGCACCGGCTAATACATCACCTTCATTGCCTTGTGGTACTGCGATTGGCAAGATATCCGCGATAAAATCTTCACCAGCCACCTCAACCCGGGTTGTTTGTCCCAGTACTTCTTTGCCTTCTAACCAACGGGTAAAGTTAAAGCCTTTCAATAGATTATTAATATTTGAACCAATAACTTCTTTTTCAGTTAACTGTAAATCTTTACATGCAGCATCGTTGCAAAGCCTTACCCAACCTTTGGCATCAATTGAGATCACACCATCTGGTAGCGCACGCAACAATGTGTTGAGCTCATTATGCTCACGCTCAGAAGGTAAAAAAGCGGTGGTACGTACATCCTGTACACCATCAATTAATCGAATTGAGGGCATGATTTTTTGAAACTGCTCAAATTCAATCGGTGGAAAACTCACATACATACGACAGTTAATTGAATCAACTTCAATACCTTTTAAATCAACGCGATAGTTGACTAAAATATTGAGTATTTCTTGAGCAATACCGATGCGGTCTGCACAATGGATATCTAAACGCATTTCACCCTCAAAAAGAGAAAACCTACTATGTCGCAAATAATACGCTAACTACCCATCGCTGGGTAGTCTATTGTAAAGATTTTTGGACAAATGATACTAACCATTATTGCAAAGACTTTTTATGGCAACTGACTATAATTTAGTATGAATGATATTAGAAAAATTCAAATACTTGGCTAATATCATTTCCACAAAAAATCCGTATAATGAAAACGTATTAAAAAATGTAACTACAGTGATAACGAGGCTTGTTTGAAAATTAAAAAATATAAACTCTTTTCTATTCTCTGCTTAGCCCTAATTATCGCTGGCTGTAAGGTTGAAGACCCCTATGATACAGGCGAAACACAAGCCCAAAAGAGCGATGCACAACTGCGCGATGATTATTTAAAAAAAACGTTTAATGGTGTAATCACAATAACCGATCAGCAAGCTAATAGTGTGGCTGGCATCATGGTTGAGTTTGCAGGACAGCAGTATCAAACAAATGCCAGTGGGCAAATTAATTACTCAGGTATTACAACAGGTAACCATCGGTTAATGATCGCTGATGAAAGTTACTTCCCTGCTGTCGCTACAGTCAAAATTACTGCTGATAACACTCAGCAACAGCTGACCCTAACAGCTAAGAGTAGTAACTCGGTTAGCCTGCTATTTGCTGGCGATACTATGTTTGCACGACGCTTTTTAGATCCCTCTTTGGCAACTATGACGGCTGCGATCCCTGATGTCGCAGGGGCACTTATTCGTCCAGCAACAGCCAGTGAAAATGCTCAAGCATTAACACATTTTGTCGCACCATTTTTTCAAGCTGCTGATTTTTCATCAGTAAACTTAGAGACACCGATAACAAGTAGTCCTGAAGCAGCACATCCAACAAAAGAGTTTAGCTTTTTTTCATTACCTGAGACGCTAGATGGGATCAAAGCCATTGGTATTGATTACGTCGCACTAGGAAATAATCATGTGTATGACTTTTTAGAAGATGGCCTCAATGATACTTTGCTTGAAGTAGATAGCGCTGGCCTTGCTCACAGTGGCGCAGGGAAAAACATAGCCAGTGCTTACCAAGCAAAGTTCATGGATGTGGGAACACTCACGTTAGGACTTTTTTCAGCGACCTCCATTACAGGTAAAGAACATGCAATTACCTATGTTACCGATGCCACAAAAGGCGGTGCCGCAGATTTAACAGAAACAGAATTAGTCTCCAACTATCTTAATGATGCAGTGCAAAATAGTGATTATGTAATTGCCCAAATGCATGGTGGTGATGAATACACTTATCAACCCAGCGGTTACATTAAAGGCAGGTTTAATTCTTTATCCAAACAACAAACCAATTTATTAGTTGCTCATCATCCGCATATTGCCCAAGGCTTTGCAGTTTTTAATGGCGTACCTGCCATTTTAGGCTTAGGCAATTTTGTGTTTGACCAAGACCGCTTAGAAACGCTGCTTGGCGTTGCGGTGTTAGTAAATGTAGACAAAGATGCATCTCCTATGACGAAGCGCGCTTTTGCTTACCCTGTTTATGTTGAAGGGTATCAGCCTAAATTTACCAATGGTTTTTTGAGTGATTATTTATTACGACGTCTGGCTGAGTTTTCTGATAATAACATTACCTTGATCCCACGAGATGGTTATGCCGATGTATTTTTCACCGCAGATCAAGCGACTGTTTCTCAGCACACGGAAACAGTTACAGTTACCCCAAATCAAAGCATTCTAGATTTACGCAACTTTGCTCCATCAACAAAAGCATTTTTATCTAAACTTGAAATCATTGACGGATCGCCAAGTGATGTCACTTTAGGGCGCGATTTAATGATTTTCGGTGACTTTGAAGATTGGGATAACGATGATGAACAACTAGAAGTTGCTCGTTGGGATCACACCGGCGACAGCGTAACGCCTTGCTTAAGTGGTGCTCGTTCAGGCGCGCAAGGCTTATGCTCTGCTCGCACCCAGTTTGATAACACGCCATCGCTGCTCCCATTTAGACAAACCATTCGTGCAATGGAATTACCTAATGATGATGGCTCAATTGATGTCTTCAAGGAGTTTAGTTTGTTTGGTTACAGTAAAGCTGAAAACGCCGGAAAACTAGACGCAAAAATAGTTTATACCACCGCTGAGGATGGCCTTGAATTTTCTACTCAATTGGTCGATATTGAACCGGCTGGTAACCATGACTGGCAAGCCTTAAACTATGACTTTTCACTGCCTTCTGACGACTTAACACTTGGCCCAGAAAAGTTACCACCGCGCGGTATTAAAGTTACCTTGCGTCACTTTGCGCCAAATAGTGGCGAAGCAAGCTTGGCGTTGGATGATATGGCAATGATTTCATGGCAACAAAAAGTAAACTTCACTGATACGATGTGGCGCACGGATAAAATCCATGGATTTGACTTTTTACGTTTAAATGCAACGTCTTCTGTTACGTTTAAACTAACGTATAGCACCTTTAATTAATCTCTATTCTATTTTGGAGCTAATCGTGGCTTTTAAACAACAGTTTTTTTTACTTAAACGCCAGCGTTCTTTTTGGCTTACTATTTGCCTGTTTATCATTGTGGTGATCTCAAATTCATTATCACTGTTTAATTCATCAAATGCCTTTTTCTATAGCCGTTTAGCAAATCTTACACAAAGCCAGCAAAGCAATGTTGTGATCATTGAAAGTGAGCATTTAAGTCGCGAACATAATGAACTAGTACAACAACTATTAAGCTATCAACCAAAAGCAGTATTGGTTTTTGCTAATGAACAACTAACAGTAAATAAAACCTTGACGGACATGGCACAAAACACTGTTTTTTACCCACACCCTAAAAATGACTACTGCCTACCACATATAAACGATTGGTCTGGCTACAATGTTGAATTAGCCGCTATGGCTGACAGCTCATGTCTGGCAATTTGGCCGGCACTGTTTAACGACCTTGATAGTAGCAAAAGTGTATTGCTTAACTTCGCTTTAGCCCCTTCTGCACTGCCAAAGTTTTCAGCTGAACGGCTGATGACAATGGACATTATGGCCAGCCAGTTACAAAACAAAATCATTATTCTCGGTCAACATAATGCTGGTTTAGGGGTAAAACTTAATGCGCCTAAATTAACCCAGACATCAAACTATTTATTACTTACTGCTTATATTGCCGATACACTTGATAAGCAAAGCAGCATATCGCTACTGACACTATGGCAAAGCACCCTACTGCTGCTTAGTATTTCTTTACTACTGCTGTTCGCTTTTCAAAAATTATCAATTAGTTACAGTATCGTAATTGCAGTGCTAACAAGTATATGTTGGTTTGGCTTAGGGTATTTTATTTTAGTGTTTCAGCATTTATTTTTACCCGTTGGCCAGATGACCATTTTTACCTTTATTACACTAGTGTGGGTAATATTGGTTAGAAAACTCAACGAAGACAGGGAGCTCACTAGCCTAATTGGGAATATTCAACAGAAAATGGCTGGGCGCTATTTACCAAAGTCATTTATTTCTCAAAGCTCGCCTTGGGATGCGATTATTCGCCTGGTAACTCAACAACTTGCTTTGAATAAATCGATATTTTTAGCGCGTAAAGAAGGCGATCACCGACTAACCGAAATAAGAGCCGTCAATTGCCACCTTAGTGATATTAAAGAAATGCGCCGCGATTATAAGCGCGCGCCATATTCAGATGCTTTAAAAGAATTTGGTGTTGTGCCAATTTTGCGCCCATTTTTTAATGAGCTAAGTGACGGTGAGCTGCAATATATAGTGCCATTGATCTATGCCGGTGATGTTCGTGGTTTTTGGGCAATGACAGTAATGCCTGATGCACAATTTAACAAACAAGCATTTGAGCGCAATGTAAATGCCTTTGCCGGACAAGTGGGTGAATTACTGTTCCATTATCGAATTATTGAATCACAAAATAATGCTAATGATAGCGCCCTATCTCAACTACTCACTTTGAAATTACAAGAACCGCTCAGCCAGCAAGTGAAAACGTCGATAGCGGAAATGGAACAAAAGCTAACGACCTTAGAGCATGTGTTTAATAATGTTCGCTCTGCGACTGTATTATTTAATTTATTTGGTCAAGTGGTGCAAATAAACAAATCGTTAGAAAAACTAGCTGCGCAGCATCAATTCTCTATTTTTGATATGACAGCATTGGATTTGCTCTGCTTAGTTACTGATTTAGATACTGAAACCGCGAAAGGTAAATTACGCTTTATCACCTTACAAAAAGGCGATATTTATCTTCAAGCTAAGCTTGATGAAAATACCTATATACTCAATGTTCGAGCAATGGATGCAAGTCATCTACAAAATGCATCTGGCGAGCCATTTCAGGTTTCAGGTATTTTATTTGAGTTTATTGATATTGCGTTTTTTATTGAGCAAATGCCCAACAGCAAACAACTGTGTGATTCATTATGCAAACAACAGCAATTTTACGCTCAAAACTTGATGGAGCCATCAACTAGTGGGTGATTTTATTTTACAATTGTTTCCAGCAGGTGGTGGCTTAGGTCAATCGGTGATCACCACTGTATGGATAGGCATTACTGTTGTTTGTTTGTTAAATTTACGATTTGGTTTTCCGCTTACTGGGCTTGTTGTGCCTGGTTATTTAGTGCCACTACTTATTGTTAGCCCAACCTCAGCCGCCGTTATCTTAATTGAAGCGGTAGTAGTGTATGGCTTAATGCTCTTTAGCGCTAAGTACGTAATGCAAAGATTTGGCTACGCCGAGATGTTTGGTCGTGACCGCTTTTTTGCCATTATCTTGATCAGTATTTTAGTGCGTGTAGTCATGGATACTTTGTTTTGGCCATTGATTGCTAACGTGCTCAGCGGTTGGGATATAACCTTTGATTATTCATCACAGCTTTATTCCCTGGGGTTAGTTATTATCGCCCTCACTGCCAACGTGATGTGGAATGGTGGCTTTAAGTACGGCATGAAAGTTACCATTGTTCAGCTACTAATTACTTTCTTATTAGTTCGTTTTGCACTCATGCCAATGACTAACTTTAGCATCGCCAATTTAGCAATTATGTATGAAGCGGTTGCCGCATCAATTATAGCGGCACCAAAAGCCTATATTATTTTGGTGATCACTGCGTTTATTGCGTCGCGTGCCAATATTAAATATGGCTGGGAATTTAATGGCATTATGCTACCCGCATTATTGGCGCTGCAGCTTATGCAGCCAACTAAATTGCTCACATCCTTTGCAGAAACAGCCATTATACTGATCATTGGTGCTTCGCTATTAAACTTTACGCGGTTACGTAATGCCAATATTGAAGGTGCAAGATTATTGCTATTTTTCTTCAATATCGGTTTTATCTATAAGTTATTTTTAAATTATTTTGTGGTGCACTACTACCCTGAAATAAAAGTTACCGATACCTTTGCTTTTGGTTATATGCTGTCTACGCTTTTAGCATTAAAAATATATCAAAAAAGCGCACTAGGCTTAGTGATCCGAGCCACCTTTCAAACTTCAATCCTAGGCGGTGCGTTAGCCATTGTGATCGGCTTTATTATCATGTTTATCCCTTCTTTATTTGTTATAACTGACATTAAAGAATTGCAAAGCACAAACAAAGTCAGCGCTCTTGGTCAACAGATCAGTGAATATAAAAGCTACCTTTATACGAGCAATAAAGGACAACTAGACATCAGCAGTTATCAAGCTAGTCAGGACAAAAATAACTTTAAACAAGCGATTTATGAAATTAATAAAGCCCCTAATTCAATAGAAAACTTACTGCTGAATAAACAGCGCTTAGCTAAACTTGATTTTCAATTGCAATTTGATGATAGTTATATTTACATTCGCGATGCTAGAAAAACCTCGCAACGCGGGTTATTTGTTATTTCTCGAAAACCAAGCGCAGATTTCATAGTCACGGTACCATTTCCCACTTCAGAAAGTTTAGCGAGCGACTCTGCGGGGCTTATATTTTCACACTTTGACAGTCGTGCCTTAGTATTTGGTACCAGTGCTACACCAACGACGGAATTAACTCATAATAATAAACAAAGTCCTTATTATTTAGCATTTATTGAAGCGCTGGGGCTTGAGCAACTATTTCAAGTACGGGAAGTTAACAATCGCACAAATCGTTTGTTAATCAAAACCCCTGTCGGCGCAACAAGTCAGTATTGGATTTACAATCAGTTACCAAGCTCACTCAGCCAACGTTTGATCCAACAGCTATTAGGACATCAAGAGACTTTTTTTGGTCAAGCAACCAATAGCTCTTTACCTGCAGCAAATTTTAATGGCCAGCTGTTTGAAGTGTTTTTAAATAGTGATAACTACACTACGTTATTAGCTAACATATCTCGTGATGAAAGTAATAACGAGGACAACGCAATTAGCTATGCAACGCAGAGCCTGAATGAAGTGATTGAGCTATTTGCTGACAACATTACCGCTAAAGGCAGTGGCGCTTATAAACCATTAACGGCAAATCAAGCCGCCTTGTGGGAATTTGAAATATTACACCCTCTATACCGTTTAAAAACTAAGCTGACGGATCAAGATGTAGATGAGAATATAATCAATCAACTAAATCAAATTAATGCCACAGCCAGACTAATGGGCTATCAGCTAACATTACTCAATAACGCGCAAGGTCGCTTTTTACTTATCGCCCCTTTCGTTGATGGGGCTGCAATAGCCTATGGTCAAGGTTTCTATGTCATCAATCTGACATCAAGTACCCAACTTAATATTGAAGTACCGCGACCATTATTTGAAAGTAATACCTTAAAGTTTGCCACTGAACTATTTGTAAATAGCCGGGCAGAGCATTTACTGATCGCCGGTGCCCATCCTTATGCGCATCCACAAGCGAATGTATTATTACCCAATAACGTTGATTCATTATTTAATGTGGTTCATCAAAGCTATTTACGGTTTGCACAAAATAATGCCATTTTAAACTTACAAATTCGTAGTCACAGTGCACCATCATGGATCAGACCCACCGCCCTAGCTTTTGAATATACGCAATCAAATAACGCCCACCAGCATCTTTTACAAACACTTAATCACAGTTTGCAAGATTTGGCTGTTGATTACCAAGTTGTGCAAGGCCAAACCGCGACAAGAGGTTTAGAGCTTGGTACGTCGCCGCAATCTGGCTATCAAATATTTGCTCCCCACAGCGAACTAGCAACCCTGTGGCTTGCATCTGATTTTAAACAGCAATTTTCTGTTAACCAGCAAAGTCTTTTACAACGCTTGCTCGCGATTTCAGCGCAACCAACAATTAAAGTAATGAATATAACCACATTATCACCTGCCAATTGGCAAGCTGTAAGTTCACAGCAGCAAAGTCATTTTTTAAAAACGATTGAGCATTATGCCAGCACGCAACGCTTGACGGCACTGGCACAACTATGTAAACCATTCGCTAACTGTGAATTACAAACAATTGAATTTGAAGGCCGCCAAGAGTATGCCCTCGCGATCAGACAAAAAGGTAAGCTGTTGGCAATTTTTAATCCGATAACAAACCGTCTCACTGACCAAAACCGTTTTAACACTATGATGATTGAGGGATCGTATGCAATTTATTAAACGACTCTTAAAAATACTCATATTGCTCCTAATACTTACTGGGCTTAGTTTTGCGCTGTTTAGTTTTTATCTGTGGATACAGTCAGCTGAACCTATAACTAGCCGTTCGGATGAAGAGACACGCTCTAACGTTCAATGGCTAAGCACTGAAAAACCATTGATTTTTTCGTTTTCTAGCACTAGAACACACTCGATCCGAGTATTATCAAATGCGATATTTTCTGAACCACAGGATTTAGATAAACCGATAAACTATGCCATTGAATACGCATTCTTAAATGAAAAAAAACAAGTAATTAGTAGTCATGTCTATCACCATGCGTCAAAACTAACACCTCCCGACAATGAGCAACAAATAAAGCAAATTATTGAAAATCGGCAAGCTTTACAGGTCTCATCTGGGCAATCTTTTTATATCAGCCCAGAACAATTAAAGAACGTTACCAGCGTATCATTAAAGTTAATTAGCGAAGATAGCCAAGTTATGGGAGTTGTAGTGCGAGTCCATGCTAAAACACATAACGATAATGATGATAAATACAGCGCGTGGCTCAAGTTACCATTAGAGCGAAGAGAGCGAAGCAGCGCATATCACAGTATTGGGGTTAATGCGTTATCAACCACAGAAATAAACAATGCAGTTACCTATTCATGGCTAAAACTTGCTCCACAAGGTATTCCTGGGATCGACTTTAAAGCCGACATTTTATATGAAACGCTGCCCTACAATGTTGTTACTTATGACTTTGCGCAGCAACAACTTAATTTAAATGACTATTACACCGATGCGACACTGTGTGCGAGCATTGAACTAAAACAGCCTGATTCGCTTATTTTCAGTCTGGACAAATCAGCTGAAATCAATTTAACTTGGTATGATTTAAGTCAGTTTATTGCACCACATACTGTGCTTTATCGCGCAAATACAGCGCAGCCACTGAGCTTTATTACCGAGCCATTAGATATTGGTTTAGTAACTATATGCAGCACCGAGCCACTGTTAAGTAATTGGTCTTTTAGCTCACTACAACCGTTAACGACCGCACAAGATGGTTACTATCAAATAAGTAACTTATTAAATGCTCGCTTCACACTTGAAGGAAGTAGCGATATTAACATCGATCTCAGATCATCTAGTCGAGGTCATGCTACTGTGATTGTTTATGATCAAAATAATCAGCCAATTGATACCTTTACTATTTCTTATGACGATGAATTATCTGAATTTGATCGAGTTATTCTAGATTCCACACAACGAGAAAAAATTCCTAAAGCAAATAGCTTTTATTTACGTCTTAACGAACGTGCAGCGGCATTGGTAATTACAACTGAGCAACCGACTCTTGTACGTGTCAAATCACGTAATAGCCAGTTTAACTATCAACGTACGGTATGCCATACGAAATGTATTGAAGCTCCAAACTTTCATGATATTGCCGCTTGGTATGAGCAACAAGCTGATAACCATTACGACTTTACTGAACAAGATAGTTACGTCAATATCCGAGTTTTCCAAGAGCCACCAGAGATCCTAATTAAAGACAGTTTCTATCAATCAAGAGAGCTGTTTAAACAATTACCGATCTCTAATGTCGCATTGGTCAATAGCCCAACAAAATATTTTACCCCAGTTACTGAGCCCAGCCCTTATAACTTTGCACCATTGCAAAATAAGCATCTGCTGCAAGCGGCGACTAATGCGCCAAGTACAGATCCAGGCAGTGTGGTTTATCAACTAAACAACAAAACAGCCAGAGAAGTAAATTTAGTAGACACTGACTTTGAACAACTGGCAAGTATTGAAAAAAATGCCCAACAAATTTATCAAAACTGGCAAGGGCAACGCCCGTGGCTTAAACAACGGTTGTATAAACTTACGGCAAATACGCCACTAAAATTAGCATATCCAACGCAACGCCCGTACAGTGTGGTATTAAAAGCGTACAGCCATTATGCTGAGCAGAGCATTATCCTCGATATTGCTCAACGTGCTAAATACCAAAGTGGCTTAACCCATGATTATAGTATTGCAAACAAGCGCTATGGACTTCAGCCGAGCCGCTTAAGTGATGCCTTTTTGATCCATCCAAAAGACAGTCAACTATTTGCTTACCCGGCAATTACTCAACAGCTCAATGCTGATGTTCGTGCGCTCAACAGTTTAACCATTACAAGCAATAAAACCGTCTGGATCGCAGTATTAGAAGAGTACGCTAACGAAGAAGTAAAAATAAGGTGGTGGAATGATGATGCAAGCTAAACGGTTACTTGCGATAATATTACTGTTATTAACTAGCGCAAGTTACGCTAGTTCGTCATCACAAAATGGTGCCTATGCGGTTACAAAAGCCCAACTAGCGCAATGGCTGAGCACGCAAACAAACTTGGCGCAAGGCAACGAACTAACATCAGCGTTAACTTTAGTAACGAAAGATGAACACGTTATAGCAGGAGAAATAAAATACCAGTCGAGTGGCAGTCAGTGTATTGCCTATGCTCCGCACCGCTATTTTGACAAACACAGCTACCCTATTGCGATGGCTCTATTTACTGAATGCCAGGTTTTCTTAGCCAATACCATACATCGCAATACACTTGCAGCTGATGGACAAAAAAGTGATCTAGGTAAATACCACTACAGTGTTACCAATGCGTTTATTCAAAGCTACGCCAACACAGTCGATCAGTTCGTTATTTATCAGATACACGGCTTTGATCCAAAAAAACGACACACTAAAAAAGCACGCAATAGTGATGTAATAATCAGTCATGGTGCCAAGCCAGCTACAGCTAAATTACAGCAAATAAGCCAGTGTTTAACTGACAAATTACAACTTGCCAGTTATGTATATCCGTTAGAAGTTACAGAGCTTGGCGGCACAAAAAATATTTTAAATAAAATTCTGCCAAGCAATGGCGAATTTTTCCATATTGAATTAAGTGATATATTACGCGCGCAACTTGTTCAACAGCCTACTTTGATGAGTCAATTTAAAATATGCATTACGCTATAACTGCTATTATTTTCAGCCTATTGCTTACTTTGAGCCCACACGGCTTAGCCAGTAATGACAATATTTTGAGTTCGCCTATGTGGCTAAATGTGACACCTAACGTGCATTTAGATAAATCTCAGCAAGCGATGTATTTTGAAGCTAAACAAAGTCGTTATCTTTGGCTGGCAAAAGGTCAATGGCTGGAGCTGGATAGTACAACATTTAATTCGTTTATTTACAGCTCGGGGACCAGTCACCTTGCCCAGCAGAGACTCAATGTGAGTCGCGATTTTATCTGTGAACAAGCCAAGTGTCAGTTACCGATTGCATCATATAACCGCATTTTAAAAATCACCAATCACCTTGATGAAGGTGTAACCTTAACGGCAATGGTCGGTGAAACAAACCGTCACCGTGATAGCTTCCGTCGCGCCGTAAAGCTACCACGAGCGGTAACTCGTTTACAATATGGTCAAAATATTGAGCATTATTATCACTTTAAAGCGGGCGAAAAAGTAAAACTGTACTTTCAACACGCTAAAAAATTAAAACTAACTGTGCGCAAAGATTTACTAAATAAAGATATTAACGGCAAAGTCTATACCTATGTAAATGAGCAACCGATCAGTGTGCTCGGTGTTATTGCCAGTCGCGCCAGCGAGTATAGTGACCAACACATTGGTTTGGCCAATACCGATTACTTAGCAATAGATAAAGGTGAATACCTAACTATACGTAGTGAAACAGACGCTTATATTAAACTTGAGCAAAATCACAGAGCAATTTTTGATGATCAAGCAATGGATAAGCAACAAGAACGTTTGTTTCAACCATATTGGGTTAATAATTTAGACAACACGCTGCGTGCTATCTACTCTCAACACGACTTATCACAGCTAAACAATTCACCTTATCAAAGTGGTGAATTACTTTCGCAACGTCGTTATCAAGATTTACTTAGCACAATTTCATCTCGCGATTTTCTTGTTCCGAAGTCGCAGGATAAAGCGTACTTTAATAGTCAATTTAAGCAGTTTGATAGCTTTAGCGGACTGCGGATGGTTGATGATACTGGCTACCCTGTACTATCAGAGCACTATGCGCAAATACATCAATTAGGCCAGCAACAGCATCAATTTTCTCTAAACAATAAACAGCGCGTGAGAACGACGATAACACTGCATGCGCGCAGCAGTGTCGATAGCCAATTGTTAGTTCGCAGTGGTAACTTAAAATGGCATTTAACCTTGCTAAAAAGCGAAAATTTTGCCGCTTTTGAGTTAAACGTGCCTTTAACAACAACTCAATTAAGCATTCAGAATCTTCAGCAACAGCGCCAACCAATTGAATACGTAATGCAAAGTGATCAATTACTAGATTTACCAAATAATGAATTGCTCTATGCACAAGCAGGTACGCTAAAAGAAAAAAGTAATCTTATTCATAACTTATTGGCCCAGCAAATTAGCCAAATCGGTGATGAGTTTACTGCCGCACTGCTCCCTTATAAACCACTGAAAACAAAAACTGCGGCAATAACTTCCACTGATACTATGCATTGGCAACATCAACTCGGTGAAGCTGAGTATTTAATGGCAGAGCATCCACTTCAGGCACTGCAATTAATTAAAAAATTAGTCAACGTGCCCAATACAGATATTGCAATTAAAGCGTGGCAATTGCGTCTCACTATTTTGATGGCGCAAGGGCGCGACGCTTTAGCCAAAAGCTACCTTGAAGGGCTCTACAAAAGCAGCCAAGAAGTGGCTATCAAATCCTATGCTGGCAATCAGTTGATACAACAATATCAAGCATTAGAGCAAGACTATAAACTGCAAGGTTTATGTGCCAATGCTTTAGATTTATTAGCGCCATGTAGGAACATTTTGATTGCGCTTGCAATCAAACAACAAAAAAACTTACTCGCATTGTGGTTAAGTCATGACTTACCTAATCAAGCGGCATTGCAAACAAGCTTTGCAAAATTAAATTGGCGCGATTACAGCGAAGCAGATATTCAACAGCCCAGCTACGAACTTGATTACCCAGGCACGCAAACGCTTGCCAGCCCAACGGGGTTAATACAAGCACTGGTGGTTAATAAAAGCCAAGCGGTAACATTCAAAGCGCAAAGCCAACCACTCACAATTGCCCTAAGAGCGCGCAGTACCAGTGTTCAAAATGGTCAATATAAAATGAGCTGGTTGTTTGCACAACAGACATCGCAATCATCAAAATCAGCGCAACACACTGTACTGCCAATTTTTTCTGATATTAACTCGCAAACCCTATTACGCAATGATGCTCAACCGCTGTCGATCTCCAGTGACGCGTTGATCACATTACAAGCTGGTGAGTCAGTTCGCTTATATAGTGATCAACAAACATTTATTTCCTATAAAATACTCTCGCAGCCATTGACGACGACGTATAATTATCAAAATATGGCAACCCGCTATTTTTGGCAAACACCATTTATGGCGTTGCTATATGACACCGATATCAACATGCAGACGTTATTGAATAATACCTTATTTAAGTTGGCGGATAAAACGCTAACCACCAATGAGTACACGCAAGTTTTAGCGAAAGTAAATGCCCTGAGCTTACCTCCACAACTCGCGCAGTTATTTTCACGTATACAAAGTTATGGCCAGTGGGTTCCTCTACAAGACTATACTGACTTTGCTGGCACGCAACTCATTGCTGTGGATTCTCAAGATGAGAGTAGCTATAGCGACCAATTACTGCGTACCAGTAGCCAAGGCGGTTTTACGCAAGGATTAGTCTTACGCCCACATCATGATTTACATATTGACTTGAGCCAAACCCGCTCAGAACAAATTCGTTTAAACTTTCATTTTTCGGTCGCAGAGTTATCTGCAGCGGCTGACTTATCCCAAGGGAATGTCGCGAACGTTGCAATAAAATTAGCCACATCGGAAAAAGTTTGGTCAATACAACCTGATAAACCAACTGCATTTGGTTTTAATAAAACTGAGCTAACCGATAATGTGCTCTCGTTGCAATGGCTTAATCCTTATTTATCACAAATGATGACAATCAGCGCACAAGAGTACCGTAATGGTCGCTGGTATGACTTACCGCTTAGCAATAACTTGTTATTTTACACTGTTCTGCCAGAGCGGCATTTAATCGCACAATTACCAGCCGATCGCTTAGTTAAGCTCGAGCAAATGCTCCCAAGCAGTATTGTTGGTGAATTTGAACAACGCCTTGAACGCAGCTTTTTCCACCCAGCAGGTAAAATAGAAGTCAGCACCGACAGCATCAAGCACGTTCGCTTATATACTTGGCAATTGAGTGAAAGCAATCATAAAATTTCTAATTTTGAAGCCGAGCAAAACAGCTTCGCAAACACCGTAATTTACCAACTGCCCGTTGCTCAGCGTGCCCTGCAAACTGAGGTCGCACAGTTTCATCCAGACGACTTAAGCTGGCAAGCATTTATTAATTATGACCGCCGAGGTATTTTTGAATCTAGCGAAAACGTCCCTATTCGTCATAGTATGGATGTTGGCGCTAGGTTTCGATTAAGTGACGATGAGAATTGGTATCGTCTTGATCTTACTTACTCTTTGAGCGAACAAGATAGCGAACTATTTTCGATTGATGGCTATCATTCTTGGCAAGATCATGACAGTCCTTGGTACGTCGACAGCGCCTTGCAAACCACATGGCAACCAAGTCAAGCAGGCACTGACAGCCAATATGCATTTAATACCTATGTGCAGATTGGTCAGATCTGGCGCATTGATGAAAGTCATCGTCATCAATGGCAAATAAGTCCATTCTACAGCTACAGCAGTGCTAATATTGAAGACTTTTTATTTGATCCTAAACTCAATTCAGACATTTATAATTTTTATCGCGAAGATCACCCGCATGGTTGGCGAGGCGAATATCAATATCGCTATCAACCGTGGGTTGATAGTTACTTTAATTTTCTCGCCGGCAGCACGTCCAATGCCGATTGGACAAGCCTAGATATTTTGCGTTTTGGCGCATCTTGGCATCAATATTATCAAGGGCAAATCTTCCAAGCCGGATTAACCAGTTACTATAAGTTTGCTGATAAACATCGCCCTAATAGCACATGGCAATACATCACCAGTGTAGGTTGGCGAAAACAGCTGCCATTAGGTAACTTTTCACAAGGGTGGATCAAAGTACGTTGGGACCAAGATTGGTTTAGAAATGACCATAACATCAGTCTCGAGTTTTCGACTGGCAATATAGCTGACACCGGTTTTGGTGTTTTCTCTCACGACGAAATTATTTTTGAGTCACTGCAACTCAATCACTTTTTAGAGCAGAATTAATATGGCAAACACCAAGAAAGTTACTCCCTCTAGCGAATTAAAAGATCGCTTAGAACATCTATTGTTTGCTGATATTGCTAATTTTTGGCTGGACCTTTATCGCCAAAAATACCGTCAACTTGTTGATGAACTAGCGCAGTGGGAATTGCTGCAAAATATGCCCGATGGCGAAGATCAGGATATTTGGCTATTGCGCCAAGCAATTGCTTTTTTACGTCATCGCGTAGAACATAAACAGCAAAGTTTACAAAAGTTGGATGCCGGTTATCTGCTTTTTATTGAAAGACTCAGTCATGCAGAAATCAGCGCCGAACGTGAATTCCATATTTTAGATTACGCTCAGCAACTAGGCGCCACGTCTGAACAATTACGCCAAGATAAACTTGCCTTTAATCGTTGGTTTGACGAAGGTGCTGTGATCAACCGTTACCAAGATATAGTCGCTGATATTGAACAAACTCTTAAATTTTTAATTGGAAAGCTTGGCGACTTAAGTAATCGCTATTTAAAAAAATCTTCAAACGATATAGCAAAAGCGTGGCAAACTCTGGACTTAGAGAGCTTCTTTTTACAATTATTAACCAAGACCGATAATGAACATGTAAGAAATGCGCTATACCGTGCCTTAGCGAATCAAGTACAACTGATGCATAACCATGATGGCGATCCAGAGCTAAGTGCAAATTTAATTGAAACCTTAGTATTAGCATTAGAAGAGGTGAATACACCGCATTTAGCCCGTTTGGATATATTAGAAATTTTGATCCATCAACGGCCAACCTACATTCGTGCATTTATGCAGCAGCTGATCCAACAAACTGATCAGTGCCAACTTAATGCTGAAGAACGGTTATTTATTTTAGCTGCGTTACCAAAAATTTTAACCAGCCAGAACACATTGAGCCACTTATGTGAAAACCTGTTAATGCAGTTAGCCGAACACAGTTATCCACGAGTAAGGCAAAGTGTTATAGAGCAAGCTGGTAATTTTTCTGTCAGTTTTTTACAAAATTTATTAACCGAACGATTAAAAATAGAAACCGTTGATGCCGTGCGCTTTACGTTAGTTAAACAACTAAGTAGCCCTCGTATAGATACCGACAACTTTGCATTCAAACTCTGGTGGCAACTATTAAGTGGTAATGAAAGCTTTGCCATTAAACGTTTAACGTTAGAGCTCACTGCTCGTATGATGCTCAATCAACAATTAGAGACAAACCAACCAAATAGCGTTTTCACAACTTATATCAATTGTTTAAATGAACGATTGCAGAGCGAGCCGGTGCTGGCTATTCGCCGTTTTATCAGCCGTACCAGAGAGCAATTAGTTGCATTTGAGCATCAAAATTTAATGGCTGAGTTAGAGCAAGTATTACCAAACTCTGCAACCCTATCTCAGCTCGATAAAGAATTAGATGAAGAGTTACTTGGTCGCTTACTCAGTCGTAAAGCTCAGCAAAGCGAAGGCTACAATGTTAGTAAAAATAAATTAACATGGCAGATCCGCAGTGGTTATCGTTATGCGTTTAGGTTGTGGCGTTTTATACATGAATGGCGCAACCCAAGCACAGACAAACGCCAAAGCTTTAATCATAGCAAAGCCCGAAAACCATCTGCCTTTATGCATGTTCCTAGTTGCTCTGTAGCGGAGATAAGCACTACCAATGTTCCTGGCGAACCGTTATTTGATACTGATGAATACTCAGCGCGGCCACATTTACCGTTACCTGATTTCTTACTCTCGGTACTGAGCCAAGACAATTTAAAACAGCCAGCAAAAACCTATACGCCAGATGGTATTTTATTAGTTACCCCGCCAAAGTCATTATTTCAGCGAATTAGCAGTTATATTTGGCTAAGTATTAATATTGATAGTTTAGATACACAACGTAAAGGTAACGAAATAGAGCAAAACAATTACCTGACAGCACTCAATAAGCACGGTTTTAGTTTTGAATTTAAAGCCTATGGTGAACAACTCGGTTGTACGTTTGATGTAGAGCCAAATATTAGTAAGCTTTATAACAAGCTAAGTTTTTCTCCACTACTGGTAAATATTTGGCTGAATTTTAAAGAGTATCTTTACTCAATCTATCAAAACAGTATTGGTCAGCTTATCTTTTTTGTAGTTGGTTTTATGGTTTATTTTTGGGGACGTCATATTCGCATAAGCCGACGTATAAAAACCGACCGTCAAGCAATTCCAGTCAGTATTGGTGGTTGGGGCACCCGAGGTAAATCTGGCACTGAACGCTTAAAAGCCGCGCTGTTCAGCAGTCTTGCGTTAAAAGTAATAACGAAAACAACGGGCTGCGAAGCAACCCTTATTTATGCTCGCTCCAATGGTGAACAATTTGAAGTGCCTTTATTCCGCCCATTTGATAAAGCCAGTATTTGGGAGCAAAGTGATGTTTTACATTTTGCTAAAAATGTCAAAGCAGATGTCTTTTTATGGGAGTGCATGGGCTTAACACCTCGCTACGTCAAAATACTCAGGCAGTGGATGCAAGATAACTTTTCAACTATTACCAATGCCTATCCTGATCATGAAGATATATTAGGACCAACAGGTATTGATGTGGCTAAAGAAATGGCAAACTTTATCGCCCCCAAAAGTCAGGTTTTTACTAGCGAACAAACCATGTTCCCTATTTTAGATAAAGACGCTACACAAAAAAGCAGTACCTTAATTCAGGCACATTGGGGCGATGGTTATCAAATCACACCCGACATTAGAGCACTTTACCCATATGAAGAGCACCCGGATAATATTGCTTTAGTATGTAAGATGGCAGCCTACATTGGCCTGGAAAAAGACTTTGTATTTAAAGAAACAGCACAGCGTATAGTACCTGACATTGGTGTTTTACAACACTTTAGCCCTGTACCTTTTACACATTTTAGCATGTCATTCGTTAATAGTATGTCAGCCAATGAACGCTTAGCGACCATAGAGAACTGGCGACGCTTAGATTTATTTGGCCTAAGCAAGGATCCAAGTAAACAAACCATCGCCTTGATTAACAACCGAAATGACCGTGTAGCACGTTCAAAAGTGTTTGCCCAGATGCTCGTCGAAGATTTACCGTTTGATAAAATGGTTGTCATTGGTACCAATGTTGATGGCTTTTATAGCTATTACTTGCACGCTTTTGCTGAGCGCTTTGAACGAATAATTAGTAATAATGATTTACAGGAATTAGAATTGTTGTGCTCTCAGCTACACTGCATTAAAGAAGCAGATACAGTTGCCGAAATAATGAATAAAGCACTTGAAGGTAGCTACCAGGCAAAAGAATTTACCGCCTTGAATAATGCAGAGCAATTTACTGATTGGCTCAATGGACAGGCACAAACATTAAGTGAACAGCAGCGAATAAGTTTGCAAGATGTTTTTAATCACTATTTAAGCTATCAACAGATGCGGCCTTTGTTGAGTGATTTAAAAAAGAATCAACATAATTTACAAACAATATTATTGGAATTAGTCAAAAGTAAATGCATATTAATTACTAACTCCAAGGTCACCCCCGATCAATTAACGATCATGCTAACTGCACTTGCGAGGCCTCACTGTCACCAAGTCATCATTGGTATGCAAAACATTAAAGGAGCTGGCTTAGGCTATGTTTATGGCTGGCAACAATGGCAAAAGATTTACGATAGCATAAGTATGCTTTTAGATAACAATTGCTCAGCTGAACAGTTTAAAAAAACCTTAACGCGCTTATCACTGATCAGTACATTTAGTCAGCTTGAGCATGCTTATTTAAGCAGTGCGTTATTAGAGATAAAAAAAATGCATCATGCGCAAAATGAATACAGCCAAGCAGAGCTTGTGCATATTAATGAACGTTTGAATAAACATCAGCAACAGCTAGACAATAAAACCGACAGCCAGCAACAAGGCCCATTAAAAAGATTTGCCATACAAGTGGCTGAATCATTTTTAGATGCTGGGGCTGCTGTTAAACGCAAAAAAATTGCCAACCAAGTTTATAAAGATATCGCAACCCAGCGTATTACTCTTGAAAAAGCTATTACGGTCTTAGGAAAGCTAAATCGCAATCAAAAGCCCGGCTGGTTAACATTTTCAAATAAAGATAATAGCTAAGTTAATCATACCGTAAAAACCTACAAAGCCTTAATTACTAATTAAGGCATACCGACCTAAACAAATGTATTAACTTAATTTTCAGCTAAAATTTTAGTTATAAAATAAGTAAAATATTTTCAAAGTAATTACATTCAGCAAGTCACTGTTTGCAAATGAATTATTTAAAAAAGACAAATAAAGCAGTGAATTATTGCGAAAACGCTCATGTTCAACATTTGACCGAACCCAATATTTATAGCAAAATAGTACCATAAATTGTTAATAAAAATGTTAACAAAAACAAAATGAATTACTTGGTAGGAAAAGTACTATGAAAAACTCATTGTTTAAGCTTGCAACATTACCTTTATTGATCGCTTCAGGCTTTGCAGCAGCATCAACGAACCTAGTAGCAAATGGTTCTTTTGAAAACACTGCAACAATTTCTGGAACATGGGGATTATTAAATCAAGTCTCAGGTTGGCAACGTTCAAACAATGCTAAGTTTGAAATCCAAACCAATAAGCTTGGCCTTATCAAAGCTCAAGATGGCAGCCAGTATTTAGAGTTAGATTCGACAGCTAATTATAGCGTTTCGCAAACATTGAATACTGATGTTGATCATAACTATGAAGTAAGCTTTTATTATTCAGCACGTGTAAGCGGCGATGCAAATACTAATAAAGCAGAAGTATATTGGGATGGTGAGTTACTCGATACGTTAAATTCAACCACCAAAGGCTGGCAAAAGTTTACGTACACTGTAAAAGCAAGTTCAGCAGCAACCGAACTTAAATTTATCGGCGCTGGTAAATCTGATTCATTCGGTGCGTTTATTGATGATGTTAAAGTAACTAGCCAATGTGCATCAGGCTTATACGGTATTAATAACTTCGGTACGAATGAAGAAGGATTTGTTTACTTTTTCAACACTGACACAAACACATACTCTAAAGTAACGGGTTTAAGTAACACGGCATCAAATATTGCATCACATAATGGTGTTTTATATTTCATGGAGCAATTAGATAGCTCGACTAAAGTCTCGCAAATTTTATCACTTGACCTTGCTACGAATGAGCAGGCATTGGTTACATCTGCAACTTCGTACCCGATTTACCGCTCTGCAATGAACGCTGATGGCACAACATTACGTACCACAAGCAAAACATACATGTACGATTTTGACCTAGCAACAGGTGATAAAACAGTACTTGGTAAATTAACTTTCCCTGGTGATTCGTTCGCTGATGGTGATATTGCTTATTCAGCTGATAATAATGTTCTTTACGTTCTTACCGGTAAAGCACTTTATACTATTGACCAAGGTTCAATGGAGTTGTCTTTAATTGGTGAGCATGGTGTTGATCAAGCATCTGGTATCGCAATTGCTGCAGATGGCACAATTTATGTGTCAGGACGTGTAAAAGGCGAGAACGCTAAAATTTACCGATTAGATCAAAATACTGCGGCGGCAACATTCATTATGGATGGCCCTTCACATGTTAATGATTTAACGTTTGTTGATAGTAACTACTGTAACTAATTTACACTGTTAATAAGTCTTTATTTAAAGGCCGAGTAATTTATTACTCGGCCTTTAGTATTTGTTACGCATTGTGTAACAGCTCCTCAATGCCACCTTATTTACCCGCTATACAAAAAATGAGCAAGTGTCATTTCATTACGCTTATTACCGCAAAGCCCCTTCGTGCCTTACGCTGACGCTTTAAAGCCATCAGTAATCTAACTATCGCAAGCACTTCCCCTGCACTGCCCGTGTATGTATACTTAGGCGCAATTGTAGCTAGGATAAGGGTGTGACTCTTACCCACTAAGCAAAAACTTAGTGAGCAAACCATTACCTTAGCTGCATTAAAAATAATATTCATGGCCACCCGTTCTGTTTGTGTTGAAAGCACATGAACGACCAAAGCAAAAAATATAAGGCCGCAATAATTAACGTTGAGTTAGGAAGTAAATATGAGTTCATTACCTAAAGCAGGTGATTTTTTAGGGCATCCTAAAGGATTATTTCTGTTGTTCGGCACAGAAATGTGGGAGCGATTTGGTTATTACGGCATGCGTGCCATTTTAGTACTTTATCTTGTTGCTATTGTCCAAGACGGTGGTTTTGGTTGGAGTAATGCAGACGCACTAAGCCTTTATGGTACGTTCACAATGGCGGTTTATATCACTCCATTATTTGGTGGTTGGTTAGCTGATAACGTACTTGGTCAACGAAAAGCTATTATCATCGGCGGTCTACTAATGGCTGCTGGCCATTTTACTATGGGTATCCCCCACGATATGTTAGCCGGCCAACAGGAAAACGTATTTTATATCGGTCTTGCTTTATTATGTATGGGTAACGGTTTATTTAAACCTAACATCTCAACTATGGTTGGCGACTTGTATAAAGAGGGTGATCAACGTCGTGATGGCGCCTTCACAATCTTCTATATGGGTATCAACTTAGGTGGTGCGCTTGGTCCACTTGTTGCGGGTTTCGCAGCTGCATCTATGGGTTGGCAATATGGCTTCGTTGTTGCTGGTATTGGTATGCTAATTTCGGTAGCGATGCAAGTAGTACTTAGTAATAAGTACTTAGGTGATATTGGTGTTGTTCCTGCCGCTAAATTAGCGCAATCACAATCAACTTCAAATACCAAAGAGCCGCTCACAAAAGTGGAAACTGACCGTATAAAAGTTATTTTCACTATGAGTGTATTTAGTATCATATTTTGGATGGGTTTTGAGCAAGCCGGTGGCTTGATGAATTTATTCGCTAATGATTACACTGATCGTATGTTGTTCAACTTTGAAATTCCAGCGTCTTGGTTCCAATCATTAAACTCAATCTTCATCATTATTTTTGCGCCTATGGTTGCCATAGTATGGTTGAAACTTGATAAACGAGAGCCTAATTCTCCAGTTAAATTTGCCATTGCGTTGATATTCTTAGCGCTTGGCTTTATCACTATGATTTTAGCACTTATGACCCAAGGTCAAGGTGAGCCACTACAGATCAGCATGATGTGGTTAGTATTATTTTACTTATTCCATACCTTGGGTGAATTATGTTTATCGCCGATCGGCTTATCAATGGTGAGTAAACTAGCACCACTGCGTTTAGCATCAATGCTAATGGGAATTTGGTTCCTATGTACTGCTGTTGCGAATAAGATTGCTGGTTTCGTAGGTTCATTCTTAGGTGAAGGCGAAGAAGCGCTTGATAACGCATTGGGCATTTTTATTGGTTTAGGCGCTACTGCTGTTCTCTCTGCTGTGATCATGTACTTACTAAGCGACAAGCTTGTTAAATGGATGCACGGTGCTGAAGGTCAACACGAGCCACAAACACAAGAGCACATTTTAGCTGAAGAGCTTGAAGTAGTTGCTGAAAAACCGTAACGTTGTGTTTATTATCTCCCCACAAGCTATGCCGCTTGTGGGGATTTTAGTTGCTCTATTTATATCGCCATGATTAATTCCTGCCAACCAAACGTCGATTTAAGTTACGATATTAATAAGGCTGACTTCAAAGCGCGTAACAAAAGATTATAAATTACTTTTCAACAGCTTCATTAAACACATCTGATAGGCCACCACGCACGTTCAACGAAACGCTGTAGCACTGCTAGCAAAATGCCCCAGCCATTACTAGTAACCTTAGCTTAGCGCAGAAGAGTTAGTTTTTTAACAAATACGGCTCTAGCGTAAACAATTTATTACACCACGTATATTTAATAAGGGGTGAATAGTTCCTTTATTTGATTATTTACCCCCTTAAATAAGAATAAATTAATTCTATTTATCAATAAGTTAATAAAAGTTTAAGTTACTTAATACAAGGCCTTTCAATACAAATCTCAAAACCAAGCATTAATGCTTATGCATTTTAAAATGATCGTCCCATTTAATTTACAAAGAGCCGTTTGCCTAAATAGCTATCGGCTCTTCCCCTGCTGCCAATTATGGTTAATTATCTGCGCATCAGACACAACAAGACGCAGTGTTTATTGCGGGAGAATTATAATGAGTGAAGTAACTAACCCTTTAGGTTTGGTAGGTATCGAGTTTACTGAATACGCTACACCTGATGCAGATTATATGGATAAAGTATTTACCGATTTTGGTTTTTCAAAGCTCAAAACATTTAAAGGTAAAGACATTGTTTATTACAACCAAAACGATATTCACTTTTTACTAAATAATGAACGTGATGGTTTCTCTGCAGAATTTGCAAAAAGTCATGGTCCTGCAATTTGTTCTATGGGTTGGCGTGTAGAGAATGCTCAACAGGCATTTGACACCGCAGTAGCGCGTGGTGCAAAACCTGCGACTGATTCAACTCATAAAGACCTACCATATCCGGCAATTTACGGTATTGGTGACAGCTTAATTTATTTCATTGAGCAATTTGGTGACAAAGGTTCAATCTATGAGCAAGACTTTGAAGACTTAAGCGAACAAAACATTGTTGATGATAAAGGCTTTATCCGCATCGACCATTTAACTAATAACGTTTATAAAGGCACTATGGAAACATGGGCTAACTTTTATAAAGACGTATTTGGTTTTACTGAGGTTCGTTACTTTGATATCAAAGGCCAAAAAACAGCCTTGATCTCTTATGCACTTAAATCACCGTGCGGCACCTTCTCGATTCCAATCAATGAAGGTAAAGGCAACGATAACAACCAAATCGATGAATACCTTGGTGAATACAATGGCCCAGGCGTGCAGCATTTAGCATTCTTAACAGATGACCTAGTAAGCTCACTAGATAAGCTTGATAAATCAACCATTGCCACGCTTGATATTATCCCTGAATACTACGATACAATTTTCGATCGTGTACCTTGGGTTGCAGAAGATAAAGAAAAGATCCGTGAACATCAGATCTTAGTCGATAGCCAAAGTGAAAATTGCTACTTATTGCAAATTTTCTCGAAAAACTTATTTGGCCCAATCTTTATCGAGATGATCCAACGTGTTGATGACGGCGGTTTTGGTGAAGGTAACTTCCAAGCACTGTTTGAATCAATCGAGCGCGACCAAGAGCGCCGCGGCGTTTTATAAGCACCGTATTGTAAATTTAAAAAGCAGCGTACTTCGCTGCTTTTTGTCGTTTCATCAATATTATAAATGACAATCTGAATTTCACTGTTTAAATCGCGCTATTCATCACCATATCCACTGTAAAGCGCGACTGACTAAACCAAAGGAAATGTAATGAGTTTAATTAACGAAACCCATGATATAAATTTAACTAGCTGGGTTGCCTCAGCAAACGTTGCAAATTGTGACTTCCCAATTCAAAACCTACCATTTGCAGAAGTACGTCGTAAGAACTCTGACGAAGCTTTTCGTGGTGCTGTTGCCATTGGCGACCAAGTTATCGACCTTGCCAAAGTAAACGAGTTAGCTATTTTCTCAGGCGATGCACAAACAGCCATAGCAGCAGCAAGCCAAGCAACATTAAATGAATTTATGGGTCTTGGTCAGCAATATTGGTCAGCGCTACGTTTAGCATTATCTAAAGCATTACGCGAAGGCGCCGCTGAACAAGCTAAGTTAAGCGACGCATTAATTGCCCAAGCAGACATTGAGTTTGCATTGCCATGTCGTATTGGCGATTACACTGACTTTTACACATCTATCTATCATGCAACAGCAGTCGGTAGCTTATTCCGTCCTGACAACCCGTTACTGCCTAACTATAAATGGGTACCCATTGGTTACCATGGCCGTTCTTCATCAATTGATGTGTCAGGTCAAACCTTTCATCGCCCAAATGGTCAAACTAAGGCGCCAGACGCTGAAGTACCATCGCTTGGTCCGTGTAAACGTTTAGATTATGAGTTAGAGCTAGGCATTTATTTAGGTAAAGGTAATGAATTAGGTGATGCCATTGCTATCGAAAACGCTGAAAACCATGTATTTGGTTTTTGTGTATTCAATGACTGGTCAGCACGTGACTTACAGGCATGGGAATACCAACCATTAGGTCCATTCCTTGCGAAAAACTTTGCTTCAACTGTATCACCGTGGATTGTAACCACCGAAGCATTAGCACCTTATAAAACATCATGGACTCGTGATGAAAATGACCCACAACCATTAGATTATTTAGAATCAAGCCAAAACCGTGAGCTTGGCGCCTTTGATATAAAAATGGACGTGCAAATTGAGACCGCTAAAATGCGTGAACAAGGTGCTGCACCTTCATTAGTCTCTAAATCAAGTTTCAAACATTCATACTGGACAGTGGCACAAATGGTGACTCATCACACAGTAAATGGTTGTAACTTTATGCCAGGTGATATGCTGGGCTCAGGTACGCAATCAGGTCCGACTCATGAAGAAGCTGGTTCATTACTTGAACTGTCTCGTGGTGGTAAAGAAAAAATCACCCTTAATAACGGTGAACAACGCAGCTTTTTAGAAGATGGCGACAACGTTATTATGCGTGGTTGGTGTGAAAAAGCCGGTTTTGCTCGTATCGGTTTTGGCTGCGTAGAAGGAACGGTTCTTCCTGCTAAGTAACTAAGTTGTAAACATTTATTAAATGTATTTATTATAAGGAGGCGACCAACGCCTCCTTTTTTAAGATTAATTACAATTTTTTACTGGCTTTTTCAGCTCAGATTGCTATCTTAATTCGGTTAATAGCCAGTGTTTATAAGCCATGTCAGCATTTATTAAGTCTTTTTATCACAAATTATTCCCAGCTAGACAGCTGTTGATCCGCCAAAATGGTGAGGTTAAACATGTGATATTAGCACCTTGGTTACAAATATCAGCCGTAGCTATTATTTTAATTGCTTTAATTTGGTTGGCTGTTTCGACCCTGCGAATATACTCTCAAACCAACAAGATTTCCGATATCGAACAAAGCCAATTATCAAAACAACAACAGTGGCAGCAACAAAGTAAAGAACAACAAGCACAATACGATAAACAGTTAGCCCAGCTTGCGGTGCTAGAGCAAAAGCATGCTTTATTGCAGAGCATGATCGATTCTTTACCTGAGTCGATGAGTAATCCCACACTGCCAGCAGCGCCGCCAGAAGGTGAACTCGGCGAACAACAAGAAGAGTTCCACGAACCATTAGTTGATGAAAACCCTAACAGCGCACACACTCTTTCACTCTCTGACTCTGTTAATATCGAGCAACGTTTTGCACTACTCGATAGCCAATACCAACACAGCTTTTTACAAATAGAGCAACAAATAGAACGCCGCCAGCACGATATTTTAGCGATGCTCAAAGGTGCAGGACTTGATACCGCCTTGGCGCGTCGTCTAGATGGTAATATGACAGAAACCGCGCAAGGTGGTCCGCTGGATTTATTTGATGAATCAAAGATCCCAGCTGAATTTTTAGTCATCGCAGATAAACTATTGGCGTTGAATAAGCTTGAAAATTTACTCAGTGAGTTACCGCAAACTCTGCCTGCAGCAAATTACTATATTTCGAGTAGTTTTGGCCTGCGTAAAGATCCAGTGAATAACCGTCATGCTTATCATAAAGGTGTTGATTTAGCAGGTTGGCATAAAACCGAAATATTCGCCCCCGCTGATGGCACTGTATTACGCGCAGGACGCAACGGTGGTTATGGTAATTTTATCGAACTGCAACATAAAAACGGCTTTGTAACTCGGTTTGGTCACTTAAATAAAATCAACGTTAAAAAAGGCCAAACGGTAACCAAAAATGATGTTATCGGATTAATGGGCAGCACTGGCAGAAGTACTGGCACTCACCTACACTATGAAGTATTACTTAACGACAAACATGTCAATCCAGTCAAAATAACAAAGGCGCTTTCTCGTGTTCGGTAAAAAAAAATCAACAGTAAGTAGTTCTGCAAATTCTCAACTAAAAAGAACTAGCCACACTCCTTCGATAATTTCTGAAGATGTTCGCTTAACGGGCAGCCTAGTGAGTCAAGGTGAAGTACAGCTTGATGGTCGCATAGATGGTGATGTTCGTGTTAACCATTTAGTTATTGGTAATACCGGTTGTGTTGAAGGCTCAGTGGTCGCTGAAAGCGTGATTGTAAAAGGTAAAGTAATCGGCTCACTCAACGCCAGCAAAGTAGTTATTGAACGTTCAGCGCAAGTGCACGGGGATGTTTATCAAGATACTTTAAGTATTGATGCTGGTGCAATTATTGAAGGTAACTTAAAACAACGCCATGAAGCTGAAACGGTTGAATTAATTGCCAATAACGCAGAATCAAAGCCAGAGCTTACATCTGCGCTCAGTGAAGGTGATAATGACTTGTCGTTTTTCAACAAACAAGCCGCTGAGAAAAAGTAATCGCTTTATTATTCTTTTACTTTTTCTTAGTAACGTACATTGTAATATCAGCAGTGAAGACCAATTCACTGCGAGTATTGTAAAGCTTCACTGGCACCACTAAATCCTCTTTATCTAGCCATTGTCTTGGCATTGCAATTTCTGCCACAGCTGTGACATCAGTATCAACCTTCGCTAAGTACTGCACCGTCATTCCTTTAGGGATCCAGCGATGAGTTTTATATGGCACGGTAGCATCTACCATCACACCGGCACATAACTCAGCTAAATTACACTGCGCAATAGCATGGATAGTCCCAATATGATTGTGCACACTCCGTCGGTTTTTAACCATTGCGCTGCAATGTCCGTCACGTAAATCTAAAACAGTGGGTTTCATGGAGCCAAAATAAGGGGCTTTAAAACACACTACTTTAGTAAATAACCAATTGCCAAATGGTAGACGCTTAAAACTATGCCATGCTGTTAAAACTGCAGATTTATTACTCATTATTATTTTCCATTGAATGTCGCTATTGCAAAATTAGCACATCAGACCAGTTAGCAAAAGTGCATTTATACTTATAATCTTATTGATAGATGGGTCATATGCCCTTTCTTTTTTATCTTTGCAGACCTAAAATACGCGGCAAAAGGAGCACTCATGCCAACAACCGATCGCCGCAATCATCTTAGTGTTATTTTAATTCTCGCTCTTCTGGTTATATTCTGCCCATTAGCGATTGATATTTACTTACCCGCATTTCCTGATATAGCGCAAGCATTGGCTATTGATGAGCAGCAAGTGCAACTTACCGTCGCTATTTTTATGCTGACGGTTGGCTTAGGTCAGCTTATAGCAGGTCCTTTAGCCGACAAGTTTGGCCGCCGTCCAGTCGCACTATTTGGCATCACACTGTATGGATTTGCTGGGATGTTGGCTTTTTTAGCACCTAGTTTTAGCATTCTGATGCTTGCACGTGCACTGCAAGGTTTTGGGGCTTGTGCCACTTTTGTAGTTGCATTTGCGATTGTTCGTGATACCTACGGCAGTGCTAAAAGCGGCCAAATGATCACTTACCTAAATGGTATTGTGTGTTTTATTCCGGCGTTAGCACCTATTTTAGGCGCTTGGCTGACTGTGCAATTTGGCTGGCGGATAAACTTTTTATTTTTGGCGGGGTTTGCTTGTATTGGACTAATGATCACTGCCATATATTTTAAAGAAACACGCCCTGCGGATAGCCACTATGAGGGCCACATACTCGATTTACGTCGTTTTATACCAATCATTAGCACGCCTATTTTTCTTTTTAATAGCCTAATTTGTATGGTGGCAATGTCGGCTATTTTAGCTTTTGTAACATTAGCACCGGGATGGATCATGACCGAGTTAGGTGGATCGGTCAGCGATTTTACTTTTTGGTTTACTCTCAATGCCATTGTTAGCATTGTAGCTAGCTTTATTGCACCATTGTATATCAAACGCCATAGTCAAAAAGCGTTACGCATAGGTATGAGTTTATTAATTTTCTCTGGTGTACTGATTTTAATTCTCGGCCAGTTTAAAAGTGCCTTTGCTTTTATGCTGCCAGTGTTGATTGCTGCGCTAGGCTTTGCACTTAGCTTAGGCTCAGCGGCTGGAATGGCATTATCACATTTTGCTAAACAAGCAGGTACTGCATCTGCGTTAATCGGTTTAATGCAAATGAGCGGCGCTGGAGCATTGGTTATGCTCACCCAAGTGCTCCCTTTCAATGCACCCGAGTTTATTGCTTTTCACTTATTATTATTGCTGCCACTGTGGGTTATACTGCTCAGTAATAAAGCACACGCTTATCACCCTAAAAACACATAAAAACAATGATCAATTTTGAATTTTTACTGTCATTTTTAGCCGCGAGCTTTTTAATCGCTGTTGCACCAGGTCCTTCCAATGCTTTTTTAATGGCGCAAACTTTTGCCAATGGCCGCGCAGCAGGCTTACAAAGCGCATTTGGTTTTGCTTTAGGCGGAGTGGCGCATACTTTATTTGCCGTTGTCGGTCTTACGGCTATCCTAAAAGCCTCAGAAGTGGCTTATACCAGCGTACAATACGCTGGTGCTGCCTACTTATGTTATTTAGGTGTTATGATGTTTAAAAGCACATTTATCCAGTCAGAGTGCAGTAGCGAAGATAAACCCCATGTAAGCACCAAGAAAAAAACTAATGTTATGTTTCAGGCTATGATGACTGAAGTGCTCAACCCTAAAGTAGCGTTATTTTTTATTGCGTTTATTCCGCAGTTTGTTGATCCAACCCTGTCATCATCAACTACATTTCAATTAGCTTTCTTTGGCTTACTGTATCCACTTTTTGCGTTTCCGATTGACTGCACGTATATTTACTTTGGCGATAAAATTGCAGGCTACTTTCGAGAGCACCCGCAAAGCCAAATTTGGATTGATCGTATAACAGGTGTAGTATTTGTAGTTCTTGCGGTTAATCTACTCATCTAAAAAGAAAAAGAGTCAACATGGAACAAAAACAGCAAACCCTTCCAGCGCAAAAAAATATTGCTTTAGTTGCACACGATGGTAAAAAAGCAGCCTTGCTAGCCTGGTGTAATAAACATCGCGATAACCTCAGTAAGCACACTTTATATGGCACAGGCACCACAGGTCATTTAATTGAGCGAAATACTGGACTTGAAGTTATCAAACTACTTAGTGGCCCTATGGGGGGCGATCAGCAGTTAGGCGCTAAAATTGCGGAGCATGAAATTCATGTGTTGATTTTCTTTTGGGACCCCCTTGCATCTCAACCTCATGATCCGGATGTTAAAGCATTATTACGCTTAGCTGCGGTATGGAATATTCCAGTGGCGTGTAATGAAGTCAGCGCAGATATGATTTTAAGCTCGCCTTTGATGCATAACGAGCTTGAACGGTCATTGCCAGATTACGAGAAATACCTCGCAACCCGACAAGTCATTCTATAAGCACCCTTTAACGATAAAGCATACTTGCCCATTTAGTGAGTCCGGCGGTTACACTACCGAAGTGATCGCCGTTTACCATTTTAATATCACCTAAGTGCTCAACTAATGCAGCTTTTATTAGTGGCGATTGCGCGCTGCCACCGGTAAGGTAAATCACATCAGGAACGGTCCCTGCATCTTTAATCGCTTGTTTTGCTAAACTTACTATTTGCATAATCGAATCATCAACCGCCACAGCTAAATCAGCTCGTGATAGCACTTTATGTAATTGCGGTGCTAAAAACCCTAATTCACAGTCATACTCAGTCACTGACGAAAGCGCAATTTTTGCCGCCTCCCCTTGCTGTACCAGCTGATGACCTTGCTTATTTTGCTGCAAATCGATCAGTCGTTGAAATAACTCAGGTGCTTGTACTTCACGTAACTGCGTAAGTAATTCTCGGTGATGGCTTTGACTATAAAACTGGCTTTGTAAGTTCACATCGTTAATTTTACATGCTTGCCAAAATGCTTGATTAGGCAGTGGTAAACCTGATTTAAACTGACTGCCTAAACCAAGCAATGGCATTAATGCGTGATAGCTTAAAGCAATGTCTAAATCATTACCGCCAACACGTTTACCTGTATGCGCTAAAAAGTCACGGTCACGGTCACTACTATCACGAAAGCTAGGTCCCATTTGCACAAATGAGCAGTCACTGGTACCACCACCAATATCAATAACCAATACTTTTTGATCGTGATTTAAGTCACTTTCATAATCAATTCCCGCTGCGAGTGGTTCATATAAAAAAGCCACATCTTTAAAGCCAGCTCGTTTTGCTGCACGCTCTAAAATACCAATTGCTTGTTGGTTTGATTGCTCTCCACCCACGGCTTGGAAATTTACCGGGCGGCCAATAACCGTTTGTGTTAACTCTTTTTGTAGTGATTTTTCAGCACGCTGTTTGATTTTTAAAATCATTGCGGTGGCAATATCTTCAAAGAAGTTGATTTGCCCTTGCTTTAAGCCTATTGCGCCAAAAAACGATTTAGGGGATTTAACAAAATAGCCTTCTTCAGGAAATTGCACATATTCGTTAATTGCTTCACGGCCAATAAAAAGACTTTCATCACCGGGGGCTAGATCTAAGTCAGACTTGATCCGCACCATACTATTGAGCAGGGCTTGGCGCTGGGTTTTAAAATCAGTTTCATAATTTGTACCTGTTAGATGCTGAGCAACAAAATCGACAACTAAAGCACTATGATGTGTGTATAAGGTTGAAGGGAGGTAAAACTTACCTTGCTCTAGGGGCACCAGCTCAACAGTATTTTGAGCATTCATTACACCCATTGCGCAATTAGAACTACCATAATCAAAACCAACTACCATTACTTCACCACAACTAACATCAAAAGGCCGCGCAATTTAGCATACTTACGGCTTTTTTTAAATGTTAATCAGGATCGCGTTGACGTAAAAAACTGGCAAACCGTGGTAAACCGTTTTTAGTAAAACCATGGTATCGGTATGTCACCGTCGCTCCTATTGCGGGTGGATTTTGGCGCTGTGCGTTACTAAAGCCAGTACCAATTGAAAACTCTTTTCCTTGTGGTGTAACTACTTTTAACGCCCCTAGCATGCCAGTAAATTTGCCTTTTCCTGGAAGATGAGCAATGACGACCGCTTCACTATCAAAATAAGGTTTTAACTTTAACAGCGCATCAGAACGGCCACTTTTATGCATTGCCGAGGCTAAATGCAGCATTACACCTTCACCACCTTGCTGAGTTACTTTATCAAAGTACGCAGATAATGCCTGCTCAGTGGTAAACTGATACTGCTGTACTGCTTGGATGTGAGGCTTATTTAATGTTTTTACTAAACGTAGATAATTTTCATAGCGTACTGCAAAGGGATTATGTTGATCTGGCATGTCAAATATCTGATAGGTGACTTTTTGCCAGTCACTATCCAACGGCTGTAAAGTGCGCACAATACCACTGAGGTCTGCAAAATCACCGCGCTTGGTCCACAACTCACCGTCTAACCTCAAATTAGGTAAATCAGCAATAAACCAGCCTGGCGCATGAATGGCATTGCCATTACGGGTTATCAACTGTGTTCCCGTCCAAATCGCACGGACCCCATCAAACTTCTCACTAACGAGATAGTTTTCAATGGCAAGCGCTTGATCTTGTTGATAAACCTTGGCAAGTTGGGCATCAGCGGTGATCTGTGTATCAGTTGCTAAGCAAGTAAAAGTACTGATCAGCAACCATAATACTGTTAGTCCTTTAAGCATATCGGTCTCCTTGTTTATCACCAAGCAGACTAAACTATAGCTTAGTTTGTACCCATTGCCATAGCTGCTGTAAATTATCCATGCGAGAAACAGCTAAACTTAAATCGTGGCCTAGAGTATGTTTATTCGGTATTGCAACCACAGGTACGTTTGCATTAGTTGCTGCTGTAACGCCGGTGTGTGTATCTTCAACAGCAATTGCTTGCTCTGCTGAAATCCCTAATGTTGTCAGTGCAAGTAAATAAGGGTCTCCCGCAGGTTTTGGATTTTGCACGTCGTCTTTAGTCACTACGCAGTCAAACCATTCATAAAAGCCATAGCCTTTTAAGATAGGTAACGCCTCATGGCGTGAACTACCCGTCACTAATGCCATTTTAAGATCGCTTTGCTTCACTGCCTCTAATACCTCTTCGGCAAAAGGCATTAAAGGAGGTAAATTAGTGGTAACAAATTGCTCGAATGCATCATATTTAGCCTGCGCTAACCACTGCGCTGAAACCGATAAGTTATATTGCTCAACCACTTCAATTGCCGCATCTAAGGTCGGTCGACCTGAAAAACGTTGGCAAAAATCATCTTCTTCATAGCGCACGCCAAACGGTGCTAAAACATCATTCCAACAGTTAAAGTGGACACTTTCTGAATCAACTAAAGTGCCATCCATATCAAATAATACTGCTTTTAATGTCATCCTCATTCCTTTATTTTTCAGCAACAAAAAAGGCGCTCATAGCACCTTTTTGGTTTAATACTTATGCTGTTAAACCTGCTGGCGGCTCTGCAAATGCTTCTTCACCCGTTTCAACATCTACCAACTCGTAGCCACGTTCTTTTCTAACAACTTTTAGTACAGGTTTTTCAAATGCTGTTTTTAAACGCTCTGCGTCATCTCGTAACGCATCTAAGGTGTTGCCAAAAGGCGCTGCGCCCGTTTCTGACCAATTCGTTACTTTACCATTTAGGTTATATTCAACCTCATGTATTTGATATTGCGCCGCTTCATCTTTAGTTGCTTCACAAAAAATCACTCGGTAGTTCCAAAATCCAGCCATTGTTCTTCTCTTGTTAAATTTAATTGTCGCTACTTTAGCAGTTATAAATCAGGTTTTACAATACAAAAGCCCGCAACATGTGCGGGCTTTTAATATTAGCAATTATAAAGTCTACTTAGAAAAAGTTAACTTTAAATTCAGCGCCAACATAACGCTCTTCATTAACCATTGCTGTATTGTTGTTAAAGTCGATTGCACCAATAGCAACTTGCTCATCAAATAAGTTGCGAGCAAAAATAGCTACTTCATACTCATTATTACCTTGTTCCCAAGTATAACCAGCACGCGCACCTACTTCAGTTAATGGTTTTCCTTCAAACTCAACAGCTTCATATAAGAAGAAGTTTACTTTACTGCGGTATGATACATCTGTGTAAGCATAGAAATTACCATCAGCTAACTCTGTCGTATAACGTAGTGTTAAGTTAGAAATAAACTCAGGCGCATTAGGCAAGCTGTTACCGTCAATAATAGCTTTTCCATCAACTATAGTATCTGTGATATGTAACGTATCACGAACTGGAACAGGTATTGTAATGTTGTCGTCTTTTAGCTCTGTTTTATTATAGCTAAAGTTGAACGTTGCATTTAATTCGTCTGTTAATACCCATTCAGTATCTAATTCAAAACCATAACCAGTTGTTTTGTCGGCATTGAGTAGACTCGTTGTATTTGCAGTACCACCTACAGCCGTTAACTGTTGATCATCCATTGTGAAGTAATAAACACTTGCATTTACACGGCCGCGGCCATCAAGTACATCTGATTTAATACCTGTTTCATACGACGTAACGGTCTCTGAATCAGCGGTTGTAACGTCGTCAGAAAAAGTAATACGACCTTGTATACTTGGTGCGCGGAATGTATTTGCTACTCGTGCATATAAGTTTACGTCACTGTTAAGTTTGTATGACGCAGAAATATCCCAGCTTACATGATCATCGCTTACATCTGTTGCACGAGTAATGTCTGTTGAACATTGCATTAGATTATTAAGGCAATCATCACTCACTGTTTTACGAACAGCTTCAAAGTCTTTCTTATCGTCGGAATAGCGTAAACCTGCGGTTAACTTAAGAGCATCTGATACTGTGTAATCTACAGAACCGAACACAGCCCATGCTTTAGTATCTTGTTGTTGATTAACATAACCATTCAACGCACCACCAGCTAAGGTGTCATAACCATAATTTTCGATGGTTACTGACTCATCAAAGTAAAATAAGCCCGTTTGGAAGTTAATATCACCACTAAAGTTACTTGCTAATCGTAACTCTTGTGTGTATTGATCATGATCAGGCATTACGCTTTCACTTTCTGATGGGAAAGGGATTATGCCTGGACCTTGGTAATTATCTAAAAATGCAGCACCGTAACCACCATCAATATCACCGCGAGAGCTTACTTCTGCACTTTCCCAGCCTGAAATTGACGTAATAGTATAATCGCTGAAGTCATACTCAAGCTTTAAACTTAAACCTTGCGCATCAACCGCTTGCTTTTCACGAGCCGCCGCATCGTGGTAAACAACTTTATAATCAAAGTTATCAACTAAATCGTTGGTGCCACTTTTAATTGCATTCGCGCGAAATGGAATTGGCGTACCATCCATATTACGCACGTGGTAATTTAAAAGAGCTGAGAAATCATCTTTCTCATATAAAAACTGAACACGAGCTGCGCGATCGGTGTAACCACCTAATGCATCATCTTGTTCAAAACCTGGAGCACGGTTATCGATAAAGTTGTCTTTATCTTGCCATAAGAGCGATACACGCGCCGATAAATTGTCAGTTAATCCACCACCAACAGCACCTCTAAAATCAACAGCACTATCTGTGCCGTAAGATACAGAGCTAAAACCATCAAACTCTTGGCTTGGCTTTACAGAGTCAAATTTTACCAGACCTGCAGGCGTATTACGGCCAAATAAGGTACCTTGTGGACCGCGTAGTACTTCTACACGCTCTACGTCAAAAACAGGAAAACCTTTTAAGATCGCATTTTCTTGCACTATGTCGTCAACAACGAGTGATACTGGTTGTGATGCATTCAAGTCAAAGTCGGTATTACCTAGGCCACGAACATAAAAACGTGGGAAAGTACGTCCATATGAAGATTCAATAGATAAGCTTGGGATTTTCGCATTCATAAAACGAATATCCATACCAGCTGAGCTGTATGCATCTAAGTTATCACCTTGTAGAGCAGAAACCGCTACAGGTACTTCCTGTGCGTTTTCTACACGTTTACGTGCAGTGACTTGGATAACTTCGAGTTGTTTGCTTTTTGCAACTGGAGCTTGCTCATCAGCTGCAAGAGTAGAAAATGAAGTACCTGCTACGGCAGAGAACAACGTTGCATTGATTAGGGTTGCTAACGTAGATCTTTTCATTGCTTTCATGTCGGGGTTTAACCTTTTTAGTGCACTCTTATTCAACGGTTGATGTGTTGCGCCAAATTCACTCGGCGGGTTCGGCCAATTTTTCGCGCCTTAAGTTAAGCTGCGCGGACCTCTTTGTCGAGAGTGCAAAACGAAGTAAAGAGGCTGAACGAACGCTGAAGATTATAGCACTGTGTGACACTTTTACTGCATTAATATGTACAAAAATATAAACTTTTTACAACATATGGCGACATGATAGAAGAATTTTAGAAAAATTATGCAAATATATTTATTTCATACGGACATTTGTCCTGTTAATTTCAATGGTAAAACTGTATCAGCTGTATGTAATCATCTATAGATATGTCTTTATAAACCAACTACACAAACTAACAATTTCACCCGCTAACTCGAGCAAATTCAGGATTCGCTAATTGACAATTATGCTCATTGAGTAAGCCTAGAATAGCTAAATTTAACTCTTCGATTATTTCCATATACTCGGAAAAATCAGTTGTTACTACATAACTCAATAAATCAATTTGTAATGCCCATGGCGTAAAGCCTTTAAAACGAACTCGACATGGCGTGTCATCAATCTTTTCGTGCTTATCAAGTAAGTTTTTACATGCGGCCATAAAAGCTAATAGATCATGTTGTTTAGTTTTGGCACTGAGCATTAAGTTAGGGCGATAGGAAATTCTTTCTCGCTCTGAAATGTTCTCTAACTGCATATCAACAAATTTTGCATTTGCGACGTATATAACAGATCGATCTAAAGTACGTATTCGGGTAGCACGTAAGCCTATTTCTTCGATGGTTCCCATACTTGAACCAAATTTACATAAGTTACCTATTTTCACTGGCGAAGAGATATATAAAGTAATTGCCCCTATTATATTTTCTACCGTTTTTTGCGCTGCCAATGCAATGGCTAATCCACCAATACCTAAGCCTGCAAGTAAGGTGGTGGCATTAAAACCTAAATTTTCAAACCACAATAATACGGCCACAATCACGACCAGAGTTTTTAGCACATTACTTGCTGGACGCAACAAAAATACAGCTTGTGGTTTTTTTTGCTCAATAAAGCGATCTGATAGGCGATGTTTAATAATATCAACGCAACGTAAAAACACCCAAGTCCATGCAACTAATAATACTGTTGCGCCTTGAGCAAGCGCAACGACTGTAATAGTAACATTGGAAATATCATAAAGTGAACGCGATAAAAGTACAGCCAACAATAAGCAGATAGGCCCTTTAATAAGCGCGAGTACATCGTCAGGTGTTTGCACTATAAAACGATGTAAGATCGCTGCAAAAATTCGTGTAATTAATATCGCAAGCAAAAAGAACGCAAAAAACGACCCGATAAAATAAACCCACTGCCATACCATTACTCCCAACAACTGTGTTTTGGGTAAATTATTATAAAGCCACTCGCCAAGCACGTTATAACCAAATTCATCAATTAAAAATGGGATATTACTAACTGTTGCATTCGATATTTTCCAAACTTTATTATTTCCTTTTTCATCAGGAACACGTTGTAATAATATTTGTACAGGCCCTCGCGACGTCGTTATCTCAGCAACTAAATCTCGATAACTAGGTACTGGTTCATTTTTCTTTCCTTCAGGTTTGTTACTTAATGTATCGATATCAATCCATAGCGTGCGATCAAAAACCAGTGACAGTTGCTCAGCCAGTAACTCTGGTGCAATTGCTTTAACTTCAGGTGGTAAATTTCGATAATCTAAATAATTTGTTGCTAGGGCATAATCGCGTTGGTTTACAGCACGTAAATAAGCCCGCATTGTAGTACTAGGAGTAATACGGTGGAATTCATCATAGGGCAAAGAATCAATATCAATTTCTTTGCCGGTTTCCGCGGAAGTAATTACCGTTGCTTGTAATGACTGTTCGACCTCTGAATTAGGGTTACTTTGACTATCTTCTTTGTTCTCATTATCAAACAGAGATTTTACCGTTATCTCTGGCTGTGCGAATAAACTGAAACTCAAAGAAAATAATATGGACAAGCCAATTAGTTTTAATAATGTTATGAAGTACTTATCCATAAATCAATTCCTTGAGCTGTTTTAATTTAGCACCTTACCTGTTATTAACTATAAAAGCGTTAACACTTATTTAAAAGTTAAAAACAGTATACTTCACTAGAAACTTCGCTCTAGGGCGTATTTATCTTTCTAGGTTACTATTACAGCAATATATTTGGTTTTTAGGTAAGACAAAGCTATATAGTGTGGTTATTTCCCATAAGTAAGCAATAACGCTGCATGTGATTAGGACGTAAAACAAAAAGAAAGTGGCATATCAAATTTAAAGCTAATAGCATCAAGAGACGTCGGTTTCTCTCATTTTTAACCTTAGCCAAACACATCATTAAGCTATTTAAGAAACGTATTACAAAACGACGTGGAAAAGTCTCAAAAACTTTATTTTGAATGAATAAAAGCGCTCATTAGGTAAAATCAGGGTCTATCAGCTCGAACGGTTTTGCCTAGGACGTTTAATTTTTTGTTGCCCGCATAGATGTAGATTAGAAACATGGGAAGATGCACAAACTTTGCTCTATTTTCACTTAGCCCACGTAGGTTACAAATCTAGCGTCATGATCTACTCGCCCCTAAAATGGAATGAATTTTAGCTCCCAAAGGTCAAAATGCCCCAACGCTATACACATAACGTGGAGTTTGACCTAAGTACCTACACAAGCTAACGTATATGCAGTATTTATGCTGTTAAATATAATTTTAGCGCTGTCATTAAGGAATAGAATGGATCTAACCACCACACTTTCAAAAAACTGGTCAGTACTGTTAGTACGCGGCCTCATTGCAATTATTTTTGGCGTTATTACTTGGTTAGCACCCAATGCATCTCTGAGTATTATGTTGTTATTTTTTGCGGGCTATTTTTTATTTGATGGCATGCTAAGAACATGGGTTGCTTGGAACTCTAAGCAACACAATCCCTATTGGCGCTGGTTATTGGCCGGTGGGGTGTTATCAATCATCGCAGGACTAGTTACCCTATTTGCACCAAACGTTACCGCGATACTATTACTTTATTATGTCGCTGCGTGGGCCATAGCGATTGGCGCTGTTGAAATTTTAATTGCGCTTAAATTAAGAGCGGAAATATCTAATGAGTGGATATTAATTATTACTGGGGCAATATCAGTATTATTTGGTTTATATTTAATCTTTAATCCTAGCGCAGGGATCCATACTTTACTTTGGTTAGTCGCCACTTACGCCGTACTATTTGGTGCTTTAATTGTATTATTTTCATTAAAGCTAAAAAAGATGGTGCAACAGCAATAACTCATCAATAAAAACGAAGTAATTTGCTACTCGTTGCAGCAAATTACTTCTGCAAGACTATACCGGTACCGCTGGATTTATTTCGTTGCTCGTCCCCGCCTTAATGCAATTTCACCATCAATATGTATATCGCGTTGTGGGAAAGAAATAACGACATTATGCTCAGCAAATATTTTATATACGCTAAAACGAATATCACTGCGGACTTGGCGCAACATGGTTTCTGATTCAGCACAAACCCAAAAAATAGCATTGAACACTAAAGAGCTTTCAGCAAAATCATCAAATAACACTGAAGATGCCGGCGTCGGGAGTATTGCAGGATGTTCGCTCAACACTTGTTTGATCAGTTTTTCAACTAACAATACATCTGATCCATATGCCACACCAACACTGACAGACGAACGAGCATTGCGGTCAATCAAGGTCCAATTCGTCACTGTGTTTTCGAGTAGTTGACTGTTTGGTATAAGCATGTGCACACCATCGTTACGACGAATGCGCGTGGAGCGGGTATTAATCGTTTCAACCACCCCTTTAGCGTTGCCCACTTCTAAGAAATCTCCAATACGAATTGGCCGCTCCCACATTAAAATCCAGCCACTAATAAAGTTATTAATGATATTTTGTGCCCCGAATCCTACACCAATAGCTATAGCGCCAGAAACAAAGGCAAATGCTGTTAACGGAATATTTAACACTTCAAGGGAGGTAAATATTAAAATTGCGATACTTAACACTAAATAAATACGGGTAAATAAATGCACCGCATCAGGGTTCATTTTACGTGCGAGCAGAGTTTTTCGTATTAATCGACCAATCCATGTAACCACAAACCACATGGCAAAGAGTATCAAAGGCACTTGAATAACTTTAGCTACAGTAATTTCGATATTGTTATAACTAAAAATTACATACGATAAATAATGAGAGATTGACTCTAACGTCATACTTTTTCCAAAATTAATAAAACAAATAGCTATTCAGGGTTAAGTAAGTTTAGCACGCCATAATGGCATTTACGGAGAAGTTAAAGTTCAATATGTTTTTTATGAACAAATCATTAACATTTTCTTACAGGTAATGCTATATAAGTACTGTAAGCTTAAATAAAGCACGAGGAACGAATGATGTCACAACTGACCTTAAATCAAAAATTAGCCACGTTACAACCTTTAGTTGATTTGCAACTGTTTGAATCAAGTATTGAATACCGCAATAAAATTTTGTCTGTGCTTGCAGAGCAAGAACATACTCTTAATTGCATTAATAAAGAGTTTGGTCACCAACAACCGGCTAGTTTTGGTAGCGAAAAAAAGTTTGTTTTAGGTTACAACTAATTTTGCTACTTCGCGCATGCAACATAAACCAAAATTCCCAATTAAGTACCAACCTGTAGTAGCTTTAATACGTCCTACTGTTTAAGGCTACTATTTCTCGATTTGCACTATTTTTACCTAAAAACACGTTTTTTGCGCTTAATCCCCACCTTAAACCGATAAACTTAGTTGTATATACATGAAAATTTGCTAAGTTATGGGTGTTTTATGTCTCGCCTGTTTTTCAAGGCTCACCTATTTTATGGAGTTCTCATGCGTAAGACCCTTATAGCAACTACAATTGCTAGTGCATTATTATTATCTGCTTGTAGTTCGCAAAACGATGCTGATACAAAAGAGCAAACGACTCAAGTACAAACAGTCAATGTAGACAACGTATTGATGAAACCAAGCCCATTACAATATATGGCACCAGAATTTGATAAATTTGGTACCAGTGATTATGAACCGGCATTTGATGCAGGTATTGCCCAGCAAAAAGCGCAAATCACGGCTATCGCAAACAACCCAGCTCCAGCTACATTTAAAAACACCTTAGTTGAATTAGAACTATCGGGCGAATTGCTTGATCGCGTTTCAACCGCTTTCTATAACTTATCTGGTTTGATCTCTAATGATGAGTATCAACGTATTGCAGCAAAAATGGCCCCAGTGTTATCTGCGCATTCTGATGATATTTATCTTAACAAAGCATTATTTTCACGTGTTGAAACCATTAATGGCAATAAAGCGAAGTTAAATGCCGAAGATCAGCGTTTAGTTGAGTTTTACTACACTAAGTTTGTTAACGCTGGTGCAAAATTAGATGAAGCACAAAAAGCCAAAATGCGTGAAATCAACGCTGAGCTTGCTAAGTTATCAACAGCCTTCTCGCAAAACGTATTAAAATCGTTTAAAGAGGACGTAGTATTAGTAACCGATAAAAGCGAACTTGCTGGCCTTTCTGACGCTGAAATAGCAAGCCTTGCCGCTGCCGCTAAAAAAGCAGGTAAAGAAGGCTACATGATCACGTTAGTGAACACCACGCAACAGCCGATTCTCAGCAGCCTAAAAAACCGTAAGTTACGTGAACGTATTTTTAAAGCATCAGCGACTCGTGCGCAAAATACCAATGGCCCTATCATTATCAAAGAAACCAATTTGCGCGCTCAAAAAGCAGCACTACTTGGCTATAAAGATTGGGCTTCATATGTAATGACCACACGTATGGCTAAAACCACTGAAAACGTTTATGGCATATTAGATGACTTGGCACCTAAAGCTGTAAATAAAGCAAAAGCTGAAGCTGCTGAAATTCAAAAAGTAATTGATGCATCAGGCGAAACGTTTGCCGTACAACCATGGGACTGGGCATTCTATTCTGAAAAAGTGCGCCAAGCTAAGTACGACCTAGATCCTGCTTTAGTTAAGCCATACTTTGAAATGCAATCAGTGATCCATAACGGTTTATTTTTTGCGATGGAAAAACTGTACGGCATTACTTTCAAAGAGCGTAAAGATTTACCACTTTATCACGAAGATGTAATGGCGTTTGAAGTGTTCAACGCCGATGGTAGTGCTATTGGTTTATTCTACATGGACCCTTATGCTCGTGAAGGTAAACGTGGTGGTGCTTGGATGAGTGCATATGTTAGCCAAAGTGGCTTAAAGGGCACAAAACCTGTAATTTATAACGCACAAAACATCCCTAAACCTGCAGACGGTCAGCCAACACTGATGACCTTCTCTGAAGTTACGACTATGTTCCATGAATTTGGTCATGCGGCACACGGTTTGTTCTCAGATGTAAAATACCCAAGCCTTGCAGGCACTGCAACAGCTCGTGACTTTGTTGAATTCCCGTCACAAGCGAACGAAGATTGGAACATCGAACCAACTGTACTTGCTAACTACGCGAAGCATTACAAAACAGGTGAACCAATTCCTAAAGAATTACTCGACAAAGTACTTGAGTCACAAAACTTCAATCAAGGTTTTGGCACCACTGAGTATTTAGCTGCAGCATTACTTGATATGGAATGGCATTCATTTGGTGTTGATAAGAAAATAACTGATGTACAAAAATTTGAGCATGATGCGTTAGAGAAACACGGCATTGCTTACTACCCAGTACCACCGCGTTATAAGTCTTGTTACTTTAGCCACACCTTTGCTGGTGGCTATTCAGCAGGTTACTATGCATACCTTTGGACTGAAGTATTTGCAGCTGATGCCTTTGCACATATGACAAAGCAAGGCGGCTTAACTCGTGACAACGGTGATAGCTTCCGCAAAGAGATTTTATCAAAAGGTAACAGCCGCGACTTAATGCAAAGCTATATTGAGTTCCGTGGTCAAAAGCCAACTACCGACGCCCTACTTAAGCGCCGTGGTTTAGTTAAGTAAACCAAAATGATTATAATGGGAGTCCATAATGGACTCTCATTTTTTATCGCCATTATTCATCCTAACTTTGTTACCTTCTAACTCAAATCAACACCTTACAGAAGATATATATGCTAATCTAAATAAAAAATTTAGAGTTACACAATGCAAAATATACTTTTATTTTCAACTTGCTTACTACTGACTGCATGTGCCACAGAGCCAACTGAGCACGCCGATATAGTGATCGCTAATGCGACGATCATCGACGTAACAACCGGACAACTCAGCGTTGAACAATCCCTTGCTATTCGCGATGGTGTGATCATAAAGCGCGCTAACAACTCACTAAAAAATAACTACATTACTGAGAATTACATTGATGCTAATGATCAATTTTTAATGCCAGGCCTTTGGGATATGCATGTCCATTTTGGCGGCGGTGAAGCGCTTATAGCCGAAAACAAAGCCCTGTTACCACTTTACCTCGCGTATGGCATTACTACAGTACGTGATGCTGCTGCTGATTTAAGTGAGTCAGTTTTAAGCTGGCGAGAGCAAATTAATAATAACCAATTAGTTGGCCCGACCATTTATACATCAGGGCCCAAACTCGAAGGTAAAGACTCTATTTGGCCTGGCGACTTAGAAGTTGAAACTGTCGAGGAAATGAATGCTGCTATTGATACGCTTGATGCTATGAATGTGGATTTTGTGAAAATCACCGATAGTGCATTAACACCTGAACTTTATTTAAAAGCAGTTAAAGAAGTGAAAAAGCGTGGCTACCAAATATCTGGTCATATTCCGTTTTCGCTATCAGTTACAGATGTATCAAATGCAGGGTTAGATGCCATTGAGCATATGACCTACTTGTTAAAAGCCGCAGCAATTAATGAACCTGAAATATCAGCAAAAGTGGCTTCAGGTGAACTGAGTTACCGCAGTGCTTTGCCAATTGTTACAGCAAATATTGATAACCAAACAGCTTTAAATAAATACGCCGTGTTAGCTCAAAATAACACGGCCGTAGTACCTACTTTAATTGGTGGTCAAATCACCGCTTATATTGATGAAGATAACCATCAAGATGATGAGTTTTTAAATTATTTAGGTAAAGGTCTTAAAGCCACTTACCAATGGCGTGTAGACAGAGCCAATAAAGATACCCAAGATCAAATCAAACAACGTAAAGAACGCTTTGTTAAAACAGCTCAATTACTACCTTTAGCACAACAGGCTGGCGTATCAATTATTGCTGGGACCGACGCTGGATTTTTAAATTCGTATATTTACCCAGGTTTATCTCTTCATCAAGAGCTGGCTATTTTTAGTGATTATGGCTTAACGCCATTACAAACATTGCAATCAGCAACACTTGCTGGACCACAGTTTTTAGGTAAAACGGCGCAGTTTGGAGAACTTACAGAAGGCAAAACCGCCGATATCATTTTCTTAACTGATAACCCATTAATTGATGTACGTAACACGCAAAAGCTCACTGGGGTTATTTCTCATAGTCGTTATTACAATAAAGCAGCACTTGAACAGCTAAAAGTAGATGCCAAGCAATTCGTTAGTTCACAACAGTAAATTAATCACCGGGCTCAGGTTACTTCACTGAGCCACTCCCTTTAATACTCGTTGTAGTATACACTCGCGCTTTTAGTTTGGAGTAAGCACTATGGGCTACTTATTTGCCGTCACTCTATTATGGGCGTTTTCATTTAGTTTAATTGGCGTATATTTAGCAGGTCAAGTTGATGCTTGGTTTAGTGTATTAATTCGCGTAGCCCTAGCCACACTGCTATTTTTACCGTTTTTAAAACGAACACCTCCCCAACTTGCTTGCAAACTCATGCTGATAGGCGCAGTACAACTCGGTATTATGTATAGCTTTTATTACCACTCATTTTTGTTCTTAAGTGTGCCTGAAGTACTGCTATTTACTGTAATGACCCCGCTTTACATCACGTTATTAAACGATGCGTGCAACAAGTATTTTAACCCACAGTTTTTTATAGTCGCTTTTATTGCCGTGCTGGGTGCAATTACTATTCGCTATGAAAACTTAGACAGTAACTTCTTAGTCGGATTATTACTGGTACAAGGCGCTAATATTAGTTTTGCTGTAGGACAAGTAACCTACAAACGTTTAATGCTAGGTAAGCAGCTTGATGATAAAACTGTATTTGGCTGGTTTTTTATTGGTGCACTGATTGTTGCAAGTAGCTGTTATGTCTTATTTGGTAACTCAAACAAATTACCGAGCACCTCAACACAATGGGGCATATTGATTTATTTAGGAGTTGTGGCATCTGGTGTTGGCTATTTTATGTGGAATAAAGGCGCCACGCTTGTCAATGTGGGCGCACTGGCGGTGATGAACAACTTGCTTATTCCTGCAGGCATTGTTGTTAATGTACTTATTTGGAATAGAGACGCGGACATACTCAGATTAAGTATTGGCGCGGGGGTTATGCTATTTGCCTTAGTGGTAAACCAAATAATGGCTAAAAGAGTAAATTAATTACTCTGTAGTTAAACTGTCACTAATAATTAGTAAGGTAGCGTCCACTCTGATTTTTAAGGACAAATAATGAAGCTCACACCTTTACTGACTAGTTGTTTATTATTAATTACACTAGCTGGCTGCGATGACGATGTAGAAATAGTCGAAAAAGAAGTGGTTGTTACCAACACTGAAGTTGAAATTGTTAAAGTTCCTACCCCGGTTATTGTTGAAGTAGCGCAAGGTACGAATATTCAACTCGGTGCTCGCCCCGACTACTTAATTGACGATATGGCCACCAGCGCACTAAAAACAAAATTAGAATCGTGCAAAGACGGCCCTTTTTATCGTACTGATTTTTCAATTGGTCACCGCGGTGCACCTATGCAATACCCAGAGCACACTAAAGAATCTTACATTGCAGCAGCTCGTATGGGCGCTGGCATTGTCGAGTGCGATGTGACGTTTACAAATGATAAAGAGCTGGTATGCCGCCATTCACAATGCGATTTACATACCACCACTAATATTTTAGCGATCCCAGAACTTGCCGCTAAATGCAGCGTGCCATTTACGCCAGCGGATCCTAACAGTGGTACACCCGCTGCAGCTAAATGTTGCACCAGCGATATTAGCCTGGCGGAATTTTTAACCCTTGAGGGTAAAATGGATGGCGCGAACACCAATGCCACCAATGTTAACGATTATATGAATGGAACACCGAGTTGGCGCACTGATTTATACGCCACCTCAGGTACACTCATGACCCATAAACAAAGTATTGCGCTATTTAAAGAGCTGGGTGTAAAAATGACCCCAGAGCTGAAATCGCCTCAAGTGAGCATGCCTTTTAATGGTATGACTCAAGCGCAATATGCACAAAAAATGCTGGATGAATACACGCAAATGGACGTACCCGCAAACCATGTTTATCCGCAATCATTTAACCTAGCCGACGTAGAATATTGGATTAGCACTAATCCTGAATTTGCAGCGCAAAGTGTGTATTTGGATGGTCGCGACAGCAATGCAGGGTTTGATCCTAATAACGCAGCAACATGGCAGCCAAGCATGGCAGAGCTAGCTACTGATGGCGTTAAAATTATAGCGCCCCCTATTTGGATGCTGCTAACCATAGATAACGACAGTAATATTGTACCCTCACAGTACGCTATAGATGCTAAGGCCGCAGGGCTTAATATTATTGCATGGAGCCTTGAACGCTCTGGCCCTCTAAATGAAGGCGGCGGTTATTATTATCAATCTATTAGTGATGTTATAGATAACGATGGCGACATGTTAACTGTGGTTGATGTTTTAGCACAAGAAGTGGGGGTCATGGGGATATTTTCCGATTGGCCAGCAACCGTAAGTTACTATGCTAGCTGTAATAAAATGCCTGCAAGTATTTAAACTTTAAGGCGTGTTTATTTTATCGCGCTCAGTTACCATATATTTTATATTATTTAACTGAGCGCTTTTATGATCATCCAACACCACCATGCAGACTTGCCTACCCCAACAGGTTTAATGCGCACCACGGTTTACCGCCCCGAAATGTCAGGGCAATTTCCCGCGATTATTTTTTATTCTGAAATATTTCAGCAAACCGCGCCTATTGCTCGCAGCGCTGCACTTTTAGCAAGCCATGGTTTTGTAGTACTTGTGCCAGAAGTGTTTCATGAGCTAAACCCTATCGGGACAGTGCTTGCTTATGATGATGCGGGTAAAGATAAAGGTAATAACGATAAGTGGGCAAAATCACTTGAATCCCACGATAGCGATACCCAAGCGTTGCTCGACTTTGTACAAACACAAGATTATTGCACCGGCTCTATAGGTACTATGGGTGTCTGTATTGGCGGTCACTTAGCTTATAGAGCCGCATTAAACACACACATAAAAGCCGCATTTTGCTTATATGCCACCGACATTCATAGCGATACACTCCCCGCACAAGCCGGTAATAACTCGTTTGAACGCATGGCTGATATACAAGGTGAGATTCACTTTATTTGGGGAAAGCAAGACCCCCATGTGCCACAACAAGGTCGCGACAAAATTTATCAACAAGCTGTTAGTATGGGTATTAATTACCAATGGCAAGAAGTTAACGCCCAACATGCCTTTATGCGTGATGAGGGTGAGCGATACGACGGCGCACTAGCAATCACCATGTACCAGCAAGCCGTTGCATTATTTAACCGTACTTTGTAAGCCATAAATTAGACATTTTTAAGCATACCCAATGCGGTATGCCTTTTTATAAAATAATCTTTTAAATAATCGATAAATAAGCGCAGCTTCTTAGAATCGGCGCCGCCGGGTGGAAATACGCCGTAAAGTTCTATATCTTTACTTTTATAGTCATCGAGTACAATTTCCAATAGCCCAGCTTGAACTTTTGGCCATGCATCGTAAAGTGGAATACGCCCGATACCATGGCCTGCTTCAACAAAAGCAGTTCGCGCCGCAGCGTTATTAGTCCTTAAACCACCTTGCATAGTTAAGTTATGCTTTTTACCATCTTTTTGTAGCGTTAATGTTTTACTGCCGAGCTGATACACCACCCATTGATGTTCGCTTAATTGCGCTGGAGTTTTAGGTTTACCGTAATGGGCAAAATAATCTGGCGAGCCACAAATACAGGTACTCATCGTAGTGAGTTTAGTCGCTTGTAAATTGGAGTCACTAAGCGCCACACCGCGAATCGCAAAATCAAAGCCATTTTTAATAATATCAATCACTTCGTCACTTAACTGTAAATCAATATCGATTTTGGGATACTGACGTTTAAAATCATTGATTGCAGGCACAACCAACTGCATACCGACATTCACCGGGCAGCTAATTTTAAGTAAGCCTTGTGGTTCGCTTTTTATATTTTCTATTTGCTGTTTAGCCGCATTAGCTTGCTCAGTAATAATTCTGCAGCGCTCATAATAAGCAATCCCCGCTTCGGTCAGAGCCATAGTTCGCGTTGAACGATTAAGCAGCGTCACTTCCAGTTGGGTTTCTAATTTTTTTAAGTGATAACTTGCCACTGCACGAGTAAACCCCAATTGTTTGGCGGCCGCCGTTAAACTGCCCTGCTCTACAATTTGTGCAAATACCACCATACTTTTGAGTTGCTCAAACGATACCTTCATAAGATCTCCTATACTGACTTACTTTATTGTATCAATTATTAAACCAATAAAGTTGAATTTATCATCGTTGTTTAAAGTAACCTTAGTGCATATAGTAGTTAGTAAGATAAATTAAAAATTTAAATCATCAGAAGGAATATGGTTATGGCTAAAAAAATACTTATGGTTCTTACCTCTCATGCAGAGCTTGGCAATACCGGTCATAAAACGGGCTTTTGGGTCGAAGAATTTGCGGCTCCTTATTATGCATTTATTGATGCCGGTGCTGAGGTTACACTCGCATCAGTAAAAGGCGGGCAACCACCGATTGATCCAAATAGCGCCGCACCTGATGCCGCAACAGATGCTACAAAACGTTTTGATAACGACAGTGCAGCACAAACATTGATGGCCAATACAAAAGCGCTTGGTGATGTAAATGCCAGCGACTTTGACGCCGTATTTTACCCAGGCGGTCATGGCCCATTATGGGACTTAGTTGACAATACAGACTCAATTTCATTGATTGAAGACTTTATCAAAACAGAAAAACCTGTTGCAGCTGTTTGCCACGCAAGTGCCGTGTTTTTAAATGCTAAAAATTCAGATGGCAGTGCATTGGTTGCAGGTAAGAAAGTAACTGGCTTTAGCAACAGTGAAGAAGCCGCAGTGCAACTTACTGACATTGTTCCATTGTTGGTAGAAGATGAGCTGATCAAAAAAGGCGGTGATTACCAAAAAACGGATGATTGGGGTGTGCTCGCATTAGTCGATGGCTTATTGATCACCGGTCAAAATCCTGCCAGCTCTGAGCTTGCAGCGCAAAAACTGCTGACCCAATTAGGCTAATTCTTTAATATTGTAACTAAAGCCTTGCTTAACCCAGCAAGGCTTTTCAATTAAGCATCAGGATAGGTATACTCAGTCAAACATATTTAAAATTAAGTGATGTATGGCAAACCCAAAAAGCTCTTTGAGCATTCCTCCTCTAGTCAGTAAACGCTTTACGCTTATTGGTATTATTTTATTGTGTGTTTTACTGCAAATTATTAATAGCTTACCAGGCGTTAACTTAAATGGATTAGGTATTTACCCTCGCAGTCTAAGTGGCTTAACGGGTATTTTTTTCGCGCCTTTTTTACATGGCGGCTGGGCACATTTGCTTAGTAACTTAATCCCATTTGCAGTGCTTGGCTGGCTAGTCTGCCAATATAGCGTCAAACGGTTTTGGGCTGTATTTATCTTTACTGCTGTGGTTGGAGGATTACTGGTTTGGCTATTTGGTCGCGCTAATATTCACGTTGGCCTGAGCGGTGTACTTTATGGCTTGTGGGGCTTTTTAATTTGCTACGGCATTATGCATCGGTCATTTAAGGCCATTGCTATTAGTGTCGCGGTGATATTTTTATATAGTGGTTTAATTTGGGGTGTTTTGCCACAGCGTCCCCATGTGTCATTTGAAAGCCACCTGTTTGGCGCACTCGCTGGTATTCTTATTGGCTATTATTTAGCAAAACAAGATAAGAAAAGCGCAAGTTACAAGCTTTAAAGTTAGCAAGGTTAAAGATAAAATATTAACCGTCATTATCTCGGATTAAATAAATTTGCGCTTTCTCTATTTCGGTTAGCGCTTTATACCCTCGTGGATAAGGCCATCCATGACCTCATCTAAATGATCTTCATATTACCAATGAAAGTTATCTTTGCTTCCCTTGCTCTAAATGATCAACTAGGATGGGTTGTTCGTAACCTTAATTAAAGTAACCAACGTTTAAGGAGTTTTGATGAGTAACAGCGAAAACTATACCCCGCCTAAAGTATGGCTGTGGGACGCGGAAAGTGGCGGTGACTGGGCAAAAATAAATCGACCAATTGCAGGCGCTACGCACCAGCAAGATTTACCCGTTGGTGAGCACCCTCTTCAGCTTTACTCACTGGCAACCCCTAATGGCCAAAAAGTCACCATCATGCTTGAAGAACTATTAGAGCTTGGTATCACTGAAGCCGAATATGATGCGTTTTTAATTAAAATCGGCGATGGCGATCAATTTGGCTCAGGCTTTGTGGGTGTTAACCCTAATTCAAAAATTCCAGCGCTGATGGATCACAGTACGACCCCTATAACGCGGGTGTTTGAATCAGGTGCTATTTTACAATACTTAGCAGAGAAGTTTGATGCGCTAGTGCCAAGCGACCACACCAGTAAAACCGAATGCCGTAACTGGTTATTTTGGCAAATGGGATCAGCACCTTATTTAGGCGGTGGTTTTGGTCATTTCTATGCCTATGCACCACACAAAATGCAATATCCTATTGACCGATTTACGATGGAAGTTAAACGCCAGCTAGATGTATTAAACCGCCATTTAAGTGATCATGATTACATGGCTGGTAGTGACTATTCAATCGCAGATATTGCTATTTGGCCATGGTATGGCTCGCTGGTATTGGGATATTTATACGACGCCGCCGAGTTTTTAGATGTTGAATCATATACCCACGTGATGCGCTGGGCAAAACAGATTGAACGCCGCCCTGCAGTAAAGCGTGGTCGCAGAGTTAACCAGACTTGGGGACCAGAAGATGAGCAACTAGCCGAGCGCCACAGTAAAAGCGACTTTTAACGAAAACCTAACAGCGCGATTAGTATGACTAACCGCGCTGTTACTTATGCTGGCTGTAAATCTATTTGGTTATTTCGCGCCTGCAGGATCTGTAAGCCGCGAGCTAAGAATATGCCACTTAAAATACCGTAAATCGCGCTGACAATAACCATAAATTCTGTACTTTGCGTAACTGCTAGTTGTATTGCCAACATCACTCCAACACAATATTTAGTAAAGAAAATGGCCATTATTAGTATAAATGGTACTTTGCTACCAGGTATATGAAACACATGCTGCTCACTTATGTAGCGCACTCCCTTTGGCAAACCGAATTGACGAGCGACTCCCCAACCAAGTACTAAACACACAAACCAAACTGCTAATGCAATTACACCAGAAAATGCGGAGTACACCCCAAAAACTGACAGGCCAGCCATTGCGACAGGTAACACACAAACACTGCGTAACGTGACCTCTCTTGCTCGGGTTTGTTTGACACCAAGCACAATCAGGCCGGCAAATAACGCGAACACCCACAGCGGTGTATGTTTAATTATATCAATCACTAAACTTCCTTTTTATTGTTGTTATTGCTTATTGTATTAGTGCCTTGAGCTTAATCTTATTTAAATAATTAATAAAGTTACAATTACATTTTTTTAACCTTTATATACGTAGCAAGCTTAATGGGCCATCTCGATGCTAACTTAGAGAATAGTAAAAGGCGACGACAAACAAATATCGCAGAGTGTAATCGCCATCATTTCAGTCGTAGCAAAACAACAGCGCAATTTGATAACCAAAAACCACTCAGCAGCAAACTAAAACATTCTCTTAAATCGAATGGTTAAGCCATTAAATTGCATTGTTAATTTGTAATATAAAAGGATATGCTCTTATTAGTAATTTACAATTAAAGGAACGGCTATGAAGAACGTATTATTAATCAACTCATCACTCAACGGTGAAAACGGTAATTCACATCAGCTTAGTGAGCAGTTCATTGCTGAGCTTACACAAAAAACTGACATTACAGTGACTCGTCGTGATGTTGCCGAAAACTCATTACCACACCTAACTCAAGCTGAAATGGGCGCATGGATGACAGAGCCTTCACAACGCAGCGATGAGCAAAACAAACTGGCTGCTATTTCTGATGAGTTGGTCACTGAGCTGCAAAATAATAAGCTCATCGTGATGGGCGTCCCTATGTATAACTTTGGTATTCCATCTACATTAAAAGCGTGGATCGATCGTGTTGCTCGCGCTGGCATTACGTTTAAATACACTGAAACAGGCCCAGTTGGGTTAGTTGAAAACACTAAAGTAGTTATTCTTGCTGCTCGTGGCGGTATGTACTTAGGTACTGATATGGATACGCAAACTAAGTATCTAAAAGACTTTTTTGCATTTTTAGGTATCAACGATGTGGACTTTATTTATGCTGAAGGCCTAAATATGCCAGGTGGTGATGACAGCAAAAACGCCGCTAGTAAAGAAATTTCAGATTACGTATCGGCACTTTAATTTTTTGATAAACAAGCGGTCAGTAAGGACCGCTTTTTAGTTAGCCATGCTGATTTCATTTATTACACATTCTTATCGTCAGTGGATCCGTGTAACTCAACATTCAATACTTTTGTAAACTTGGTGCTTATGTTGCAACACTCTCTATAAACCGCCCATTTCGCTATGCAAAGGTGAAATCTTTTCACAGTTAGCGAAATTATTACAAAGGAGATGAGTATGACGATTAAGAAATCTGCACAATCACATTGGTCTGGCGATATTAAATCTGGTAAAGGTCAAATTAGCACCGAAAGCGGCGCTTTAGATAATCAGCCCTATGGTTTTAATACGCGCTTTGAAGATAAAGCGGGCACTAACCCAGAAGAACTAATAGCTGCGGCGCACAGTGCTTGCTTTAGTATGGCGCTATCACTTGCGTTAACTGAAGCAAATTACGTTGCTGATGATATCACCACCAGTGCAGTGGTTAGTTTAGATGAAGTGGATGATGGCTTTGAGGTTAGTCATATAGCCTTAAGTGTAGAGGCAAAAATTGCCGGTATTGCTGAATCAGAATTTAAAAAACTGTGCGAGCAAACCAAACAAGGCTGCCCTATCTCAAAATTAATGAATGCTGAGATATCTCTCACTATGGCACTCAACTAAGCTAAAAAATTAACCGTATATAAGCCAAGTAATTATTACTTGGCTTTTTACTGCACGGTTTTTACTATACGTAAAAGGTATAAACGTAAAATTTCAGCTAAATCTCTGGCCTAGCCAAGCTAAATAAATCATGCGTTGTCGTAAAGTAATCTCCGCCCATTTTACCAACGGTATTTAAAGCTCTTGGGTCAATATAGCCGTTAACAAGTACACTTTCATCAATATAAATACCAACTACATTTAATAACATCATTTGCCCGCCACCTGCTTGTTCAGAAATAGTGACCACGTCACGTAAGCTACATTCATAACGAACCTTAGCTGCTGCCACCCCCAATGGAGTTACTGATTGACTTGCACATGATGCGATCCCCACAGCCGTAAATTCACTAGTTTGCGAAGAAAAATTACCGCAACTTTGATTCATTTGCTCCACCAGATTATGACTGACCACATTGATAACGCACTCTTTTGTGGCCAGTAAATTGTTTAAGGTATCCTTGTTTTGATTCTCAGCTGGATTTACCTGAGTCACACTCAACACTGGCGGGTTTACACTTGCCACGGTAAAAAATGAATACGGCGCAATATTCGCCACGCCATCACTACTTAACGTGCTTATCCATGCGATAGGCCTTGGCGTGATCCCACCAACCAATTTACTGTATGCCCCTTTTTGCTCGTCAGGATCAGTTAAATCAAAATACATCATCACCTCATTAAATTTAAACTCATTAAACTAAACGCCTTTTCACTTTGTTACGTATTAAAGACAAAGTAAATGAAAAAAACGCTTTATTACTATGACACACTCTTTGTACTGGTTTACTAACGATTTACGACTAAGCGATAACGCACTAATCTCTCTTGCTGCAAAGCAAGATACAGCACTTAGCTTTATATATTGTGTTGACCCTCAATGGTTTAAAAGCAATCACCATGATTGCCAATCAATGGGACAACATCGCTGGCAGTTTTTAGCGCAATCTTTACAACAGTTAAACAATACTCTGAAAGACTATGGGCAACATTTAGTGATCTACCATCAAGCTGCTCATGAGGTGATTGAACATTATTATCACCATCACAACGTGCGTACTCTATATTGCAGTGAACAAATTGGTTACGATGAGCAGCAAACGCTACTCAATGTAGCGAAAAATCATGGTGATCTTGTTATTAAACAAGCTAATACATTTACCTTATATGACAACCAGCAACTTCCTTTTACTATTAATGAACTGCCAGCAACATTTAGCCAATTCAGAAAGCTAATTGAGCAAACAACGCCCACTATAAATACACTTTTAGATCCTCCAGTGTACATAGCCAGACCTTTAATTGCTCCAATGCCTTGGCCAACTACATTGCCTAATGTCAGTAAAGAACGAACGTTATTCGCAGGTGGTGAACAAAGTGCGACTGATCATCTAGCTGATTACTTTTCAAGTGCTAATCCATCTACCTACAAAGAAACTCGCAACGCTTTAGCTGGTATTGAAAACTCAACCAAGTTTTCTCCTTGGCTTGCTAATGGCTGCATTAGTGCTCGGCAAATAGTCAACGCTTTGCGTAATTATGAGCACATTCATGGCGCAAACGACTCAACTTACTGGATTTATTTTGAATTACTGTGGCGTGAATACTTTCAACTATACAGCCTGCGTTATGGCAATAAGTTATTTTCTTTTGCCGGAATTACAAAGCGTAAGCCACTAACCAGTTTTTACCCACAGCGATTTAAGCAATGGTGCACAGGCACAACACCGTATCCCATTGTCAATGCATGTATGAAACAGCTGAATAAAACCGGCTATATGTCAAATCGTGGCCGGCAATTAGTTGCAAGCTGCTTGGTAAACGAGCTCAAGCTAGATTGGCGCTTTGGCGCTGCTTATTTTGAACAACAACTGATTGATTACGACGTGGCATCTAATTGGGGAAATTGGCAATACCTTGCAGGTGTTGGCGCGGATCCTCGCTCGGGTAGGCATTTCAATTTAGTAAAGCAAACCCAAACCTACGATGCTAATAATCAATTTATTAATCACTGGCAAGGTGATGAGGTACACGCTATAGACTCGTTAGATGCCGCAGATTGGCCGTTAAGCAGTTAATAATGCTTAAAGAATAGCGGTGGTGAGAATAAAAGTTGTAGCATACAAAACCGAGCCTTTTAGACTCGGTTTTGTACATTTTAGCAAGGTGCCACATTATTAAATGTTCTAATTTTTGTTTTTAAATCAAATGCTGCATAACCAGCCACAATAATAAAACAGCCTGCTGGCACAATATAAGAAAAAGCGACACTGAAGGTATCAATAAATACAGCCTGTACCACGGGTACTATCGCTCCACCTAAAATAGCCATTACTAATCCGGCAGCACCTAACTTTGCATCATCGCCTAAACCATGTAATGAAATTGCGTAAATAGTGGGAAACATTAACGATAAACAAGCCGATATACAAACTAAAGCCCAAACCCCACTTATAGTTGGCATTTGCACCATATATAAACATAGTAGCGTCGCAATTACAGAGGTTGCCATTAATAGTTTTGCTGGTCTAATAAATCCCATAAGCCATGTCATCACAAACCGAGAGAACAGAAAAGTGATCATACTGTATTGCAAAAACGTTCCACCGGTCACTTCGTTTGTATCAAGTGCTTCCATAACGTATTGAATGGTAAAGGTCCATACACAGGTTTGCGCTGCAACATTAAAAAACTGCGCAATAACGCCAAAGCGATAATGTGTATTTTTAAATAATCGTTTAAAGGTTGCACGAAAATCGACATGCTTAGATACCTTTTTTTGTTTGCAAAAGTTAGATGTTTTAGTAAATGCAATTGCCAGCCAAATAAGCACAAGTACGCAAGCCATACCCACATAAGGCACCATAACCGCATCTAGTTCTGCTTTTATTACCTGAGTTAGTTGCTCAGCGCTCATAGCTGCACGCTCATCTGAGGAAGCTATATTTAGGCTAGGTAAAATAAGGGTTGCGGCTAAAAACACACCGATATTAGTACCAACAGGATTGAAAGATTGCGCTAAATTTAATCTACGGGTTGCACTTTGCTGATTTCCCATTCCCATCACATAGGGGTTTGCTGAAGTTTCTAAAATAGATAGACCACCAGCTAACACAAATAAAGCGGCTAAAAAAAAGCCGTAAGTCATTGCTTGGCTTGCGGGATAAAACATAAATGCCCCCATCGCAGCCATGCCTAAGCCTGTCAATACTCCCGTTTTGTAAGAAAAGCGTTTATTTATATAAGCGGCAGGAATGGCTAAGCAAAAGTAGGCGCCATAGTAGCTAAACTGTACAAGTGCCGATTGCACTGAAGACATAGTAAATATTTTACTAAATACTTTAACTAACGGATCAGTCATATTTGCTGCAGCACCCCATGCTGCAAAGCAAAGTACAAGCAAAATAAAGGGAACCACCATCTCCTTAGAGACAAGAGGTGTTTTTGTATGTGTGTGTGTGGTCATTGCCATGTCTCAGTTGTTAACTTTGAGTAAAGCATTTAAACAGGTAAATATCACCTCGTCAATAAATCAACTATAGTTATTTATTACATTTAACAATACTTAATTGTACTCTGTCGTTAATTTAATATTAAATGATCAGCACAGTAATAAAACCAATGCTGTCGCCAAGTATGTCCGCTCAGTGTACAATTAGTTAAGTTATTCAAGACAATAACAGATTAGACAGGAATCATTATCAAAGCTAAAAACCCTCGACTCGTCTCACAAGAAGGCCGAAGCCAATCTGGCTTGCGTGCTCACAATGAACGTCGAATTATGTCTTTAATTCGTCAACAAGGGAGTGCGCCAAAAGCCGAGATAGCACAAAAAACGGGTCTTTCTGCACAAGCCGTTACAGTTATTATCAATAGCTTAGAAGCCGAGTCGTTATTAATAAGAAAAGAGCCACAGCGTGGCCGTGTTGGCCAACCCACTATTCCGTTTGCCTTAAATCCTGATGGTGCTTTTGGCATCGGCTTAAAAGTTGGTCGCCGAAGTTATGATTTAACCTTAATTGACTTGGTCGGAAATATACGCGCAACCTTAAATGAGTACTGTGCCTACCCTACTGTAAATAGTCTGCTCACTTTTCTTGAAAAAGGTATCAGCGTACTTAAAATGAGCTTAAGTGACGAGTTAGCCGAGCGTATTCTAGGTATTGGTGTGGCAACTCCTTTTGAAATTTGGAATTGGACTGAAGAAGCTGGCGCACCAAAGAAAGTAATGAATGAGTGGAAGTCTTTCGATTTTAAACAAAGAATCAATCAGATCATCTCTCTTCCTGTCTATGTATGTAATGATGATACCGCAGCATGCTCAGCAGAGCTGAGCTTTGGCAACCCAGCTCGCTTTACTGATTTTTTATACATTTTTATTGGCACTTTTATTGGTGGTGGAGTCGTTATAAATGAAACCTTATTTACTGGTAAAAAAGGCAATGCGGGAGCTATTGGCTCATTACCAAGGCCTGTACTCAATAGTGAAGGCCAACTAACATCGCAACAGCTGATCATGCAGTCTTCGCTGTATATACTTGAAAAAATGCTTAAAGATGATGGTTACAATACCGACATAGTGTGGAGTTCAAAAAAATATTGGGGAGATTTAGGCCCTGTTTTAGATAAATGGATAGATCAAGTTGCAGATGGCCTTGCCTATGCAGCACTGTGCTCACTGGCTATTTTTGATTTTGAAGCCATTGTGATTGATGGTGCAATCCCTATCAATGTAAGAGAAAAAATAGTATTAGCAACAAAGTTAAAATTAAGCCAAGCCGATCATCGTGGCATATATCGCTGTGCCGTACAAAGCGGCTCTATTGGTGCTAAAGCTCAATCAATAGGTTGCGCTAACCTACCGTTAATTATAAATTTTTCTCAAGATAACGTCAGCCTTTCCCACAACTAGCTTCCAATAAATTTATCAAGCAGCCGGCGCTATTCGCCGGCGCTTTGATATTCTGGATTACCCGCAAATAAATTCAATTAAATAACTCCATAAACTTGTACAAAAAAATAAGTAATAATAGTTGATTTATTTCTTTTAGTTCTCTACATTCTATTTACAAATTTGCCCAAACTGGTGAGGCGGGCTGATAAAACAGCAAGTTTGTAATCACACGCAACAAAAAGCAAAAAATGGTTTAGGATTTGGGCACATAATCGTAACGGGCACATCTGGTCAAAAAAGAGTGAATCTATCAATGCCATTAACCCAGCTAAGTTAGCTGGCTTGATTCGAGAAGATACATAAAGCGACGTATTTTTTGACACCAAAATCAATAACTGTCTTGGTGGTCAAGGCTTAGATTTAACCAAAGGTATCGTTTAAAACGAGACGATACCCTGACAATTTTTATAGGAATAACGTAATGGAAGTAGTTGCAATTGGTGAAGCCTTAATTGATTTACTCTCAAATGATTGTATAGATAAAACAGTATTAAGCAGCGAGCTAGGATTCACTCAATTTGCAGGAGGTGCCCCCGCAAATGTAGCTGTCGCCGTAGCAAAGTTAGGCGGTTTGAGCTCATTGCTTGGTAAGGTAGGCGATGATCCGTTTGGTCGTTTTTTAATAAAGGCACTCGATACAAATAATGTTAAAACATCACATGTTAGCTTTTCTAAAAAAGGTAAAACTGCACTAGCCTTTGTCTCATTAGATGAAAGCGGTGAACGTACATTTGATTTTTACGATAAAGACGCCGCGCATTATGATTTGCAGATTTCCGATTTAACCCCCTCTTTATTTGCAGCCCCTAAAATAGTGAGTTTTTGCTCAGGCTCTTTAGCTAAGGCTAACGTATTAAATACTACGTTAAATGCACTAAAACACTTTAAAGAAGCAGACTCGGTTACATGCTTTGATATTAATTTTCGACCTGCCTTTTGGGATGAACCACTTACAGCCCCATCCATTATTAATGATATAGCTAAAACGGTTGATGTTATTAAAGCAAGTAAAGATGAGCTGATAGCCCTGTATGGCATTGAGCATATTGAAACCGCAATAAAAAGCTGGGTAGACAATGGCGTGTCATTGGTTTTAATGACTGATGGTGGCGAGCCAATTACATTTTCCTCATGCTCATTTAGTGGTACATATCCTTGTCCACCAGCGAATGTCGTAGATACCACAGCTGCCGGTGATGCTTTTGTAGGCGGTTTTTTATACCAAGTAGCTTCGCTAGTAAGTGATAAAAACGAATTTACTGATTGGGTCAATAATTTTGAAAACGTATTAAAAGCAATCGACTTTGCAACTAAGTGTGGCGCCTCAACTGTCGCAAAGTTTGGTGCATTCGACGCTTTACCAACGCAGCAAGACCTGTCTGCCTGAGCACTTACAATCAAGCAGCCTATTTGTAACCTCTATACTAACGACTAAAACTCATATTTTTAGTTTTAGTCGTCTAACAAAATCGCTTTTAAACTACTTTTACATTTAATACGTATAAAACTATTTATGCCTAATTATTTATAAACGATACGGTTTTGATATCACCAGTATGAAAGAAAAAATAAACATAGTCTGGTTTAAACGTGACTTACGCCTAAGCGATCATCAGCCTTTAAAAAATGCGTTTAGTAATTGCCTGCCCACACTATTAATTTATAACTTTGAACCTTTACTGCTTGACGATGGGCATTACAACGAGCGGCATTGGCGCTTTGTCTATCAATCAATTGTTGATTTAAATACCCAACTAGCTCGCTTTAATAGCCGCGTGTATATATTTAATGAAGACATGCAAACCCTGCTTGAATCGCTTCACTCGCAGTTTGCAATCACAAACATTTTTAGCCATCAAGAAATAGGGCTAAACAACACTTTTGAACGTGATAAAACCATTAAAGCATGGTGCCAACACCATCATATTAACTGGTTAGAGTCGCCAACCGGGGCTGTGATACGTGGCAAAAAAAATCGCCACAATTGGAACGAACGCTGGCAACAAACCATGCAAGCACCTATTGCTATACCTAACTGGAAGCAAATAAAGCCACTCCCCCTTACTGACTATAAAACACCCAAGCTGCCTAGTGCCTATACGCAAGATAATGAATATTTTCAGCATGGGGGCCCACGACTTGCCCGTGAAGTAATGCAAAGTTTTTTTGCTGAACGCGGTAAGGGTTATCAAAAAGGAATATCTAGCCCTAGTTTAAGCCGTACTCATTGCTCTAGGCTATCGCCCTATTTAGCGTGGGGAAATATCAGCCTGAGGCAAGTGTATCAAATGGCGATTGACGCATATCATAGCACTCATGCTGATAAAAAAGGTTGGAAGCGCCCGCTTGCTGCATTTGTATCTCGCCTGCACTGGCATTGCCATTTTATGCAAAAGTTTGAAAGCGAATGCAGCATGGAATTAAAAGCATTAAATCCGGGGTACCATGCATTTCCATATCGTGATGACGCACAAGTTACTAGCGATATTGAACGCTGGGCACAGGGGCAAACCGGTATTCCTATTATTGATGCCTGTATGCGCTGTTTAAAAGCCACCGGTTATATTAATTTTAGAATGCGCGCTATGTTAGTTAGTTTTGTTACGCATCATTTAAACATCAGCTGGCAACATGCAAGCCTGCCGTTGGCTAACTATTTTTTAGACTTTGAACCGGGGATCCACTACCCGCAAATACAAATGCAAGCATCGGTTACGGGCATTAATACTATTAGACATTACAACCCGATTAAACAATCTGAGGATCAAGACCCGAGCGGTGAATTTATAAAAAAATGGTGCCCAGAGCTTGAAAAGCTGCCTGTAGAATACTTGCATGAACCTTGGGAGCAAACACCCATGGAAGCATTATTTAACGACTTTAAACTAGGTGACGATTACCCTGCACCGATGATTGATTTAACCAAAGCGTCTAAAGAAGCGAGAGAACGGCTTTGGCAATATCGCGAACGTATTGAGGTTAAGCGCGCTATTCCTGCGATTTTAAAAAAGCATGTAAGCATCGCCCCTAGATCAAAAAGTACAAAGACAAACCATCACAATGGCTCATAAAAAACTAACTTTACCGCAAAAAACCTGCCCCACTTGCAAACGTGATTTTGCTTGGCGTAAAAAATGGCAGCGCGACTGGGATAACGTTATTTACTGCTCGCAGCGCTGTAAACGCAGTAAAAACGAAGAGTCAACGCGCTAGCTAAAATTTGCAGTTAAACAGAACAAAGCTTTGTTATTGATTCTAAAAATACGGTAACATCATTGTTATTATTAATAATAAATAGCAATAATTATCCTAACGGTGGTTTTTCAGGGTAAGTAAAATAAATTAAGGGATACTATGAATTGTAAATTGGTATACCCAAATTACCTTAAAATACGAGGTTCAGTTGGAATTAAACGCAACTTAGGCAAGGCATTGATTGCAAATAATAGTGGTTCTATTGTTAAAATCAATAACGCAGTATAAGTTGCGTTTAAACCAACCCTTCGGGCATTCCACAGGAAATTACTCTCCGCGTTGTTACTTCTTAAAAGGGATTACCATTATTGCAAAGTAACGCCTTGATATTAATCCCCTGTGTAATGCTGAATTCTGTATTTTAAGATAACTTGGGTATATGGTTTACTTAAACCTAGTTTTATTGAAGGTCAATTTCGTTCGCACACATGCACGCACTGTAATGGCCACTGGATACTAATCGAAGACTTTGCAGCTTGGAAAGAGCGTAACCCAAACTTTGCATTTGCTGACAATATCTCATTCGAAGCCGACGCTACAGACACTAAAAAAGCATTAATTTGCCCAGTATCGGGGGTCATTATGCGTAAGTTTCGTATTTCTTCATCAACTGACCATCGTATTGATTACAGCGCACCAGTAGGTGGGATCTGGTTAGATGCAGGTGAGTGGGAATTACTAAAAGAAGAAGGCTTAGCTGGTACTTTGAATGCAGTAGTAACACAGCAATGGCAAAACCAAATTAGAGAGCAAAGTACCAAGCAAAACTTTAGTGACATATATGCTGATAAATTCGGCGCAGACACTTATACAAAAGTGAAAGAACTCAGAACATGGCTTAATGCACAACCGCAAAAAGCAGATTTGAGAGCCTACCTAATGGCTGAAGACCCATATTCTGCAGAAAAGTAAGCTGCTAAAAAAGTGGGACTCGCTGTATCGAGTCCTTTCATCACAAAATACACCACAGTCATTGTACTTGTTTAATTTTCTTATTGCTGTGTTAACCGCATGCGCCACTGTTTTACTGTTATACTCAAATGCTAATACGCAGAAGCCAATCGCGGCTATGTCATATTTACTTTCAACTTGTCATTCTATGCAAGTTAACCACCTGATTTAAAACCGCTTTATATTAAAAATACTAATTTAGTAAATAACAAAACCCTTTACTGAGACCATTGTTTACAGTCAAGTGTTTCGCTTGCCTGTAAAACAGCCCACAGTTTGTTGGCGAAGTAGCATCATTCGTTTATGAACTCAGCATACTTTAAACAAGGCGATAGCATGAGTGAATTAACTATTGGCGTAATTGGTACGTCACGCAAGACAGATGAACGACGTTACCCTATCCACCCAGACCACCTTAAGCGCATTCCAGAACAACTTAGAAAACAACTGATCTTTGAACAAGGCTACGGCGAAGCTTTTAATGTGAGCGATGCGCAAATAGCCGCATTAACCGCTGGTGTTGCACGTCGCAGTGATATTTTAACCCAAATAGGCACCGTGATCATCGCCAAACCGGTGCTTGCTGATTTACAAGAGCTACGTGAAGGTGGAACCCTTTGGGGCTACGTACATTGCGTACAGCAACGCGAAATAACCCAAGCTGCACTTGATAGAAAACTCACTCTCATTGCGTTTGAAGATATGTTTGTATGGTCGCCACAAGGCAATGTTGGCCGTCATACTTTTTATAAAAATAACGAAATGGCCGGCTACTGTGCGGTATTACATGCACTGCAGCTTAAAGGCATTGACGGACATTATGGTGATCAGCGTAAAACCATCATCTTTAGTTTTGGTGCTGTTAGTCGCGGTGCAATTTATGCACTCAAAGCCCATGGTTTTAGAGATATTACAATTTGCATCCAGCGCCCCGATCACGAAGTACGCGAAGAGATCCTGGACTGCCATTACGTTAAAGTTCGCCAAGGCCAACACGATGAAGCACGGATGATGGTGGTTGAACACGATGGGACGCAACGGCCACTAACGGAGCTCATTAGCGAAGCCGATATTATCGTAAATGGCACTTTTCAAGAAACTGCAAACCCAGTTAATTTTGTTATTGAATCTGAAGCGGACTGCCTAAAAGCAAACAGTTTAATTATAGATGTAAGCTGTGACGAAGGTATGGGGTTCTTTTTTGCTAAACCCACCACATTTGCAAATCCGATGTTTCGCTATGAAACCGTTGATTATTACGCGGTTGATCATACACCTAGTTATTTATGGGAAAGCGCAACACGTTCAATCTCAGCCGCCATGATTGTATACTTACCTACAGTATTAGCAGGCAAGGCACAATGGCAAAAAGATGAAACTATCCGTCGTGCGATTAATATTGAAGACGGTATAATCAAAAATACTGCGATTCTAGCGTTTCAAAAGCGCCAATTAAACCCGCCTTATAATGCACTTTAGTTATTAAACATCAATAAACACGCCGAGCAGCTAATCCTGCTCGACGAGTTCATCTGTAAGAGTCATTGTTCTGATGTTGTTTGCTCACCAGCAACTTTTTCTCTCAGTTGCATCACCACTTGCTCTGATATAGCTAAATCTCCTTGCTTGGCACTAAAGCTATGAACAACCCCGGCAGAGGCAGCAACCACTTCCAACACCACTTTATCAAAATCAACATCAAATAAAGTTTGGTCTCGTACTACGGCATCCCCCTCATTAACGTAAATTGCCGAAATCGTAGCCTTACCCATCATTCCTTGTAGTTCAGGTACTTTGATATCCATATTGCTTCCTTTGTGGTTAATTTAAATGCTATTTCGCGCCCCATGCAGCAATCAATTTTTCAAACTGAGCCTGCACATTGTTATTATTGATACCTTGAGTTTGTTGGTTAATTGCATTAACAAGCTCAGTAAATGACGTTTGGTTATTGTTACTGGTAACCGCTGCAGTTAGCGCATTCACAGCCTCTTTATTATCAAGGGCTGCAAGTTGCTCAATTAACGCCTGCAAGTGTGGCTGACAGTTATTACCAGCTATAGCACGGCTTAATTGCTCTAAACTTGCCATATAAGGCGTTTGCACAAAACCATTATCAAGCGATTGCGCTATGCTACTAATTGCTTGTTTATTATCTAAACCTTGAATATTCACACCAACACTTTGTAATAACTGGCTGTAATCGTGGCTTAGGTTGTTTTTACTAAGTTTACCGGCAATCTCTTCCAGTGATTGATGCAAATAACCCATTTGCTCCACCGCCATCATCACCGGACTGCCGGCGCCATCAAGTTTATTTAAACGTACAAAGTCACCTTTAATTTGACTAAAGCGCTGCTGCTGTTCTGCGCTTAAGGTGCCACGCAGTTCACCGAGTTTAAGTAAGTTCTCTTCAGAGCCTTTACTGAGTGTTTGCGCTTCACCACGATAATGGTCACAAATCAAGTTTTCTAGCTCTTCGTCATTCATGGCAGCAACGACTTTTTCTGCCATTTTATTCATATTACGGTAGCTGCCTTGCAATTTAAATGGCGGCTCTGTGCGGTAATTATTATCTTGCGCGGCTGAGGCAATATACTGGGCGTTCACTTTTAATACGGTATTACGAATAGTGATTAGTCGTATAAGTACCGCTTTAATTTCGTTAACTTCCGCTTGTGAATAGCCGTGTTCAAGCTCATTTAATGAAATATCTTCGCCTTGACACATCCTCACTAACTTATATAAATCTTCCATGTTGCGGTTAGCCAATGGCGCTAATACTGCATTAGATGTTAGCGCATTTTCTATAAAGCTCATGGCAAACTCTTGCTCACACCCGGCTAAGGTATCACCAAGATTATAAATATCGGCGCGGTTTGCCAACATATCAGGAATTTTAAAGCTCTCACCAGATTCCGTATACGGGTTACCTGCCATCACTACGGCAAACTTTTTACCGCGTAAATCATAGGTTTTACTTTTACCGTTCCACACCCCGTCAATACGTCTTGAGCCATCACACAAAGAAATAAACTTTTGTAAAAACTCAGGATTAGTATGCTGAATATCATCTAAATACAGCATCACGTTATTGCCCATTTCAAAGCTCTGATTGATTTTTGCAATCTCTTTTTCAGCAGTAGCATTAATGGCTTGAGCAGGATCGAGTGACACCTGATCGTGCCCTATCGACGGGCAATTTACTTTTACAAAAGTCAGCCCTAAACGGTTAGCAACGTATTCAACTAAGGTGGTTTTACCGTAACCTGGCGGCGAGATCAGTAATAGCATGCCCATTAAATCAGTGCGTTTGTTTTTACCTGCTGAGCCAATTTGTTTTGCTAAGTTATCACCAATAATTGGGAAGTACACTTTATTGATTAGCTGATTACGTACAAACGAGCTAAGTGGCCTGGCTTTAAATTCCTCAAGTTGCAGACGTTCTTTTTGCGCCGCTAAAATATCACTGCGCAGTGCATGATACTGCTCAAAAGCCGGTACTTGCTCTGTGATGTATTTACGAGTTCTGGCATAAAACTCTGCATAATCAACATGTAAAGTTTGCTCTTGCACTCGTTTATGCTGCCCCATTAAACGCTCAACTTGGGTGTTTGGGGTGACGTCCAACACAGTGTATTTTAATGTTGTGGTGGCACTGAGATGCAAGTAGTTAGCCGCTTCCGCCTGCACCATCGCCGACACTTTAGGATTTTGCATGCAGTACGCATTAAGCCAACTTAAAAATAATAATGCTCGCTCATCAGTTTGCTTTACGTTTTCACAGGCCTGAGCAAGCTCGTTGCTATAACCTTTGGCTTTAGCGTCACTACTAAACTGTTCAGCTAAATTTTTAGCTTGCTGAGAAACGATAAATAGCTGTTGCTCTGCCGTTTTTTGTTGCGCTAATTGTTGCACTAAATAAGCTGCGGCCAAGTCACTGGATAAATCAGCAAAACGTGCAGATAATTTGCTAACTTGAGTTAAAAAGACATTGATCTGTTCACTTAACTGCGCGGTTAACGTGCTGATAAAACTGGTCGCAGCAAAGTGTTTATCCATCAAAATAGCATTGCTCGCTTGATGGAAATATTCGTTCAGTTGTGCAGATGACAATTGCGCACTAAATAACTGCGCAATAATACGACAACTAGCCGGATAAATAAGTAAATCCAGACTATTTTTTTGCGTCAGTAAGGTGTCAATAATTGCCCATGCATCGTGGTCATGAATGCCTTTTTCATAGCCTTCTTGATAGCGCGGTTCAGCAAATTTTTGCACCAGCTGCAATAATTGTTTATCTCGTTGTGCCTGCTCTAATTGTGCAAAAGTCAGCGAATGCTCACTGTTTTCACAAGCGAGTAATATTTGTGCAGCTAAATACTCACCACGATAAACCACCTCACTTTCAGAAACTAATGTTTGTTGCCACAAATGACGGCTTTGCTGTAACGTTTGTAAGCTTTTCTCATCTGTTATTGGCTCAAAATAATCAGTACCCGTTAAGTGCAGCATCAGCTGCTCGTCACGCGGCAATAAGGTTAAATCGAGTAATTGCTTATTAACACTAAAAGCGTGCTTACCAATACTGACTGTATTGCCGCCGTCAGTGAAAATATCTTGTTTATCACGTAACGAACGTATGCCCTGATCTTTACTGGCTTTTAGCTTTGATTGGATATCATCGGCACGAATTTCATCGCCTAACTCTTTAAGCTCACTAGTCAATGCACGAAGCTTGCTGATCATAGGATCGGCGGCAAAATAAGTATTTAATGCATCAAGCTCAGTAAAGCTTTGCGCACGGCGGTTAACGCCTTGCAATATACGCTCGGCGGCATTGGCTAAATTCAATGCGCGGCGCTGACGGGTATCAATTAAGCTTTGTTTATGCGCTTCAAAGCTTTCGTATACGTCATCACGTTTGGCAATGATCTCTGTCAGGTATTCGTCAAAATCACTAAATTGCGATTCCAGCTCTTCAAGCTGAATAAGCAAACGTGAAAGTTGCTCGTCACACGCCTCTGGGGTTTTAGCATTGTTTAGTGCGTTGGTAATACTTTGCGAAAAAAGCTTAAAGCGTGCGGCAAATTCAGCTTTAGCTTCAACACTGCCAAGGCTCTTTTGGCGGATTTCAATACTCGCTTTAGCACGATTAACCAACGCATAAACAGCACTGATATCTTCGAGGATTTGCGTGCGCACACGGCTGTCGTCGATGTCTAAATCAAGCATAGTGTGGTTAAGTAAATCCAGCTCTACACTTTGCGCATCTAACTGTGCGATATAGGTCTTCAGCTCGCTAACGCTTTCGCTTTTACTGCTTAGCTCTTCAAGCTCTTTAAGTTTTTCGTGGTACGGCGCCAGCGCGCTGTCTTGTTGTAAAAACGCAGCAGTTGCTTGGCTTACTTCTACCAGCCGTGCATCAATCTCACTTTGTAAGTTATTCAGTGCAGCAATATCTATATATTTAATATCTTCAAGGCTTATTACTTGCCCTTTGAGCATTTTTAATGCATCAATACCTTGCACAAATTGCGGTGCGACTTTAAAGCTATCAGGACGTACTTCTCGGGTTACATCAGTGTATTGCTTATTAATATCTATCAAGGCTTGCTTGGCTTTGTTTTGAATCTCGGTGACTTTTTCAAACTCATCAAGCACTTGCTCAGCGGTTTCATTGATGCTGTGTAGGTTTTGTGCGATTTCCGCAAATTCGCTTTCGTTAAGCCAATGGTAACGGTCAAAGATATTCCGGCTAAGGGCAATTAAATCTTCGTAATGAAATAAAGTCGGGCTTTGCTCGCTAATGGCTTTACAGACACTGTATAAATCAGAAATACCGCGAACTAAATCGGGGTTACCTATTTTACCAAAAAAGCTAGTAAGTGGCGGCGCATTGGCTGCAAATTCAGCCGATACAAACGGGCTTTGCCAAATTTGAATCGGGTGTACTCGCTCCGCTTGGTCTTTATCGGCTTTAAAAGTCAGCGTTATACCATCGTTGTAAATAGCATAACCGTGACAATAAATTGGATTTTGCAGGTTTTTATCAATAATATTATAGGCAAAAAGTGCATAACGGCCTTCACTTGGCTCGTAAAACACGTATAAAACATCTTCGCCGTTCGGTGACTTTATATGTCGGTGAAATTCTAAATCTTCTATTTGCTCTTCAAACGAGCGTGCTTGCCCTGATTGTAAGTAGTAACCACCAGGAAAAATAATGCCGTGATCTTCAGGTAAAGTTACACATGCACTGCCGATTGCATCTTGGCGCATGACCTGCTGAGTGCGGGTGTTATAAATAAAGTAACGCCATGTTTTTTCACGGTATGGGAGAATTTTTAGCAGCACTAAGTCGCCTACCAGCGCGTACTCAACTTCGCTGTCAGCAAGGGATTGGTTTTTATCATCAACAGCTTCTTGATAAATCCCTTCACCGGTGTCAGTGCTGTTTTCTATTTTAATGGTCAGTGAACCGCCAATGGTTTCAACAAACACTTCATCGGCGATGTTGATATGAGCATGGCGCCCTTCTATGTGGTTACTTCGGTCAGTTTTGAGCCATTCAAAATCATAGTCATGTGCGTGTTGAATATCACGCTCACCGCGGTTATCGATATAATTAATGGTGTTGTCTGGGTGAATTTCCCAGCGAAAAACCCGCACATCCGATAACTTGTCACCGATTTGGAATAGCGCAAATAGCTTGCCATTTTGTTGATATAAATGCTGTAGGCTGGTTTGTTTGTAGTAGGTATATAGTTCTTCAAAATCACGAATAAAACGACTATCGGTTAAAAAACGCGTTGTCTCTGGGTAAGGCTCAATTTCGTAATGGTCGTCTTGCTCCACCAGCTTTTGTACACTAAATACATCACTGATTGCGGTTTCTTTTTTTAATCCCAAAAATACGTTGTAAGCAAAGATAACTTTATCGCCAATAATCACGATATCGCGCGGGGTACAATTTTGCTCCGTACGAACGCGAACACGCCCTTTTACTTGTAGATCAGTGCTACCAAACTCGTTAATACGCTGTGTATTTACATCATCTATTTGCGTTTTTAAACTAGCACCAAAATTATTTAAGCGGCGTTTAATTAAATCGTACGAGCCTTGTTCTAGCGCTTGTTGAGTTGCGTCCGTCATGAAACCTATCCTGAAATTTAATAGAAGTTAGCCGCAATAGTTAAACTATTGCGGCTACAACGAGAGAACTTAGAAATTAAGCTAGTCTTTTGGATCTAGTTTAATTTTCTCATCTAACCCACCACCTAAGTTACCGCCTAACATGCTTAGTAATTGGCTTTTTTCAGCCGCAGAGGTATTACTTAACTGCTTTAATAACTTACTCATGTTGAAGTTTTTAAGTGTTTCGGCTGAGCCATTCGCCCCAGCTAACACCCCTTTTAGGTCTTCAATTAAATTACGATCACCATTTAAGTGATCTTTAAATACGGTTTGTACGGTTTTACTTTCATCAACTAAGCCATCAATTGATTTACCTAAACTGATTGCACTCATAAATTGATTAAAGAACTGACCATCGCCGCCCATAATATTGATATCAGCATTACCTAAGGCTTTCGCCATAATGTGTGCTTGATGCTCGGCAATATCTTTGCTGGCTGAAATTTTTGCCAATACGAGCTCTTTTTGTTGGTTAAGCTGCAGCGTAAAGCTTTCGTAATCGCGAGCATCTTGATCCATCGCATTCAAGGCTTGTAGCTTCTCTTCAAGCCCTTTTGCTTCGGCGCGCATCTTACGCTCTAGGTTAATCGCTTCCACTTCACCTTGTTTCTCATTCGCATCAGCCATGGCTGTTTGTACTTGCGCCTGAGATAAACCAATTTCACGGTTACCTTGTGCTTCAGCTTCAAGTTTTTGACGCATTACTTTAGCATCAGTTTCACCTTGAATTGCATTTGCTTCGGCCTTCGCTTTAATAACATCCGCTTCAGCAAGCCCTTTAGCAGCTGTTTCAACTTGTTGCGCATGCGCCAAAATCTTTTTCGACTCAGCTTGTTGATTAGCAATTCTAAGCTCCGCATTGGCCATTGTTTCAAGCTCACGAGCTTTATATTCTGCGGCTTGCTCTTGCGCTTTTGCAGCTTCGATATCTTTTACTAATGACTGTTCGGCTTCGGCTTTGGCACGAATGATCATCGCACTCTTCTCGCGCTCTGCACCTGCGAGTACTTTCACATCTTTAATGCGCTCTTCTTCTTCAGCCACTGATTTTTCAACAATCACGCGATCACGCACTACATCGGCAATTTCTTTACGTTCTACTTCCAGTGCTTTTTCTTTATTGATGCGCAGGATTTCGGTTTCTCTTTCACGTTCGATCACTTCAATTTCACGTGAACGAGCAACTTTCTCTTCTTCAATACCCAAAACGCGTAATCGGTTTTGTTCGGCAATATCAAGCTCACGTTGCTTATTTTGCTCGCTAATGCCAATCGCTTCTTCTGTTTGAATACGGGCCTGCTCTGATTTTAAGCGCTCTTCTTGGCGTACTTTTTCAGCTTCGGCGTATTCACGGGCTTTCACGGTTTCAATTTCGCGCACTTGACGTGACATGGCATCTTGCTTTTGGCGCTCAATTTCCAGTGACTTTTCGGTGGCTTCTTGATTTTGGATCTCAATTTTAGCGCGTTCATCACACTTCAATTGATTGGTAGATACATTTTGTACTGCAGTCATTTCAGTGATGCGGCGAATACCTTCGGCATCGAGAATGTTTTGCGGATCGAGCTTATCAATTGAGGTTTGTTCAAGGTAATCAATAGCAACATCTTCAAGTGAATAACCCGATAAATCTTGGCCAATCACTTCTTTAATATTATCGCGAAATTCATTTCGGTGAGTAAATAACTCAACAAAATCCATTCGCTTACCAACAGTTTTAAGTGCTTCTGAGAATTTCGCTTCAAACAATTCTTGCAATGTGGCGTGCTCTGATGCACGGGCGCAACCGACTTGCTTAGCAACGCGTAAAATATCTTCTTTGTTTTCGTTAACACGAATATAAAAAGTAATGGCGATATCGGCGCGAATATTATCTTTACAGATCAAACCGCCTTTATCTTTACGCTCAAGCACCATGCGCTTGGTTGAAATGTCCATCACTTCCATTTTATGGATCACAGGATAAACAATTCCGCCCGTAGTGGTGACATCGGGCTCGTTCTTCATTTTATTAATGATCAGTGCTTGGCCTTGCTCTACCTTGCGATAAAACTTGCCGATAATTAGCAAAATAGCAAAAATAACAGCGATTGCTATACCTACAAATGTCAATATAGGTATGAGATTATCTAAAAATTCCATGTTATGTCCTAACGTGATTATCGATTTATTATGTGTTACTTGCCCCTAAATAAACTAGGGTATTACCAAGGTTTGGCGGTAATAATGTAACAGTGTTGCTCTTTGAGGTGTTCAAGCAACACCGCAGTGTCACCTGATATAAATTGCTCGTCATTTTCAGCTCTAACTTCAAGTAACTGCTCAGTACCTTGAAATTTAACCCGTGCTTGGCCAAATGTATTAGTTACTTTGCCAGTAACAACAATACATTCTAAACCCAGTAAATCTGAACTTTGCGAGGTTTGTGCGCTGCTAAAAAAGCGCTGTAATGGCCGAGAAATAATGGCCGCAATTGGCATAGCAATCAGCAAACAAACGCCCAGCATTAGCACGCCAAAAATATAAAACCACATACCATCGCCTAACAGGTAGGCAAAAAACTTATGGGCATAGATGCTGATCAACCAGCTACTCATCACTACGAGACTAATAGATACAGTAATTGGGATGCCACCAAACCCCATGCTAAACCATGAACTCAAGCCTGAGCTTTGCGACGCATCGGCTTCAATTTCTAGATCTGATTCAAACATGTCAATATCAGCAAAGCCAATAAGTGTTATTAGCCAAAACAACATCACAACTAACAACAGGGCTGAAAAAATAACGGTGGGGAAAGTAAGCGCTAAGTTTAAAAATTCCATCATTACAACTATCCATTTATTTTAAACGCAGTAGGCGATAAAACTTTTTATCATTTAGTCGCGTAAATGTTAAGTGTTTTATGGAAAATCAACGTTGTTAATATAAAAAATTGTAAATGAACGACTACTTTGAAACGTTAACTTAGCTTAATTAACGACTTAGAAGTAAAAAAACGCCGCAATTTAGCGGCGTTTTACTTTGTGTGTATGACAACCTAAGTTACATATTACCCAGCTTTATCATCATTGCTGTATACATTTTAAGATTGAGCTTAAGTTGTTCAACTGTAATAAACTCATGCTCCGAGTGACCGGTGTAGCGCTTGCCTGGCATTGATGGCCCAAACGATACCGCATTATCAAATAACTTGGCATTGGTGCCACCACCAATAGATACAAACCCAGCCTCTTGATCACCGGTAAAATGTTTAAAAATATCTAACAATGCTTGTGCATGAGGTGCGCTGTCGAGCAACATTGGCGTGCCAATCACCACATCAACACCAGATAACTTTACGTTATTTCTCACTTGCCAATTACTCAGTGCGGTATCAATTTGCGTACGCAATACCGCTTCATCTTTACCCATTGGGCGACGTAAATTCACAGCGAGTGTGAGTTCATTACCATTACGTTCAATAAGCGTTGGTGCTACTGTCATAGGTCCCATAAAGTCATGTTTATAAGCAATATCACCAAACTGTTTGCCATGTATATCAAGACCAATTAGCTGATTAATAAACGCAATTACTTGGCCATCACTGTTATTCTCAAGCTCAACACCTTTAAAAACTTCTGCTAAGTAAGCAATGGCGTTAACCCCAGATTCTGGCTCTGATGAATGAGCAGACAACCCTTTTACGCTGATAACAACACTATCAGCTTGCTCGCTAAAGTTAAATTCCACAGCGTTAAGCGCACTCGCTGCATGTTTAAGTTTGCTGACTAACGCAGTATCGGCGTTATGTAACACCACACTCGCATCTTCTGGTATTTGGCTTTTAAAAGCGCCGCCAGTAAGTTCACTTACATACACTCCTGTTTGTGCTGAGGTAGCATTAAACGTTGGTGCAATTAAGCTCCAACCTTTCTCCGCGACAACCACCGGGTATGACGCATCAATAGTAACCGCATATTTAGGCTGCTGATAGCTTTTCATAAACTCTTCAAGCGGACCCCAATCAGATTCTTCAGCTAAGTAAATCATCAACTCAATACGATTATTAAGTGTGATCTGTTGATCTTTTATAGCTTTCATTGCATATAAAGCGGTTGCGATAGCACCTTTATCATCTTCTGTTCCACGCGCAATTAATTTACCTGGCTCTGAGGTACTATCTATTTCAAACGGGCTTTTTTTCCACTTACTTGCGTTGGCAGGTTGCACATCGCCATGGGTTACTATGGTTACTTTATCTGTTTGTTGACCCATACCAATTAAGACTGTGTAACCTAAATCTTGGTAATCAAAACCAAGTTCAGCAGCTTTCATTTTTAACAAAGCTTTAAAGCCAATAAAGTCGGGATTATCAGGAGTATTGATGCCGTCTTTATTAACCGTCGGGAATGATACTAAATTAGCTAAGGTATGAATTTGCGCACTTTGGTAGGTATTTACAGCATAATCAGCAACGCTGTCATTAATCTTATTTAATTTTGCATGTGCGTTAAAGGCCAATAAAGCGATACTAGCTAAAGCTAATTTTTTCAAAACAAGTCCCATTCAATTAACAACTAAGAATCACAATTATAACGCTCTGGCTTAATAACGAACAATGCTTTGCGATAGACCGACAACTTATTATTAATAAAACATAGAGCAAAGCAGCTAGGTAAATAATAGGCTGTAAGAAACTTAAGGTTTCATCTGATCAACCATTTCAACAAAACGTTTAACCCCTTGCGTAATTTCACTTAACCCTTGAGATACTTCTAAAATACTTTCTTGCCCTTCGTTTGCAATACCAGCGACAGATCCTAATAGTTCATCCATTTGACTTATCAACGCTTGAGTTTGCTCAACGACACGGCCTATCTCTGCGGTCGATTCTGCGGTATTACTTGCAAGTGTGCGCACCTCATCAGCAACGACAGCAAAGCCACGTCCAGCTTCACCAGCTCGAGCAGCTTCAATTGCAGCATTAAGTGCAAGTAAGTTTGTTTGATCTGCAATAGATCGAATAGTAACCACAATATCAACTATACTTTTAGACTGTATTTTAAGCTCTTTCCCTGTTGCCGTTGCATTATTAACTCGTTCAGCAATGTTTTTTGATGTTTCAACAGCTAAGCCTAAAATATTTACTGCATTGGAAGTTACTTGACTGGTTTCCTCTGAAATAGTCGCAGCTTGATCAATCGTGTTAAATGCTAAGTTAACGCGCCCTGTTATGTCTGATGCAAACTTAATAACTTTATATACCTTACCGTTTTCATCAAAGATTGGATTGTAAGTTGCCTCAAGCCACAAAATGCGACCATCTTTGCTAAATCTCTTAAAACGACCTGAATTAAATCGTCCCTTACTAAGGCTCTGCCAAAACTCTGGATTTTTAAGATAAAACTCTTTATCACAAAATATTTTATGATGTTTTCCTTTTACTTCTTCAAGTGAATAATGAACGGTTGATAAAAAGTTTTCATTAGCATCTAAAATATTTCCTTGTGTATCAAACTCAATGACTGCTAACGATAGATCTAGCGCATTAAGAATTGCATCTTTGTTCTTCAACACATTATTTATAGTCGTGATGTCATTGGCAATTTTAATAACTTTACTTACGCTGCCATCATCTTCTACAACTGGAAAATAATTTGCTTCTAAATAAATAGGAACCTTAGTTTTTGTAAAACGTAAAAAAGTACCACCAAATGATTTACCCGCACTTAAATCTTGCCAGAAATGGCGATAGTCCTCAGAATTTACATAGTCTGAATCACAAAATATTTTATGATGTTGGCCAACAATCTCACTAAGCTTAAACCCCATTACATCTAAAAAATGTTTATTAGCATCAACAATGATGCCATCCACTGTAAAACTAATAAAAGCTATATTAGATTTAATTGCATTTAGCTCTTTTTGAGCCTGATAGGTCATTGGGTCAGTTTGTTTATGTTTATCTAAAACAGCATTCTTTGACTTAAAAAACATCATTTTATCCTTTGACTGTATCATTCTTATTAGCTATTTAAATCATAGAATTAACAACACTACTCTTTAACAGCCACACTTTAATTGTGACTACTATTCACTACCATTTAGTAACAAAAATCAATAATATCTAATAGTTAAGAATTTTAAAAAGAGCAAGATTAGTCATCAAATTAGTAAGGGGTATTACAGAAAACGCAGGAGATATAAACGATAATATTATAGGGATAGTTGAGTTTCTAAAATAAATGAGCTATCAGTAAATCTTGTTACTTTTGAGCAACTAAATTTTTAATGTGTTAGAGCATTTAAAATGCCCACATAACAAACATTTTATAAATTTATTAGTCATATTTGCATACAACGAAGTATAATGCGCATCTTAAAATTATGGGGTCGATCATGAATCGCAGAAAGAAAATCGTTACAAAGTTTAATAACAAAGATAAGCGCGCAAATGCAAAATTACATAAAAGTAATAAGCCTGCTTATGTGTCTAAAGCTGAACGTGAAAGATTGGCACTACTCGCTCAAGAACAGCAAATAGACACTTTAAACGATGAAGCGTGTTGATAAATCAATAAAAACAAAAGCTTGAGACGAAGTGAAATAAAAGTTAATAAATAGTTGTAAATTGCACATCTAACTGTAATATTGAATATTCAGCAACAATGCTGAAACACACCAATAATCACTTAGGAGGCATAAATGAACAAACTATTTATTATCGCTCCTAGTGCTCCTCAAGAATGTTCTGTCAACTATCATTTAAGTGAATGGTTCGACGAATAAAAAAACCTGAATAATTTAAAAGCAATAATGCCTCGCAGTAGGAAGGCTTCTATGTAATTAAAATTCAGGTAACAATAATGAAAAGAAAACTCTCAATTCTTAATGGATCACTAGCCGCGTGCATGTTTTTTTCGTTTGCAAGCAATGCTTGCTTAACAAGTGAAGTTGAATCAAACGACACTGAAAGCAATGCAAATACCCAACTTTGTAGTAATACCACCGTTGCAGGCTCGTTGAGCCGCAATGATACTGATTGGTTTAGCTTTGAAGTAACTCAAGTCGGGCCTATTGAGGTCAGCCTTGAGCACAACACTAACGATGATTTTGACTGGGCATTATACCAAGAAACAGGATCTGCTGTTGCCGAAGGGGCAACTAGCAATGTACCAGAAACAGGCAGTTATAGTGCACAATCAACGGGTACTTATTATGTAAAAGTAACGCGTTACTCCGGTACAGGTTGGTACGATTTAACGGTCAATTTTGGTGAAGGTAGTAACACCGGTGGCGGAAGTGGCAGCGGTGATTGTGGCTATAGCTCTCGCCCTGCAAAGCCAGGTTCATTACAAGCATATTTACAAGGTGGCAGTGCTGATTCATGCAACACATTAACAGCTGATCAAGGTGCTGTATTACTTATGGGCGGTGGCAGCGATGTTGATCAAGCATTTAGTAATCGCGTTGCTAACCATGTTGGCAGCGGTGCCGATGTTGTTGTGCTTAGAACCTCTGGTACTGACGCTTATAACGATTATTTACTGAACTTAATGAATGCCGACTCAGTAGAAACACTGATCATTGATACTCGCAACAAAGCGAATGATGACTATGTTGACTGGGCTATCCGCAGTGCCGAATTTGTATGGATTGCAGGCGGTGACCAATCTGATTATCTTAATCAATGGCAAGGTACAAAAGTACAAACCGCTGTGCAACACGTTTTTGATAAGGGCGGTGTCGTTGGCGGAACGTCTGCAGGCATGGCATTAATGGCAAACAGCGTGTACGACCCAGATGGCGTTGCTGGCGCAGTATCAGATGAAGTAGTCACTGACTTTTGCCACGAAACACTTAACTTCAGCAGTCGATTTATTGATGTGCCTGTATTAAACAACAGCTTAACCGATACACACTTCCAAGAACGAGACAGAATGGGGCGTGCCATAGTGTCTTTAGGCCATCACAGCAATCAGTATTTTTCTATTGCAGCCAGTGAGGCAACCTCACTGTTCATCGATGCCTCTGGTACAGGTGTTGTTGACGGCAGCAATGAAGTTTACATCTTTAAAGAAACGGCTAATACGCAAAGAGTGACATTGCAATGTGGGAGCCCAGTAAACTATCAAAATATTAATAGAGTAAAGCTACTACCTGGTGATAATTACAATGTGGTTAGCCACGCTCATAATGGTATGCAACTAGACGTGAGCATTAATGGTAATAACAACAACTTCTACTCCCCTATCAATCCTTATTAATTCCCCCAGTTAAGAGCCCTTTGGGCTCTTTTTTATTAAAAAAGCAACTTGAGCAATTTCAATCAGGCAGGCATTCTCTTACTTTGTCACACTGACGCCACTTCTGAATAAAAGTATAACGAGTAACTATGAAAAACACGCACCTACAGCGCATCCATCATGTCTGTGATTATATAAACCACCATATTGATGAGCCACTTACATTAGATAGTTTAAGTGCCGTTGCCTGTTGTTCTAAATTTCATTTTCATCGTTTATTTATCTCAATAATGGGGGTAAGCGTTACTAAGTACACGCAATTTGCTCGCTTAAAGCGCGCCTCTTATCGGCTTGCTTTTGAGCATCACAAACGCATTATTGATATTGCATTAGAGGCAAGTTTTGAAAGTCCTGAAGCTTTTAGTCGTGCTTTCAAACGTGTTTTTGCTCAATCCCCAACTCAGTTCAGAAGCACACCAAACTGGCCACATTGGCATGCGCAGTTTGACTTTAAAATACCTGAATTAAAGGTTAGTAATATGAAAGTAGAAATTGTTCACTTTGCACCGCAAGCTGTTGCGTTGCTTACCCACAACGGTTCGGCCACTAAGCTTATGGAAACAGCCGCACAGTTTATTAAATGGCGAAAAGAGTCAGGCTTATCACCGGTAAAAACCAGTGATACTTATGGCATCCCTTATAGCGATCCTGCGGTGACTGACGACAACGATTTTCGCTTTGACTTCGCCGGCTGCGTCAAGCAACCAATTAGCGATAATCAATACGGCGTAAAAAATGGTGAGATCCCGGCAGGTCGCTGCGCTTTAGTCAGGCACTTTGGCAGTCATGACACTATCAGCGACACTGTTTATTATCTATATCGTCAATGGTTACCAAACAGTACTGAAGAAGTTAGAGATTTTCCGTGCTTCTTTCATTACTTAAATCTCATTCATGAAGTAGATGAGTGTGATTTAATAACTGATATTTACTTGCCGCTAAAATAATAATTAACCGCAGAGGCAAAACCTCATTATTGCCTCTTCGTTCTGTATTCAAACTATTACAATTTCACACCCTCAAGCCGTTTAAAGCCAAGGAACTAAAATAATGCGTATAACGGATCGCTACATAGCCAACCACAGCGCTTGCTACTAGCAATTCAACTACCGCTAAATGATGTATTTGGTTTATAAACTGTACATCAACATTCATAGTTAGCATCCAATCCGCGAGTTTAAATAACGCCGTAGCACCAATGACCATGGGAAAGGTAAATGCAGCAAACCCAGGGCAAAACCTGCGGCGTAGTAATTTAAAAAATGCCGTATAAATAATTAATGTCATTAGTATGGCAATACCAAATAACCCCCCAATTATCACTGGCGACGGCTGGGTCACTACAGTGAAATACCCCGCCAACGATAAGCTTGCCGGCGCCGCTAATATAGCTAATGTGGGCTGTGCAGCATCAGGAATTTGCTCAGCAAATATTATCCGGTAAATCATTAACGGCAACATAACTGCGTACATTAACATGCCAAAATAAAGTGCTGCTTGTGCTAAAAACAACAGTGCTGGGTTACCCGAGAACGCTACATCGGCAACAATAATACCCACAGGTGGTACAAACCAACTTGGCACCATGTGTTCAATTTTAAATTCACGAACACGATGAATAACAAAGCTCAATAAAAATCCTAAGTGCAATAAAAATGCGCCTACCCAAAGCACATCCCCTGCTAATGGATTAACGTGCCCTAACGAATTAGATACCACCAACGTTGCCATAGCAAAAGTAGGCACAACGCTACCTACAACAGGGTGCGCTAAATCGGCTTTTAGTAATTGCGGGTGCAGTAAAAATTTTAAGCCAAGTATTAATAATAATACGCTCGCAATTGCCGCCCCAGTGTATTGCGCTGCGCCATTTGCATTAAACATGTTTTCCCAAGCCCAACCAAGGCTGGCTATGCCTAATGCTAATCCACCCATTGGGGTAGGTGCGGTTATTACTTTGGCTTTTATATAATTAAACATGTTTATACTCCACACTCATTGTTTATCTTATACAGAAGTTTAACCTTGCATTTTGTTTAGTTAAATCTAATTATATAGAACACATGTTCATAAAAACTAAACATAAAACTCATGAATATTTCTCTTAAACAACTTAAAGTGTTTGTAGGTATTACTCAGCATGCAACACTTACCGCAGCCTCAGAGCGGCTTTATCTATCTAAAGCGGCAGTCAGTATGGCGCTTAGCGAGCTTGAAAAGCAGTTAGGTCACCCACTGTTTGACCGAGTAAATCATCGCTTAATTTTAAATCAAGAAGGGCAAAAATTACTGCCCTTGGCCGATGAATTACTGCACAGAGCAAATGATATTAATACGCTTTTTTCGCCCCAAGCAAAAGCCAGCGGCACCTTAAGAATAGGTGCCAGCGATACCATTGGTAATCATGTGTTGCCCTTTATACTCAGTGGATTTCGCCAACAACAGCAGCATTATTCACAGCAAGTTTTTATTTCAAATTCTGAGCTTATTTGCCAAAAACTGCGCGATTTTGAGCTCGACATTGCACTAATAGAAGGCCAAGCCCAGCAAAGCGACTTAGTCTCAACCGTGTTTAGCCAAGACTCTATGTGTATTATTGCACCGCTATCCCACCCTTTAGCTGCAAAATTACAGCTTAGTTTTAATGATTTAACAAACAGCGAATGGGTATTAAGGGAAGCTGGCTCTGGTTCACGCTCATTCTTTTTACAAAACCTCGCTACGCATATCGATAATTGGAGCCAAAGTTTTGAACTCAACACGACAGAGGCACTGATCAACAGCGTTGCTGAAGGGTTAGGGCTGGGCTGTTTATCGTCACTCGCGGCACAGTACGCTTTACAAGATGGCCGCGTTACGCAGCTTAACTTAAACCACCCCATGCAAAGGCAGTTTTGGTTGGTGATGCATAAAGACAAATACAAAAATCCGTTGTTAACGCAGTTTATAGATTTTTGTGATCAGCTGTAATTTAGCCATGCTAAACATCATGGCTACATTTAGGTAATTTACTTAAAATGCGTAGCTGATACCGGCATTAACCGAGCGACCTTGTCCTGCTAATTGGCTGAAGCCTTGGCTCATATCTGTTTTAAAATCAGCAATACTGACTCCGCCTAACGGCTGTTGATAATACT